>JBJMGU010000207.1:0-92272 GCA_045807765.1 Blastocatellia bacterium
CAGTCACAAGCAGAGTGTCTATGCGTTCAAGCGTGAGTTATTTTGCCAGCCGATTCCTGATCAACTCCCTTTTGGCAAAGACTTTCTAGCCGCTGCGTAATTTCAGAAGCTATGTAAGGAGTCGCGCCAGTAGCGGCAATCGTCTCATGGTTATCAAGACTTGAGTAACCCTTGTCGGCTGAGACTTCATTCAGCGTGAAGTTATTAGCAGTAGAGTTGACCAAAGCGGGGAGTAGCGGCGCGTCATGCTCCTGCCGCCCGATTTTAGTTCAATGCGTCCGCCATTGTGTCCGCCAACAGCAAAGGCCACTGCGATAGTGGCCTTAACTATTGAATCTAAAATGCGCCCGGCACGACTCGAACGTGCGACCTTTTGGTTCGTAGCCAAACGCTCTATCCAACTGAGCTACGGGCGCTTAGACGGCACTGCTGTGAGTCAGTGCTGAATTGTCAAAGCAGGATTATCGCAAACCGGCGCTTGCGGTGTCAACCACAGCCAATTTCTATCAACTGCTCTCTTTTCTATTAACCGCTCGGCCCTCACTATAACGACGTTGCGCGCTCAGCAGCGCTTTGATAGAACTTGGAAGATGAACAAGCAGGTGGTCAGTGAAGTGCCCGAAAGCCTCGGCTACGTCATTCAAAATCTTAAAGCGGTCTACGGCGTGCCCGAATGTGAAGGCGGGCTCGATCCGCTCGATGTGCTGATCGAAACCATCCTTTCGCAATCAACCACAAATGCCAACAGCCAGCGCGCTTTTGCCAGCCTTAAACAGAAGTTCCCCAACTGGGAAGCGGCGCGGCGCGCGCGCGTCACCTCAATCGAAGCCGCCATTCGCTCCGGCGGTCTGGCAAAACAGAAATCGCTCCGCATCAAGTGGCTGCTCAACGAAATTTATGAGCGGCGCGGCTCGCTCGACCTCGGCTTTCTCCGTAGCGCGCCGCTTGACGAAGCCGTCGCTTTCCTTTCGAGCTTCAAAGGCGTTGGCCCAAAAACTGTCGCCTGCACTCTATTGTTCGCCTGTGATCGTCCCATCTTTCCCATAGATACGCACATCTTTCGCATCGCGCGGCGTCTGGCGCTGATCCCCGAGCGCTGCTCGGACGAGGAAGCCCACCGTTTGATGACCGCCATGATTCCCGCCGACCGCTACTATGAAGTTCACGTCAACTTGATTCGCCATGGTCGCCGCGTCTGCCGCCCGCAGCAACCCGCCTGCGAACAGTGCTGCCTGGTCGAGTACTGCGCTTATTACGAGACCAATAGATAGCGGCGTCCGTCGCGGGATTTGTGCTAAACTTTTTGCTTATGAGCGCGACCGGAAAATTTAAGATCGGAACCATAGAGATCAAGCCCAACCTGGTGCTCGCGCCAATGGCCGGGGTCACCGATTCGTCGTTCCGCCGCTTGATTAAAGAGCTTGGCGGCGTCGGCTTGATCGTCACCGAGTTTATCTCGGTCGAAGGGCTGACGCGCGGCAACATGCGGACGCATCGCATGATGCGTTTCTTACCCGAAGAGCGCCCGCTGTCGATTCAGATCTTCGGCCACGACGAAGAGCGCATGGCGATGGCCGCCGAGATTATCGAAGAGAGCGGCGCCGACATCGTTGACATCAACTGCGGTTGCCCGGCGCGCAAGGTCACCAACGGCGGCGGCGGCTCGTCCTTGTTGCGCGACCTACCGCAGCTTGAAAAAATCCTGCGCCGGGTGCGGCGCGCGATCTCGATTCCGCTGACCATGAAGATTCGCACCGGCTGGGACGACAGCTCGATTAACGCCGTCGAAGTGGCGCGGCTGGTCGAAGATTGCGGCGGCGAGATGCTGGCCATCCACGGGCGCACGCGCACTCAGGGCTACAGCGGTCGCGCCAACTGGGAGATCATCACTGCCGTCAAGCGCGCCGTATCGATCCCCGTAGTCGGCTGCGGCGATGTGGTGACGGCGGAGCAGGCGGTGGCGCGGCTCGAAGAGAGCGGCGTTGATGCGGTGATGATCGGGCGCGGCGCAATTGCCGATCCGTGGATCTTTCGCCAGACCGCCGAGCTAATGCGCGGCGAGCGCCCCCATCAACCGACGCTCGGTGAAAAGCAGCAGGTGCTGCACAGGTATTATGAATTACTGAAAGATGAGTTGCACGAGCGTGCCCTCGCCGGCAAGCTCAAGCAGATGTGCGGCTATTTCACGCACGGCCTGGCGGGCGGTGCGCGGCTGCGCGAGCGCGTCTTTCATTCGCAGACGATTGAGGAAATCTTCAAGCAGATTGACGAGTATTTCGCGGCGATGATTGAACATGGGCTGCCGCCCGATCACCATGCGCTGGCGGACGGAGCAGAGTTCGATGACCGCGGACCGCGCGACCCGAAGTGCGTCGAGTTTACCAACGCCGCGCCATCGGCAGGCTGAACCTCTTATCCAACGCTAGTCTCCGCAACCGATCATCAGGCGTTGCGCTTGATGATCATCAGTGTCATGTCATCTACCGGCGCCATCGTGCCGACGAAACGCGATAGGGCTTCATCAATGCGGTCGCGGATGCCTGAGGCCGAGCGGCTGAGATTGTGGCGCACGACTTCGATCAAGCGATCTTCTTCGAACTCTTCGTCCTGCTCATTCACCGACTCGGTGATGCCGTCGCTGTAGATCACCAGTACGTCGCCGAGATTAAAGCAGGCCGAGTCTTCCTGATAAATCATCCCCTTCATCATGCCGATCGGCAACCCGCCTTTGTCGAGGCGCAGCACTTCGCCGGTGGCGCGCACCAGCATTGGCGGGTTGTGGCCGCCGTTTGAATACTTCAGCTCGCCGCTCTCCGGGTTGATCGTGCCATAAAACAGGGTCAGGAATTTATTCGACGGCGAGTTCTCGAAGATGTATTCGTTGATCTCGGCCATCACCTCGCTGATCGAGCGCCGCGTCTGCGCCTGCGCCCGCACCGCTGCGTGCAGCGACGACATCAATAGCGCCGCGCCGGTGCCTTTGCCCGATACGTCGCCTACGGCGACGGTCAAACACGGGTCGTTTTTGCACTGGATGAAATCGTAATAATCGCCGCCGATCTCGCGGCACGGGAACGACACGCCGGTCATGTCCCAGCCATCAATCTTCGGCGGCGCGACCGGCTGCAAGCGTAGTTGAATCTCGGAAGCGACCTTCAGCTCTTCTTCCATGCGCCGCTTCTCCATGCGCTCTTCGATCAAGCGCTCGTGCTCGATCTTGATCGAAGCGACTGAGGCGATGGTCGTCAGCACCTTGAGGTCTTCTTCGCGGAAGCGGTTGTGGAAGGGATTGTCCACATAGATCATGCCGAAAATTTCTTCGCCCGAGGCCAGCGGCACCGCCATAACCGAGCGAATCTGCGACAGCACCACCGACTGCTGCGCCTGAAAGCGCGGGTCGTGCATGGCGTCTGAAGTCAGCACCGAGGCGCCCTCGCCGATCACTTTGCTGGTGATCGAGCGGCTGATCTGCACCTGCGAAGCGGTCGGCAAGGCGGCGGCGTGCGCGCCACGCGCTATCTTGCAGACGATGTCGCCCGCTTCTTTCAAGAACAGGAAGCCGCGTTCTGCCGGAATCGCCTGAAAGACCAGGTCCACGGTTAATTTCAAAGTGTCTTCGAGCGTGGTGCGCGGCAACAACGCGATGCCGACCTGTGAGACGATGCTCAGCAGGTCGCGCCCCTGTGTGGCGGCTTCAGGCGTCAGTTGCGTGCGCATATTGGCGTGCGGGCGAATGTCTTCGGCAATCTGCCCCGACTTGATCGATGAGAGCAAGTCGCTAGTCGAGCGCGAGGCGATGGGCGAGGTGATGGTGTCGGCAGGCAGCGCACCGACCGGGCCGGATAAAAAGACGGTCGCCCCTGACATCATGTCTTGCTCTTCGGATTTGAACTCGATCTCGGTCTCGCCGATGCGGATCAAATCGCCGGGCTCCAGGCGCACGGTGCCGCTGACGCGCTGGCCGTTGAGGAAGGTGCCGTTGGCGCTGCCGTTGTCAACCAGCAGAACGTGATCGCCTTCGCGGCGCAACTCGGCGTGCAGGCGCGAGGCGAACGGATCGCTGATGCAGATATCGTTGCGCGACGAGCGCCCAATGGTCAGCTTCATGCGGTCGAGCTTGACCGACGACGGCTCGAAATCTTTGGGGCGGATGATAAAGGTAGACATAGAACACCGGGAGTCCGTATTCAGTATTCAGAAAACAGAATGGAAAAGGAAGGCGGCGGCAGTGAGTACGCTTCTCGCGCCACGGCTTTTATTCTGACTTCTGACTCCTGAATACTGACTTCTTCTCATTTCGACATGACGACGATGGTGCGCGCCAGCTTGTCGTGCCAGCCCTGCTGGCGCGGGTCCCAAAGCATCCAGAGGAAGCCAAGAAAGAAGACCGCCATCGATAGCGGGTAGCCGAGCAAGTGACGCAGCGCCGCCTGTTTAATGGTGAATGGTTTGCCACTCTCGCGCACAATGTAGATGCCGAGAATACGCATGCCGGCGGTCTGTCCGGTGATCCCGGCCAGCACGACGAAATTTAAAACGAATAACAACAGGGTCAGCCCGGCGACGCTCAGCAAGTCCTTGTTCGAGCCGACGACCGATTGCTTGCTCACCGCCGTGATGACGAATGTGAAGACCATGATGGCGATGAGCGAGATCAGAAAATCGAACATCCAGGCGCCGTAGCGCAGGCCGAACCCTGCCGTCTCAAGCGAGCCGATGAAGGCATAGGTCGGCGGCGCAACCCTGCGGCGCTGACCGTCGGCGCGGCCAGTCGCACCGACGACTACGGGTCGCGGGCGCGGGCGGTCGGCAGGCGGCGCGTTTGCTGGTTGTGCGGCGCGCTCGTTGACCGCAACGGCAGCAGGCGCTTCCCGCGGCGGTGTCGCCTTGCCACACGAAGGGCAGAATTTTGACCGCTCGGTCAGGGGCTTGCCACAGTATGGACAGAATTTCTGCATAAGACAGTGGCCAGGAACCTTTTTCTGGCCACTGACTAAGTTACCTTAGCTGAGCGTGAATTTCAAAACGGTTCCGCCGAGCCGCAGTTCGTCTTCCGGCGTAAGCACGCGCGGTTGCTTGACGTTGAGGCGGATTGAGCCGCCGCTGGAGTTGACGATGGTGCCATTGACCGAGCCCAGGTCCTCGATCATAAATTGCTCCCCGGCGCGGTAGATGCGCGCGTGGCGGCGTGACACCTTGGTCTCGGGGTCATGCATCGTGAGGTCGATTTCAGGGAAGATGCCGGTGTGTGGGTCTGTGCGCCCGATCAACACGCTCTCTTTGTTGATGACAAAGGAGAAGGGCTTGACCATATCGCCGGTGCTGACGACGACGAGCTGAGCGGTGACGCGTGGCTCGGCGGTCATCCCTGTGCCGCCTGCGGCGCCATCCGCCGACGGTTGGCGGTTGCCGCAGTGCGCGCAATAGACGTCTTCGGCGCCGATCTTTTCGCCGCAGTGGCCGCAGAAGACCCAATCCTGGCCGGCTGCCGAGGCAGCGCCGCCTGCGGCGCCCGAGGCCGGCGTCGAGTGATTCGGCCTCACTTCGCGCTGAATGATGGGCGGCGCGACGGCGGCGGGGTTCGACGGACGCGCATAGTTGTTCGACGCACGCGGCTCGGGTCGCGGACGGCTTTCGAGATGTGTGCTGTGCCCTTCTAGTGAGCGCATGAAGTCGAGCGCCGAGGCATGCCGATCTTCGGGCTTGTGCGCCACGGCGCGCATCAATAGGTTCTCCATCTCCGGCGTGATATTCGGGTTGATCTGGCGCGGGCGCGGGTTCTTGCTGAAGTCGAAGATCAATAGCGGATTGTCCTGCGGGTCCGAGCCCGTCAGCATATGAAACATGGTCGCGCCGAGGCTGTAGATGTCCGAGCGCGGCTCGACTTTGCCGGCAAACAGCTCCGGCGGCGCATAGCCCATCGTGCCAATGGCGGTGACGCCTTTTTCCGTGGGCCGGACGACGCGGGCGATGCCAAAGTCTACCAGCATGACGCGGCCCGATTTGTCGTCAATCATGAGATTGGCCGGCTTCAGGTCGCGATAGATGATGGGCGGCTTCTGCGAGTGGATGTAGTGCATCACGTCACAGATCTGTACTGCCCATTTGGTGACCGCTGCCTCTTCGACGATGCCGTGACGCACGCGCATCTGCTCGGCGAGATCGCCGCCGCCGATCCAGCGCATCACCAGGTAGTAGCGCCCGCCTTCGATGAAGTAATCAAAGACCGTTGGGATTGACGGGTGATCGAGCTGCGCCAGGACTTCGGCTTCGCGCTTGAAATCTTCGACGGCCTTGGCGCGCTGGTTCTGATCGGCAAACATCTCGATCATCTCTTTGACAGCGCAGAGACGGTCGGCGAGGCGCTTGTCTTTCGCCTGATAGACCGATCCCATGCCGCCGCCGCCGACGCGCTGCACGATAAGGTAACGGTCGAGCAGGAGCGTGCCCGGCTCTAGTTGATGCGTCGCCGCATGCTTGGGTTTTTTAGAATCAGGCATGTCGTCATTGCGTCCGCTGCGCGCTTCCAGGATAATCGCCTTTGGCGCAAGCGGCGTCGAATCCTGTCGAGCGCCGCACACACGACAATCGGACTCCTCCTCGTGAACCAGATTGCCGCATTCGGGGCAAAACATACTACGGGTTCCCGGCCCCTGGCTTCTCGCTTCTGGTCGTGTCGAGCATATCGCTCGCGGTCAGCGCCTGAGCCAGGAACCGCCCGTGCGCGAAGCCCATCTCCAGCCAAGGGAACCAGAGACCTTATCTGAGCACTATCTGAGTACTTGAAACTTCAAGAACGTCTTGCCGACGATGATCTCATCGCCGTTTTGTAACATCTGCCGCTTGCCAGGGAGCAGCCGCCGACCGCGATTGACAAAGGTGCCGTTGGTCGAGCCCAGGTCTTCGATGAAGTATTGTCCGTTATGATTGATGATGCGCGCATGGCGGCGCGAGATTTTTGCTTCCGGGTCGTCTTCGTCGAGATCGATGTCGGGGAAGATGCCGCTGTCGGCGTCCCAGCGCCCGATGTTGGTTTCAATACCGGTGATGGCGAACTCGCGCCCGACGCGTCCGCCGCGCTCGATCAGCAGCCGCGCCGTCACTCGCGGGTTATCCATCAGCGCCGAGTTGTTGCCATCGGGAAGCATCTCGTCCGTGCGCCCGCGCGAGGTCAGCGCATAGGTCTGGCCGGCGCGCGGCGGCTCAGGCGGCGGCGCGTAAGGCGCGCCGGGCGCGTTCGGATTATAAGCGGCGCGCTCGTCGGTGGCGCTCGGTCGGCGATTCGCATGATTGCCCGAAGACGGCGCCGGCGGCTCGGCGCGGCGCGGCTCGGCGCGGCGCTCGCGTGCCGGCATGGCCGGCTTCGGAATGCTCGTCGAGGTGGTAAACGACGGCGGCGCAATCGGCGGCCCTTCGTTGGTGTTGGGCGGCGGCGGTTCGCTCGCGACGGCGCTTGGCGGCTGGAAGAATGATTGCCGACCGCGTGACTGCGGGACGAGGTCGAGCTTCATGCCGCACTCATCGCAGTAGTCGCTCCCGTCAAGATTGTTCGTCCCACAGTTGTTGCACCTGATCATAAGGCTGGGCCTCCCACAGCTCTCCTTGCCTACGGGCATTTTTAGCGGCAACGGGATTATACTCTAGAGATTATACGCTGGCAATAAATAGGAACGATCAGAATTGAGCGATTGATAGGCGGTCTGAAGATCAACGTCACGATGCCACGCGACCGTCAGAACCCGGCCGGCCACGCCTCCGAGACGCGCTTCATATCGTGCTTGTGAGCCGGGGCCGGGCCGTATACACTATCGGGGAATGGATCAGCCGCATATCAACATCTACCGCCGCCCGTGGCGACATGACCATTCGCCATTACCGCGCAGGTAATCGCGCGCATTCACACTTTCACATGGAGAGGCGCGAAAACGCAGACTGGATTGTTTGTCTATGCCGGAAGAAATCAAACGCAAGATTCAAGAAGAGCTTCGCCAGCTAGAGGCAGAGTTGCGGACAGAGATTCCGCAGGAGCTGAAGAAAGCCGTCGCCATGGGCGACCTGTCGGAGAATGCCGAGTACGAGGCGGCGCGCAACCGCCAGGATTACGTGCGCGCCCGCATTGCCAACTTGCGCAAGCGGCTGGCCGACCTGTCAATGATTGACATGTCGCGGCTGCCGACGGATCGCGCCGCTTATGGCTCGACGCTCCTCCTCTACGACCTCGACAGCAGCGAAGAGGTGACCTACAAGCTGGTGATGGCCGAAGACTCGGACTTTGCGCAGAATAAGATTTCGACCACTTCGCCGATTGGCCGCGGCCTGATGGGCAAGCGCGAAGGCGACGAGGTAGACATCACGACGCCGAGCGGCAGGCGGCGCTTTGAGGTCATTCGCGTGACGACAATTCATGACGAAGCATGAGCCGGCAGCCTCCTACCGCAATGGCCGCAAATCGCGCGCAGCGCCGAGCCGCGGCGCGCATCTAAAGCCAGGCGGCGGCGATCTTGACAATGGGCGCAAGCGTTTGACATAGTGTCGCTTCGCGCGCGCGGTGAGGCCGAAAGTTGGGGGCCGACAGATGATCAGCGAAGCCATCGGAGCAGGCGGCAAACGAGTGATTGACGCGATGGTGCGCGGGCTGGCGCGCAGCCACATCAACCCCAACGTGCTGACCTTTCTCGGCCTGTTGATGAACATCGGCTGCGGCGTGCTCTTCGGCTACGGGATGTTTTTCAAGGCGGGGTTACTGATGATCCTCGCCAACATCTTTGACATGTTCGACGGTCAGGTGGCGCGGCTGCGCGGGCGAGTGACGCGCTTCGGAGCCTTCTTCGATTCGGTGATTGACCGTTACTCCGACATCATCGTTTTCGTCGGCATCATGGTCTATTACGCGCGCCCCGCGGGCGGCCACTCGACGCTGCTAGTGACGCTGACCGGGCTGGCGCTCGTCGGCTCGGTGATGATCAGCTATTCGCGGGCGCGCGCCGAATCTCTCGACATCGCCTGCAAGGTCGGTTTTCTTGAGCGGCCCGAACGCGTCGTGCTGTTGATCATCGCCTCGCTTACGGAAGTCGGCCCGACCACCAGCCCCTTCCTGCACAAGATGCCGCAGGTGCTGTGGGTGCTGGCGGTGCTGTCACACTGGACGGTAGTGCATCGCATTTATCATACGTGGCGGGAACTGCGCGAAACGGATCGCGCCGCCGTCAAAGCGGCTCAGGCCAAGCTCGAAGCCGACAGCCTGGTGAGCGCAGATTATTCAGTGCAGAATTGAGTTCGAGTTCTCAGTTGAGGAGACGATTTTGAGGTCAAATTCTACGGTTCAAGCGAAGACAGCAGCGCCGCTCATGATGTGCCCGTGTTGCGGTGATGACATCCGTATCGAGGCCGAAGCCTGCCCCTGCGGGGCGCGCTTTGTCGGTGTGCCGCTCGACGAAACGCCGGCCCGGATTCGCCACTACGGCCCGGCGATGACGGCATTGTTGCTGCTCGCACTGGCCATCGCTTTAACCGCCATCCTGACGAAATGGTTAGCGCCGCTGGCGCTGGTGCCGGCGTGGCTTGCGATGCGCGCCTGGCGATTGGAGAAGCGCGACCCGGCAGATTACGGCGGGCGGCGCGTCGCAATGGTGACGCTCGGGCTGGCGCTCGTCGGTATGATCGGCATGGCGACATACGGAGTCAGCCGCGTTCCGCGCGCCCTTGAGAATTACCGCGTCCGCCGCGTCGCCGCCACCGAAGCCGCCATGCACCATGTTGCGGCTATCCTCGAAGACTACAAACTAACGACCGGCTCTTATCCGAAAAACACCGACGACCTGAAGAAAGTGCTGAGCGAGGCGATGCCGGGGGATTACTGGGAGAAGGCGATCCGTTACCAGAGCTATCCAGAAGCGCTGGCGAGAAACGACGATCCTCGCGCGCTGGGCAAAGCGCCGATTCAGTACAACACCTTTGAGCTGCGCTCGGCGGGCGCTGACGGCATCGAAGGCACAGACGACGACATCATCATGCGCGACGGCGTCTTCTTCACTAACGCCGAGATCAAAAAACTGCCGGCAGTCCGCACGTCATCCGATCGCTAGCGGGTGAACTTATCAGGCGAAATGGATCAAGCCACCGCAAGCGCCGTGCGTTGAAGTGAGGTGGCTCTCGATTTCGCCTTTCTCTTTTTCAGGCGCGCTGCCCACACCCGCTGCTCATCCGCTTTATGTTTAAGAAGCTGCTGATCGCCAACCGCGGGGAGATCGCCGTGCGCATCGCGCGCGGTTGCCGCGAGATGGGCATCTCGCCCGTGGCGGTCTACTCGGATGCCGACCGCGCGGCGCTCCATGTCCGCGTCGCCGACCAGGCCATCCACATCGGCCCGCCGCCTTCCGCCGAAAGCTACCTGCGCATAGACAAGATCATTGACGCGGCGCGGCGCTCTGGGGCCGAGGCAATTCACCCCGGCTATGGCTTCCTTTCCGAGAATGCCGAATTCGCGCACGCCGTCGAAGCGGCGGGCCTCGTGCTGGTCGGGCCGCCGGCCTCGGCCATGCAGTTGATGGGATCAAAGACCAGCGCCCGACAGGCGGCCCGTGCCGCCGGCGCTACGGTCGTCCCCGGCACCACTGAAGCGCTGGGCTCGGTCGAAGAAGCATTGGTGAGTGCCGAAGCGATTGGCTACCCGGTGATGCTCAAAGCGGCGGCGGGCGGCGGCGGGCGCGGCATGCGATTGGTGCGCTCGCGCGAAGAGATGGCCGGCGCCCTTGAGCGAGCCCAATCGGAAGCCGCCGCCAGCTTCAAAGACTCGGCGGTCTACATCGAAAAATTCATCGAGCGCCCGCGCCACATCGAGATTCAATTGATTGGCGACCGCTTCGGCAACCTCGTTTACCTCGGCGAGCGCGAATGCTCGTTGCAGCGGCGGCATCAGAAGGTGATCGAAGAATGTCCTTCGCCGGTGGTTGACGAAGACTTGCGCCGGCGCATGGGTGAAGCGGCGGTCGAGATCGCTCGCCGCGCCGGTTATTACAACGCCGGCACCATCGAGTTTCTTGTTGACCCGCAGCACAACTTCTACTTCCTCGAAATGAACACGCGCTTGCAGGTCGAACATCCGGTGACCGAGCTGGTGACGGGCCACGACCTGGTTCACGAACAGATCCGCGTTGCGGCGGGCGAAAAGTTATCTTTCTCACAAAACGACATCGTGATGCGCGGCGCCGCTATCGAGTGCCGCATCTATGCCGAAGACCCGCAGAACAACTTTCTGCCGAGCCCCGGTCGCATCACCCGAATGACGACGCCCGCCGGCCCCGGCGTGCGCTATGACAGCGGCAGCTACGCCGGATGGGAAGTGCCGATCTATTACGACCCGCTGCTGGCGAAGCTCTGCGTCTGGGCCGAAACGCGAGCGGCGGCAATCGCGCGGCTGGCGCGGGTGCTCGACGAGTACACCGTCGAAGGCATCCACACGACGCTTCCCTTCTTTCGCGCTGTGGTCAATGACGACCAGTTCCGGCGCGGCGATTTTGACACAGGCTTCATTGACCGCTTCCTGAACAATACGGCTAGTGGACAGATGCAGGCCGAAGACGAGTCAGCGCGACGGCTCGAAGACATCGCCGCCATTGCGGCCATTCTTGAAGCGCGATCCAGTGCCGCTCGAATCGAAGCGCCCGGGCGCCACGCGACCGAGAGCCGCTGGAAGCTCTACGGCAGACTCAATCAGCGACGATGAAGTACGAAACCGAAATCAATGGCCGGCAGGTGACGGTCGAGCTTGAAGAGCGCGACGGCCATGTGACGGCGTCCGTCGGCGAGCGCCGCTACGAGATCGATGTCGTGCGCCCCGAGGACGGGGCGTACTTGCTATTCACGAGTGACGACGTATACGAAGCGCGTGTCTGGGGAGAGGGCGACGGCCTGCGCGTCCGGCTGCGTGACCGCACTTTTCAAGCGCAGGTCATTGACCGCAAGCATCGGCGCGCGGCGGCAGATCAAGGCGTCGAAGGCCAGCAGAAGCTCACCGCGCCGATGCCGGGCAAAGTGGTGCGCGTGCTGTGCGCCGCCGGCGATGAAGTGGCCGCCGGCCAGGGCGTCGTCGTCGTCGAAGCCATGAAGATGCAGAACGAAATCAAATCGCCAAAGGCCGGGCGCGTCACCGAGGTGCGCGTCAGCGAAGGCGCAACCGTGACCGCCAATCAAGTGCTCGCCGTCGTGGAATAGGAGAGGCTAGGGGCTAGGGGCTAGGGACTAGGGGCCAGGAATTAGTAAAGAACAGATCGTCTTCTCTGCTAGTCCCTAGTCCCTAGCCCCTCATCCCATTTCGTCTGCACTGCCTCGCAATTGGTGTTCGAATTTGCTGCGCTTGATTTCGAGGCTCTGGCAAAAGGGGCAAAAACTCGAAAAAGGCCCTGATAAATGACCCATCATTAGCAAGCCGCCTTTGGCACACGGCTTGTAATCAATCCAGAGGGTAAACAGAAAACTGATCCTGGCGAGGCCGGGAGGGAGGACAACGATGAGATTCAGTTCATTGAGGAGAGTGGTGAGCGGTGCTGCGCTGTCGCTGATGATCGGCGTGCTGCTGAGCGGAGCGGCGCTGGCGCAGGACCGTAATTATCAGGATGATCGCTATCGTAATGATAGTCGTTACGGCCAGAATGGCAGTTGGTCGAGAGACCGTGTGCGGGATTATGCCTTGAAGCTCGGCTATCACACCGGCTACAGCGAGGTGCGCGACAACATGCAGAACGGCGGTCGCCGCAGCATCAGAGACATCGCCGGCTATCGCAACGACACCAACGGCTATCTGGTGGTGATGGGCTATCGCGACGATTACCGCAGCGCCTATCGCCGTGGGTTCGAGTTGGCCTACGAAGATTTCACGCATAACCGCGAGCGGCGCTACACGCGCACGGATGTCGAGCGGGCGCTCGGCGGCAGATTGAAAGACGTTTACAACGATGACCGCTATGACCAGGATGACTGGTATAACGGGCGCCGTGACGACCGTGGCCGCGATTGGCGAGACAACAACCGCGACAACAACCGCAATGGCCGCTACGACCGCAACGAGATTACCCGGCTTGCGCAAGAAGCCGGCTATCGCGACGGCCTGCGCCAGGGCCAGGACGACGCCTCGCGCCGGCGTGGTTCCAGTTACGATAGAGATTCGCGCTACCGCGATGCGCAGAGCGGCTGGCGTTCAGAGTATGGCGACCGCGACACCTATCGCCAGGCTTACCGCGAAGGCTTCCGCCGCGGCTACGAAGAAGGCTATCGTAGCCGGCGCTAGTAATCATTTTCAAAACCGAACCGGCGTCCGCGTCGCTTGAGGCGCGGGCGCGCGCCCAACAGCCGCGCCGCGATTCATATCGATATGCCTCGCGGCGCGGCTTTCTTATTTGATGCCGAGGGCGCGCTTCGTCCGGCACCGGCATGGCAGGCCGGCGCGGCGGGTGTTAAGCTGGTAGGCGAAAGCGAGGGCAGCGATGACAGGGCAAGAGAGCGCGACGCAGTTGAAACTGCACTACACGATTCTTTGCGAAGACGTGCGGCTTGAGATCGGCCAGAAGCTCAGCCTCATCGGCGTCTTCTACGCCATACAGGTGCCGCAACTGCCGATCAACGTCTTGAAGCTGGTCATCCTCAACCACTGGTCGGGGGGCGGGCAGTACCTCTCCGAAGTTCGCATCCTGACGCCCGACCGCACACAACCGATTGCCGTTTCGCAGCCCTCGGCCTTCGAGATTCCGCCGGGCGGTTATGCCGACAACGTCACCATGTTTGCCAATATCGCCTTTCCCGTGGCCGGCGATTACGTCGTGCAAACGCTCATCAATTCGACGCTGTACGCCGAACAATGGCTTACGATCATGGATGTGAACCAGCCGCCGCCCGTCAGCTCCGAGACCATTCAATAATCGACATTGACCCGCAACCACAGGCAGGCTAGGCTGTCAGGACAGCCGCGAAAGATAGAAGCCGGCGACGCCAATTGATCGGCATCGCGCCAAACTTTTGTTCAGCGGCTCGCCCGTAGGCATGCAAAAAGAACAGCTTCTCAACCTGCTCGACGCCGGGGCACGTGATGCCTTCGAGCGTGCCCGGCAACTTGCACGGGCGCGCGGCGGCGTCCTGTCGCCGCTCCATTTGCTCGTCGCGCTGCTCAGCGATGCGCCGGCGTCGGATGCCCGGTCGGCGAGCCTGTTGAGGTCGGCCACCGCAGTTTTGCTCGAACGCTTTCCGCTCGCCTCAGAATCGCTTACGGTAACGAAAGACACACAGGCTGTACTATCTGCCGCTGGCCAGATGGCTCGCGCCGAAGGTCAAGAAACGGCGGCGTCCGAACATCTCTTACGCGCGGCCCTCGCCAGCCAACAGGTTCGCGAGGCGCTTGGCGAAGCAGCGCCGGCTCAGGCAGCGCCAGCTCAGAATGCCGCGCCCTCTCAAGAGGGCGTGTCCCATCAAGTTGCGCCGCTCACCGGGCCGCTGAAGCGGCGGGCGCTCGTCGGCGCGCTCAAGGATTACTGCGCGGATCTCGCCGAAGAGGCTGAAGACGCATCCTTACATCCATTCGTCGGGCGCGAGCGCGAGATGACGGCGGTGCTGGAAACGCTCTGCCGCAAGCTCAAGAACAATCCGCTGCTCATTGGCAAGCCGGGCGTCGGCAAAAGCGCCCTGGTCAGTGCGGTCGCGGGCCGCTTGTGCGAAGGCCGCGTCCCGCAGCGCTTGCGCGGCAAACGCATTCTCGAAGTCTCGCGCCTGAAGCTGCTGGCCGATGCGAAGTTCACCGGCGACATCGAAGAGCGTCTGAAGCAACTGCTTGAAGAAGTGAAACGGGCGGGCGATGTAATTCTTTTCTTCGACGAGATTCACACGCTGTTGAATGCCGGCGGCTCAGGCGGCACTGGCGATGTGGCTAATCTATTAAAGTCGGCGCTCTCGAAAGGCGACATCACTTGCATCGGCGCAACGACGCTCTCGGAGTATTATAAGTACATCGCCCGCGACGAAGCGCTGGCCCGCCGCTTCAGCAACATCACCGTCGAAGAGCCCTCGCCCGAAGAGACGCGCCGCATCTTGTTAGAGTCGCGAGCGGCGTTCGAGAGCTACCACGACGTGCGCATTGATGACGAGGTGATCGCGCTCATCGTTGACCAGGCCGAGCGTTTTCTCTACACCCGCAGCTTTCCCGACAAAGCCTTCGATCTGCTCGACAAGGCGGCGGCTAAAGCGTCGTTTGCCGGCCTTGAGCGCGTCAGCCGCGACGCGGTCACCGAGACGCTGTCGGAGATGACCGGCCTGCCGCTGGAGATCATGGACAAAGACCCTGCGGAGCGGCTTGAGCAACTGGAAGCCTTTCTGCACGCGGCGGTGCCCGGCCAAGCGCGTGCCGCCCGCGATGTGGCGCGTGTCGCGCGCATCGCCAAGCTCGGCCTTGAGCTGAGGCCGGAGCGGCCCGACGGCGTCTTTCTCTTCGTCGGCCCCGAAGGCGTCGGCAAGCACGAGCTGGCCACGGCGCTCGCCAAGTTTTTGTATGGCTCATCACAAAAGATCACCGCCTTCGACCTGAGCCAGTACACCGAATCGCATTCGCTGTCGCGGCTCATCGGCGCCGAGCCGGGTTATGCCGGTCACGGCGAGCGCGGCTTGCTGGCGAAGGCGGCAGAAGATAGCCCGCATTCGGTGCTCTACTTTCGCAACGTTGATCTGGCGCACGCCGTCGTTCAGCAGTTTCTTGGCGAAGCCTTCGAGCACGGGCGCTTCACCGACACGACGGGCACCGAGATTTCGCTGTCGAACACCACCGTCGTGATGACGCGCTCGCAGTTGAGCGAGCAACACAAGACCGCGCCACTCGGCTTTCGTCCGAACGGCGAAAGCGGCGAGCATCGCCTTACCGGCAACCTGCGAGCGGCGACCGGCGGCCTCCAGCTCAGAGAGCGCAGCTTTGGGCTTGTTGAATCACTGGCGGCGACCGTAGACGAAGTGATCGAGTTCCAGGTACTCGACCGCGAGGCGACCGAGCAGATCATCGGCGAGCGGCTCGAAGCCCTGCGAGCGCGGCTCGAAGCGGCGCAGCCGGTGCGCCTCGAAATGGATGCGCGGCTCGCGGCATATTTCAGCGAGCGGCTGGCCGTCGAGCGCAAGAGCCTGGCGCAACTCGAACGCATGTTACAAGAGGCGATCATCATCCCCTTTGCGCAACTGCACCTTGATCGGAACAGCGGTCGCCTCGGTGTCGCCGTTCGCATTGCCGGCGACACGGTGCAGGTGGTGCGCGGTGTCGGCGACGTGACAACCTGAAGTGCCTTGAGTCGCGGGCGATCACTTCTTGCTATCTTCCGGCTTATGGAATTTAAAAGCGAAGCGCACAAGCAAGCCTATGACCGGGCGCGCGACTACCTGCACGCGATCTTCGGCGAGGTGAACATCACGGTGATGGGCGACACACTGGCCTTGCAGGAAGGCTCGACGTTCGTCTACGTGCGGGCCTTTCCGATTGGCGAGAAGCAGGCCGGCGTCGAGGTCTTCTCCTACGTCGTCATAGATGTCGAGGTCACCGAGGCGCTGATGCGTCACCTGCTGACCTACAACCTTCGATTGATGTTGGGCGGCTTCGGCCTGGCGATTGACGAAGGCGGCAAGGGAGCCGTTGTTTTGTCGCACACCATCCTCGGCGATGGTATGGATCGCGTCGAGCTATATGCTTCGGTGGCCGCCATCGCGCGCGCCGCCGATGACATGGACGATCAGATCGTCTCGAAGTTTGGCGGCAAGACGGCGCTCGACAAACTGACGGCGATCAAGCACGAGATCGGCGAGCGCTGGGAATAATAGGAAATGATGAACGACGAACGATGAATGATGAATAAAGGCAGGGGATTGTCTATAGATAATCCGGCTGCCTTTGTCTCTTCAGTTCATCATTCATCATTTCTCATTCATCATTATGCTTAAAGTCGGACTCACGGGTAGCATCGCTGTCGGTAAGAGCTTCGTCGTATCGGTGCTTGCCGAGCTAGGCTGCGTCGTCTTTGACGCCGATAAGGTCGCGCATTCGGTGATGGAGCCGAGCCAGCCGGCCTATTTCGATCTGGTCAACGAGTTTGGGAAAGCGATTCTCGGCGCCGATGGTCACATCGACCGCAACCGGCTCGGCCCTATCGTCTTTGCCGACCCCGAACGCCGCCGCCGTCTGAACGAGATCGTCCACCCGCGCGTCATCGAAGCGCAGAACCGTTTGCTCGCCGAAGCCGAAGCGCAACACCCCGACGGTATCGCCATCATCGACGCCGCGCTGATGATCGAATCGGGCGGCTACAAGCGCTTCGATAAATTGATCGTTGTTTACTGTGACCGCGAAACGCAGATCGCTCGCTTGATGGCGCGCAATCAGATCAGCCGCGGAGATGCTGAACGGCGCGTTGCCGCGCAGATGACTTCGGAAGAGAAGCGCCGCTATGCCGATTACGAGATAGACAGCTCAGGGACGTTTGAAGAAACTCGCCGGCGGGTCGTCGCCGTCTACCAACAACTGCGCCGCGATCCGCCGGCCGGCGCGCATTAAATCGTCTCGATCAAGCGCGCCAGCAATGTGGCGCGGCGTACCATGTCATCAATCAAAATATGCTCATGCTCGGCGTGCGCGCCGGCACCATCTACGCCGAGGCCGTCGAGTACCGGCACACCCAGAGCCGCGATGAAGTTGCCATCCGAGCCGCCGCCCACCGCGCCTTCCGTCAGGTCATAGCCGACTTCCGTAGCCAGCTCGCGTGCTTGCGCAAACAACGCGGCGATCTCCGGCGTGCGCACCAGCGGCGGGCGGTTGATGCCGCCGCGCACTTCGAGCCGCGCGCCGTCGAGCACAGGCTTGAGCCGTTGCATGGCCTGTTCGATGCGGTGACCTTCTTCCATTTCTGTAAAGCGCATATCAACCGCGGCGCGCGCTTCGGCGGCGATGACATTCGATAGCACGCCGCCATGCACGACGCCGACGTTGAGCGTCGTGCCGCGCGGGTAATCGATCAAGTTATTGATGGCGAGAACCTGATGCGCCATCTCTGTGATGGCGCTGACGCCGGCGCGCGGATCGTTGCCGGCGTGGGCCGGCTTGCCGCGCACCACCAGCTCAAATTCGCCGACGCCTTTGCGCGCCGTCTTCACCGCGCCGCCGGGGATCGGCGGCTCTAGCACTAGCGCCGCGCTGCTGCTGCGTGCCTCATCTTCGATAAACGGACGTGAGAAGTGGCTGCCGGTCTCTTCATCGCAGGTCATTAGCATAGCGATGCGCCGTTGCGTCCTACGGCCCAGCGCTTTGATGGCGCGCAGCGCAAACGTAGCGATGGTTACACCGGCTTTCATGTCGAAGATGCCCGGCCCATAAGCCCGCCCATCTTCGACGCGGAACGGGCGCGCTGCCAAAGTCCCTGCCGGCCACACGGTATCGAGATGGCCGACGATCATTAGTTGTTTGTCGTCTGCGGCCTGACCACCCGTGAAGTCGAAACGCGCAAGGACGCTCGCGCCGAACTTCGGGTCGGCGAGCAATTCGACCGCCGCGCCAAGCTCGCTCAACTTGTCGCCAAAGTTTTCGGCAATGCG
The DNA here is from genome assembly GCA_045807765.1 of Blastocatellia bacterium. Taxonomy (GTDB): domain Bacteria; phylum Acidobacteriota; class Blastocatellia; order UBA7656; family UBA7656; genus DATENM01. The sequence goes on from JBJMGU010000207.1 coordinate 18,598, forward strand.
CGCCGTGGCCTTTGCATCACGCGACATGGATTCCTGCTCGACGAGCCAGCGAGCGAAATCGAGCATCTCTGCCTGATGCGATTGCAAGTAAGTCCCTAGCGCTTTGCCGTCTTGTGCCATTAACACAGTTTTAGCAGAGCCGCGCAGGCCGCGCCAGCTATAGCCCGGCGCGTTGAGGCATGATGCGCGGGCTTGACGTTTGACCCGCGACTGACATATTCACAGACTGAAAGGAGAAATAAAAATATGAACCTGATGAAGCGATCCGCGCTTGCTCTCGCTCTGCTGCTCACCGTCGGTGCGACATCGGTCGCACAGGAAAGGTCCGCGCCGGCTATACCGAAAGAGGTTTGCGTGACCTTCGATGACCTGCCGCTGAACGGGCCTGATATTGACTTGAAGCGGCTGCGCGCCATGACCATCAAGCTGCTTGGGGTGATCAAGGCGCACAACATCCCTGTGGTCGCCTTCGTCAACGAGCGCAAGCTCTACCGTCTGGGCGAAATGGATGAGCGCGTCGCGATTCTTAAGCTTTGGCTCGACAATGGACTTGAGCTTGGCAATCACACCTATTCGCACCCGTCGCTGCAAACGACGCCGCTCGCCGCCTTTGAAGAAGACCTGATACGCGGTGAAACCATCACCCGCATGCTGATGGAGCGCCGTGGGCTGAAGCTACGCTATTTCCGCCATCCCTTTCTACGCACCGGCCCGACGCTTGAAGCCCGCGCGGCGTTTGAGAAGTTCCTCGCTGAGCACGGCTACACGGTCGCGCCGGTGACCTTTGACGACGCCGACTATATGTTCAACACGGTTTATGTGAAAGCCAGAGAGCGCAACGACGCGGCGCTTGTCGAGCGCACAAGCAAAGCTTACCTTGAGCACATGCAGACGATGGTCGACTTTTTCGAGAAGCTGTCGATGGAAGTCGTCGGCTCACCGGTGCGCCATGTTCTGCTGCTCCATGCCAACGAGTTGAACGCCGATTACTTTGACGGCGTAGCGCGGATGTTCGAGAAGCGCGGCTATAAATTTGTCACACTGGCGCGCGCGCTCGAAGACCCGGCCTATCGCTTGCCCGACACCTATGCCGGCCCGTGGGGGGTGTCGTGGCTGCACCGCTGGGCCTATGGCAAAGGCATGAAGCAGACTTTAAAGGCCGAGCCCGACCCGCCCGACTTCATTCAGAAGCTTTACAACGAAGCGACGGCCAGCCACTAAGTCGTCGCTTCTGCGGCAACGGCGACGACGGCGATCTCGGCAAGCTGTTGCTGTCTTACCTAATCAGCGAGCCGTTCAAGTATCACAACGATCTGGTAATCAACCCCCATTGAACGACTGCCACGACCGCCTGCGTTGACAGCCGGCGCGGCGGTCGCCTATCGTTTATAGCTTGTTTCGTATCTCAGAAAGCTTACTAAGCGACGGCGACTTATTCGATGAGGCAATTTTTATCTGTGAGGGAAACCATTAATGGACATCATACCGGCACATGGCGGGCGGCTCATCAATCGTGAGCTTACCGGCGTCGAGCGCGAAACCTTGCTCGAACGCGCCCCCGCCATGCCGCGCCTGACCTTGAGGGCGCGCGAAATCTCTGACCTTGAAATGGTCGCCAACGGCGCCTTCAGCCCGCTCGAAGGCTTCATGTGCGAAGACGATTACATCGCCGTGCGCGGCAACAAGCACCTGGCTTCGGGCCTGCCGTGGACGATACCGATCACCCTTTCCGCCGCCGACGACCTCGCCGCGACAATCAAAGAAGGCCACGACGTGGCGCTCTATGCCAGCGATGATCATCTGCTTGGCGTGCTTCATCTCGAACAAAAATACCGCTACGACAAGCAGCGCGAGGCCGAGCGCGTCTACCTGACAACCGAAACCGCGCACCCCGGTGTCGCGGCGCTCTACGAGCAAGGCGACTGGCTCTTGGGCGGCAAGATCAGCCTGCTCAACCGCCCGCGCAATCCGCAATTTCCCGCTTATCGCTTCGACCCGCAGCAGACGCGCGAGGCGTTCAAGAAAAAAGGCTGGCACCGCGTCGTCGCCTTTCAAACCCGCAACCCGATTCACCGCGCCCACGAGTACATCATCAAGTGCGCGCTCGAAGTCGTTGACGGCTTGCTGCTGCACCCGCTGGTTGGCGAGACCAAGTCGGATGACATTCCGGCAGACGTTCGCATGCAATGTTACGAGGCGATGCTGGAGCATTACTTCCCGCGCACGCGGACGATGCTGGCGGTCAACCCGGCAGCGATGCGTTACGCCGGGCCGCGCGAAGCCGTCTTTCACGCCATCATCCGCAAGAACTATGGCTGCACACACTTCATCGTCGGGCGCGATCATGCGGGCGTCGGCAACTACTACGGCACCTATGATGCACATTACATTTTCAACGAGTTCGACGACGAAGCTCTGGCCATCACGCCGATGTTCTTCGACCATTCGTTTTACTGCCGGCGTTGCGACGCGATGGCGTCGAACAAGACTTGCCCGCACGACTCCGCCGAGCATGTGACGCTATCGGGAACGAAGGTGCGCCAGTTGCTTGCCGCTGGTGAAATGCCGCCCCGCGAGTTCTCGCGCCCGGAGGTGGCGCAGATACTGATCGAAGCGATGAAGCAATAAGCAAGCGGGCCACGGCAAAAATCAATTTGCCGTGGCCACGATGCTGGTGAAATAAGATAATTGACGCTCTGCGATGTTGAGTTTACAATTCCGACTGGCACATCACGAGCCCCCGATAGTCCAATAGATCGCCCCACTCGAACAACCAGATGCAAATAGCAAGCGAATACAGAATCAGGCGAATTCTTGACGAAGTCGGGCGCGGCTCGAACCTGGACAGCGCTCTGGGCCTCGTCGCCGAAGCCGTAGTTGCCGAAAGCGGCGTGCCGGTGTGCAAGGTCTGGGTCGTCAAACGCGGCGACATCTGCAACCACTGCCCACTGGCCGATGCCTGCACCAACCGCCAGATGTGTCTGCACCTGGCGGCGGTAAGCGGCGGCGAAATGACAAAAGAATTCCCGCGCATTCCGCTTGCCGTCCTCAATGCTTCGATGATCTCGCGCGGCGGCGTCGCCGACTTCAGCGACCCGCGCGGCGCCGGCGACAAGCTCTTCGGCTTGCAGCGCAGCCATCGCCAGGACGCGCTCGACACCTACGCGCTCTACCCGCTACGTGGCCTCAACGGCACGGTCGGACTGATCGGCCTGTTTCATCACCGCCCATTTCATCAAGACGAATTGCGGGCGCTGGAAGAGCTGGCGCCGGCAGCGGTCGCCGCCATCCGCGTCGCCGAATTGCAATCGCGCTGCGACAGCCTGCGCACTCGCCTCGACCGCGAGAGCGCCAGCGTCGGCACGCTTCAAGAAGCTGCCCGCGAACGCACGCTTGAGCTTGAAGACGCGGTCGCGCAACTGACGCGGCTGGTCGGACAGCTTCAGGTCGAGCGCGAATCGCTGTGGCACGATAACGAAATCAGCACGCGGCGACTGGCCGAGCTTCAAGAACAGAATCAGGAATTGCGCGAACAGGCCGAGGCGTTCGATCAGGCACAGCAGGAACGTGACCAGGCACAGCAGGAGCGCGAGCAACAGACCGCCGACGGGCTGGCCGCTCTAGGTGACCGCGCTGGTCGGCTCGAAGAAGAGAACGCACGGCTCAAGGAGCGCGCCGACGAGCTGACCGTTAGCGTCGCCGAATTCAACCAGCAATGCGAATCGCTCAGCCAGCAACACGAATCGCTCAGCCAGCAACATGAATCGCTCAACCAGCAACTCGGCGAGCGCGACCGCGAAGTCGAACAGCTTCAGGCCCGGCTTGCGACCTCGGCACAACTTGAGAGCGACCACGCGCAACTGCGCGAGCAGCACGCGGCGCTCACCGACCCCTACGAGCGGGTCTGCAAAGAGCAGCAGGTCACAGCCGATGGCATTCTTGAGCTGGAGCGCACTCTGCGCCTCGCCGAAGACGCCCGCGAGCGCCACGAGCAGCAGCGCGCACAGCTTGCGGCGCGCGTCGTCGAGCTTGAAAGCGAGATCGAAGAGTTGCGCGGCGACCGACGGCGCGCTGATGACGGCCATGCGCGACTGCGCGCCGAGCTTGAAGGGCTGCGCGCCGAGCAGGCGCAGCACAACGACGAAATCTATCAGGAGAACACGCGGCTGCAACTGCGCGCCGACGAGATGACAGAGAAGCATGCCTCCTCTGTGTCACGCGCCGCCGATCTGGAGAAGCGCGTCGAAGCGTTGACGGCAAAGCTAGAGCAAGAGCGCGCCGAGGCGCGCCGGCGCATTCAGGAGTTGGAACAAGAGCAGGCCGCGCTCGTCGAACAGTTGCGCGGTGCGAGCGCCGACCGCGAGGCGCTGGCCGAGTTGCAACGGCAACACGCGGCGCTCAGCGACACGCACGACCAGCTTGAAGTCCGCAACACTGAGTTCGCTCTCGAAGCGGCGCAGCTCAGGCCGCGCGCTGTCGAGTTGGAAACCCAGCTCGAACGCTCGCGCGCCCGCTCCGCCGAGCTTGAAGAGGAGATCGCCCGCCTGAACGCGCGCTCGCTCGACCTTGAGCAGGAGAACGCGGCGATGGCGCAGGTCAATCATGAATTGCAAAACGCTATCGAGCGCTTCGAATTGATTGCCTCACGGCTCGAAGAGAACGCCAACGGCTTGCGCACCCGCGTTGAAGCCAGCGAGCGCGCCCGCGCCGACCTTGAACAGCGCAACCGTGTTTTCGCCGAGCAGAACCGCCGTCTGAACGCCGAGACTCACACACGCGCACGGCTGGTGGCGAACATGTCGCACGAACTGCGCACACCGATGAATGCTATCATCGGCTTCACCTCGCTGCTTCTCGACGACCGCTCGCTGCAATTGCAAGAGCGCCATCGCAGCAATCTCGAACGCGTCTCGCGCAACGCCCGCAATCTGCTTGAGCTGATTAACAACGTGCTCGACCTGTCGAAGATGGAAGCCGGGCGCATGGAAGTTTACGCCGAAGCGGCGGATGTCCGTGACATCATCGAGCGCGCCGTCACCGTCGTCGAGCCGCTGAAGGAGAGCCGCCCCGTTCAGCTTAACGTTTCGGTTGAAGACCACCTGCCGACGCTCAAGACCGACCGCACCAAGCTGCAACAGGCGCTCATCAACCTGCTGTCGAACGCTTTGAAGTTCACCGCCGCCGGCGAAGTCAATGTCCGCGCCGAGCGCGCCGCCGCTGACCGCATACGCATCAGCGTCAGCGATACAGGGCCGGGCATCAGCGAAAGCGACCTGCCGAAGATATTCGAAGAGTTTCGCCAGGTGGGCCGCGCCGCGCATAGCGCTCACAGCGGCACAGGATTGGGATTGGCCATCACCCGCCGGCTGGTCGAGCTGCTCGGCGGCGAGATTCAAGTGAGCAGCCGCGTCGGCGAAGGCTCTGTGTTCGCGATTACATTGCCGATTGCGATTGAAGGCCGCGCCATTGTCGCAGACGACGGGCCGGCATTAGCCGATCCTGAGCGCACCGCGCTGGTCGTGGCCAGCGACCCGGCGTCGCTCTACCTGACGAAGAAGTATCTGGCTGAAATCGGTTACTCGGTAGCGGCGACCGACGACGGTGAGCGCGGCGCTGAGATTGCGCGGCTGGCACAGCCGGCGGTCATCGTCGTTGATCTCGAGCAGCTTGAAGATGGCATCCATCTGCTCGCAACGATTAGGCGCGACAACGCCGAGCGCACACAGCCATCACGCGTCATCATCGCCGCCGCGACAGATGCGAGCCTTGAAGCGGCGGCGCGTCAGGCGGGCGCGACCGTCTTTCTCTTAAAACCGCTGGAGCGCGAGCCACTGGTCGCGGCGGTTGAGCGCGATATGCTAAGGCAAGCGGGCCGTGTGCTGATCGTCGAAGACGACGATGATGCGCTGGCGCTGGTCGAGGCGATTCTCGAAGATAGCGGTTACGAAGTCGAGACGGCGCGCGATGGGCGCGCGGCGCTAGAGATCATCTCGCAGAATCGGCCCGACGCCATCATACTCGATCTGATGCTGCCGGAGATGGACGGCTTCGAGGTCGTCCACCGCCTGCACGTCAACGCCGAGTGGCGCGACACGCCGATCATTCTGCTGACGGCGCGCGACCTGTCGCACGAAGAGCGGCGGGCGCTCGACACCGGCACAACGCGCATCATTCAAAAAGGCAACTTCACCCGCGACGAGCTGCTGGCCGAATTGCATCAGGCCATCGGCGAGCGCGTCGCGGGTGCCGCGTCATAGCCGGCACCCGGTCTGTGATTCCGCTTACTGCCGCTTCGTTTCATCGGGATCAATGCGGCTGGTCGAGCGATCGGCAGGCTCTGCGGCAGGCTGGCGGCTTTTGTACTGCTTCACCCACTCTTCGATGTTTTCGCGGATGAACTCGCCGAAGTCTTCAATCTCGCGCGCCGAGCGGCTCCAGAACTCCTTGAAGGCTTTCTTATCCGCCCACGCGCCGTAGCGCGGATCGCCCCAGACGCCTTTCCACTCGCCCCAGCCCGCCGAGCCGACTTCGTCTTCGTAATAAGCCGCCAGTTGCCGGCAGGCCATAGCCGCAACCGTCAGCGAGCTGTCTGCTGCGAGCGGCTCGAATACCGTGCCAACGTCCGTATCCATCTCTTTCAGCCGCGCCAGCACGCGGTTATATTGATCAACACAGAAGCGCGCCGCGTCAGCGGCGCTGCCCGTCCATTCCGACTGCAACGCCATGCGCGATGTGCGACGCAAGACGTTGACCAGCTTTGCCAGTTCTTTGTCTCGTTCCATACTTCACCTCTTGTCAAAAGATCAATCTCGCGGCTGCCATGTAGCGCAATCTGATAGATGGCGCTACTTCCGATTGAAAACCGCTCTAGCAGCGATCTAACGGCATCACCCCGACCACCACACGCGGGCGACAACCATGCCGGCGCTGTCGCTGGCCATGCCGCTCGTGCCCTTCGTGATGTTCACCCGCCGCTTCGTCGTCAAAGAAAGCCGCCAGCTCGCTCGCCGCCATGCGTATCACCTGCGGCGATGCCGATTCCGGCAATGGCGCAAAGAGCGGCTTGACGGCAGGCTCGATGGTTTCGAGCCGCGCCAGCACACGGTTGTACTGCAAAGCGCAGAAGCGCGCCGCGTCCGCTTCGGCCCGGTTCCAGGCGGCATACCACGCGGCCCGCGCGATGCGCCGCAACACGTTCGTCAGCTTAGTCACTTCTCGATCTCTTTCCATGGCTCACCTCTTCTTAGTAATTCAACCTGTTCGCGCAGCAATTGCTTGCCGCGATGCACGCGCCACTTGACGGTCGAAACCGGCACGTTTAAGAAAGCCGCGATGCGCTTGAGCGGCATCTCGTCGAGGAAGCGCAGCCGCAGCGCCATCGCGTAATCTGCCGGTAGGTTTTCGATGGCCCGGCTCAACTCTTCGTCATCGTCAGCAAGGATCGGCTCGCTGAGCGCGCCAAGCTGACCGAGCAAAAATTCATCCAGCTCGACGCGGCCCGTCTGGTGGGCGCGCTGCTGCTTGTTAAAACGGAAGGCGCGATGACGCGTGATGATCGCCAGCCACGCCGCAAAGCGCGTCGGGTCTTCGATTGACGGCAGCGCTTTGAAGGCGAGCAGCAGGGCGTCCTGCGCCACGTCTTCGCCATCGTCGCGACCGACGATGGCCTGCGCGACACGCATGACCGCGGCGCGATAGCGCGTCGCCAGCTCGTCGAAGGCTTCGAGGTCGCCCAGAATAGCGGCGACCACCAGCACTTCATCTGGCGGTTCGGTCCTGTGCTTTGCCATGCGCACTCCCGGCCCTCGCCCCAGGCGGCGGCCTTCATAAGTATAGAGACAGCGACGCAGAAAAAGGTTAGTGGATGATTGCCAACCGCGCCCGTGTGCTTGCTATAGCGCGCGGCGATGGCTTATGCTGCGCGTGTCTTTGCGCAGTCAAGCCTCTCAAGAAAGCGAAGCCAACAAGCCATTATGAGCGCACCTCCCGTTAACGACCGCCGCGAGCTGTTCGGCTGGTACATCTACGACTGGGCCAACTCGGCTTTCTATACAACGGTCGTCACCGTCTTTATGGGACCGTACCTGACGAGCATCGCCGAAGCGGCGGCGGATGCCGACGGCTACATTCATCCGTTCGGCCTGCAAATCCGCCCCGACGCTTTCTTCCCTTATGTGGTATCCCTCTCGGTCTTCTGCCAGATGCTTTTTCTGCCGGTGCTCGGCGCGATTTCCGACTACTCGAATCTGAAAAAGCAGTTGATGATGTTGTTCGCCTACACCGGATCGTTAGCGACGCTCGGCCTCTACTTTCTCCAGGGCGATCACTACCTGTTCGGCGGCGGTTTGTTTCTCATCGCCAATTTCAGCGTTGGCGCGTCCATCGTTTTCTATAACGCCTTCTTAAACGACATCGCCAGCCCCGACCGCCGCGACGCGGTTTCATCGGTCGGTTTCGCATGGGGTTACCTCGGCGGCGGCCTGCTGCTGGCCGCCAATCTTGTGCTGCTGGCGAAAGCCGAAGCCTGGGGGATCGGCAAAGCGCACGCGGCGCGCATCAGCCTGGCGTCGGCAGGCGCATGGTGGGCTCTGTTCACGCTGGTGCCGATGGCCCGGCTCAAGCGCCGACACGCCGTCAAGCAACTGCCCGCGGGCATGAGCTATCTCACCGCTGGCTTCAAACAACTCGGCCACACGCTGCGCGGCCTGCGGCGTTACCCACACACGCTGCTTCTGCTGCTGGCCTACCTGCTTTATAACGATGGCATTCAGACGGTGATCGCGCTGGCCGCGCAATTCGGCAACAAAGAGCTGGGGCTGGAGCTTCCGACGCTGACGGGCACCATCCTGCTGGTGCAATTCGTCGCCTTCTTCGGCGCGCTGATCTTCAACTTCATTGCCAAGCTGACCAGCACCAAGCGCGCCATCATCATCAGCCTGGTGATCTGGATCGGCGTCGTGGTTTATGCTTACGCCCTGCTGCACACGGCGCGCGACTTTTTGATTATGGGTGCGATTATCGGCATCGTACTCGGCGGCAGCCAGGCGCTCAGCCGCTCGCTCTACTCACTGATGATTCCTAAAGGGCAGGAGGCCGAATTTTTCAGCATCTACGAAGTCAGCGACAAGGGCACAAGCTGGCTCGGCCCGCTGCTGTTCGGTCTGGCCTACGATCTGACACGGAGCTATCGGGTAGCGATTCTGTCGGTCGCGATCTTTTTGATCCTCGGCCTCTTGCTGTTGCTCTTTGTCAATGTCAGCAAAGGCATCCGTCAAGTCGGACAGGACACGGCGAAGGCGCAAGAGGCAACTTCATGAACTGAGCGGCTTTCTTGTGGCGCAGTCTAACAGATTGCGCCACACGGCGGGGCAAAAAAGCGAAGGGCGCGAGCGGCTGTTAATAAGCCGCTTGCGCCCTTTCCGTTTGATTTATGATCTGCGCCACGCGGCGCGTGACTTCGCCGTTTTACTTAGAGGCGGCGTAGTACGGGTTGCGGCCCGACGCATGATCGGTCTGGTCGAGGACTTCGCGCACCTGCGGGATGTTCTCGCGGATCAGCCGTTCGACCCCTTGCTTCAAGGTCATGTCCGCAGCGCCGCAGCCCTGACAACCACCGCCCATGCGGATGAAGATGCTATCGTCCTGCACATCGAGCAGCTCAACGAAACCGCCGTGCGACGCCACACCGGGATTGATCATGTCGTCAAGCACCTGCTGGACGCGGCGGCGGACTTCATCCGGTGGCAGGCGGTCGCCTTCGGGAACTTCGGGCGGCGGGTCCAGGGAAGTGCGAATGGCGCTGCCGATGCGCTTGCCGATCTGCCGCCAGTCTTCGCTGCCCGATTGCGTGACCGATACCTTGTAACCATCCAGCTCGACTTTATCGATGCCGGGAATGCTGAACAGCCGATTGGCCAGGTCATTGACTTTCGCCTCGTCGGCGCTGGCAAAGGTGGCCGCGCCCGAATTGACCGGGCGGTCTACCGTGAAGTGGCAGACATGAATATCTTGCTGGTCAACTTCGGCGCGAATCTGAATATTGCTTGCGTATGGTGAACTCATTTTCTAGCTCCTCCGATTCGGTGACAACTAAACAGTGACAAGCTCGATCAGGCACATCACTATTGCTTTGAACATCCATTATAGCTGCCTGCTCAGCACATCGCCAAATGCCTCGGTGAAACCATTCCGCCTCTTGTCACTCTCTCTACAGTCCTGCGCGTTTTTCAAGGGGACCGAACTGGTCCCGCGTCGGCTCCGCTCAGCAGAACCAGGCTTCGGTGAGTCGCGGCGGGCGCGCCCCGTACGGCGCGGCCTGCGGCAATCGTTTGATATCTTCACCGCCGCTACGCATAGAGTAAGCAGCTTCAAAAATTTGCGCAAAGGTCGCTGCCGCATCTTCGTTGCGTTGCACGGCTCGCTCGACGATGCCGGTGACCTCGCGGTGCAGCTTGTCCATGCGCGGGTCGGGATGACGCCATTCGTAAGTGAACGCCTGCTGGTTCAATGACCCGAGCCACGCGCCGGCATCTTTGAGCAGCAGCGAGCCGGGCGGCACCAGCAAGCGAATGCTGAATTGCACGGCGTCAACGTGATCGATCAGGTGGCGCGATTCAACAAACTCTAATAACTCAAGGTAATCGTCGAGCGTCGTCCACGGCGTGAAGGCGACGAACGACGGGCGTAGAGCGATGCCGGCTTCACTCAGCAGGCGCAGGGCTTCGTCAACGTCGGCGCGTGTATGGCCTTTGTCGAGATGGCCGAGCACCACAGCGCTTAACGACTCGACTGCCGACACTACGAAGAGGCATCCCGCTTGCGCCAGTTCCGGCAGCAGCGCGCGGTGCTTCAGCAGGTGCTCGATCTTCGCCGTAAAATCAAAGGTCAGCTCGGGGAACTCGGCGTGCAACTGCCGCGCAAGTCGCAAGGCATGCGTCGGCCCATTCAAGAAATCAGGATCGCCGAAGGTAATGTGCCGCGCGCCCGCCGCGACCTGTTGACGGATGTCGGCCATTACGACGTTTTGCGGGACGACAAAGAAGCGCCCGCCATAAACCGGCGGGATCGGACAATGCGTGCAATGGTGCAGACAGCCACGGCTCGCTTCCGCATAGCCGGCGAGCCGCTCCTCGCCATCAACCGCGAGCCGCGCATAGCGTTCGAGCGGCGCAAGCCCGCCGCGCTCGGGCAGAGGAAAGTCCAAACGCGCCAGCACCGGAAGCACGGCCCGCCGCTTGATCTCTGCCCCGTTGAGAGGTTCATTGGCGGCGACGGCTTTGACCAGCGCGACCAGCTCTTCTTCGACCTCGCCGCCGATGATCGAATCGGCTACCGTGTCGAGCAGGTATTCGGCATTCAGCGTCGCGTACATCCCATAAAAGCAGATGTGGCAATCGGGGTTAAGGCGGCGTACCTGCTCGGCGACCCTCAGACCGAGCCTGAGCGCCGTGTGCATCGGCACAGAGATGCCGACGAAATCGACGCAGCGCACGCGCGCTTCATCAAAGCCCTGCACCGAAATGTCTATGGCTTCGGCGGCAAAACCGGCTCGGCGCAGAAATCCGAGCGGCCCAGCAAGTCCCGCCGGCTGGTGCCCCAGCTCGTAAGCCGACACCAGCAGCACCGCGAAGGTCTGTTTGCTTGCCTCGTTCATCATGGCTATTCTAACGCGCCGACCGCTGGATTGCTGCGCCGCCGCGCCTTCGGCTTATTTCGCCAACGCGCGGATGTAAGCGATCACCGATTTGACCTGCTCGTCGGTGAGCTGTTTGGTGTAGGCGGGCATCGGCGGTTTGCCGTTGCGGATGACATTGATCATCTCGGCATCGGTGGTCTTCCTCTGCCAGGCGGCGTCGGTAAAGTTGGGGATGTTCTTCATCTGCGCATTGCCCTTACCGTCGGCACCGTGACAGACGTGGCAGTTGCGCGCTTCATAGAGCGCGGCGCCTTCGCCGGGGGCCGCGAGCGCGCCCATCGGGTTCGCATTGGTGTTGGCGGCGTTCGCGTTCGCAGCAGCGGCAGCCGGCTCGTTCTTGATGGCCGTCTGATTTGCATTGTTCGCGTTGCCGTTCGTCGTGCTGTTACCTTCGCAGGCGGCGCTGAACACTGCCGTCAACATCAAAGCGATTCCCATTTTCCAAGCCTTCATTGGCTATTCTCCTTTCGATTCGTAAATGTGTGTTACATGCAGACCGGCATGCCGAGCTTCTGGCCGATGGTTTTCGCCAACTCGGCCACGGGCACGCGCTCCTGCGCCATGCTGTCGCGCTCGCGGATCGTCACCTGATTATCTTCGAGCGACTGGTGATCGACGGTCACACAGAACGGCGTGCCGACTTCATCCTGCCGGCGATAGAGCTTGCCGATGCCGGCGGTGTCGTCATAGACGGCGCGCAGCCCGCCGGTGCGCGTCAGGTTGCGCTTGATCTCTTTGGCCAGATTGACAATCGGCTCTTTGTTCTTCGCCAGCGGCAGCACCGCGACTTTGATCGGCGCAAGCTCCGGATGCAGCCTGAGGAGGATGCGCTTTTCGCCGCGCACCTCTTCTTCCGTGTAGGCGTCCATCAGAAAAGCGAGCACCTTGCGATCAACGCCCGCCGATGGCTCGATAACAAAAGGAAAGACGTGCTGATTCGACTCGTGATCGAAGTAGGTCAGGTCAGCCGTCGAATCCGGGTTAAGCCGCTTGCCTTCGTCGTTGACCGGCTTCTTCGAGTGCGCTTTCAGATCAAAGTCGGTGCGGTTAGCGATGCCTTCAAGCTCGTCCCACTGCTTCTCTTCGTCCTCGCGCTCAGGAAAGAAGCGGTACTGCAAATCCACACAGCCCTTGGCGTAATGCGCCAGCTCGTCTTTCGTTTGGTAATACTTTCTCAGGTTCTGCGAATTCATGCCCAGTTCAAGGTGCCAGTTATAGCGATCTTCGACCCAGCGCTCGTGCCACTCTTCGTCCGTCATCTCGCCGGGCTTGAGGACAGCAGGCGGCTTGACGAAGAACTCAATCTCCATCTGCTCGAACTCGCGTGTGCGAAAGATGAAGTTGCCCGGCGTGATCTCGTTGCGGAACGCCTTGCCGATCTGCGCGACGCCGAACGGCAGCTTGCGGTTGGTGGTGTCCAAGACGTTTTTGAAATTGACGAAGATGCCCTGCGCGGTTTCCGGTCTCAGGTAAGCCAGCCCCGATTCGTCTTCGACCGCACCCACCGTGGTGCGGAACATGAGATTGAACTGGCGCGGCTCGGTCAAATCCTGCGAACCGCAGTTCGGGCACTTATCGCCTTCGAGCTTGTCGGCGCGCAGCCGCAGCTTGCATTTACGGCAATCCACGAGCGGATCGGAAAAGGTCGCTTCGTGGCCCGAGTATTTCCAGACCAGGCGATTCATCAACAGGCCGGCGTCGAGGCCGACCATATCGTCACGCTCGTAGACCACCGAGCGCCACCAGGCGCGCTTGATGTTATTCTTCAATTCGACGCCGAGCGGCCCATAGTCCCAGACCGAGCCGAGGCCGCCATAAATCTCGCTCGATTGAAAGGCGAAGCCGCGCCGCTTGGCTAAACTGGTAATCGTTTCGATATCTGCCATATGGAAGTTCTCTCAGTCGAAAAAATTCTCTCCGGTTGAATCCACAACTATACATCATCAACCGCGGCGATTAAAAGTTGGGGCGATTCGCTTCGGGCCTTGCCGAACAGGGGAAAAGAAACCACAGATGAACACCGATGAACACAGATCAGCAGGGCGGCATGAATCTTCTTGTTTGTTCCATCGGTGTTTATCGGTGTTCATCTGTGGTTTCATTCCTCTTTTGAGAATTAGTGAAAAAAGGGCTTGAGCCTGACGCAATGTCAGGGTTTACGATGGACGAGTGAAAGGAGGGCGGGGCGGTGAGCAACACAGTTGCAGGCTGGTACAGGGCGAGCGAGTTTGCCGAATTGACGGGCGTGACGGTGCGCGCCTTGCACCATTACGACCGCCTCGGCTTGCTGCGCCCGGCGCGGCGCACACGCGCCGGTTATCGCCTGTACGCCGCCCGCGACGTGGCGCGGCTGGAACAGATCGTCGCCTTGAAGTTCATCGGCCTGTCGCTGAAAGAGATCAAGACGGTGCTGGAAGGCGAGGCGCTCGATCTGGCGACGACCTTGCGCTTGCAGCGCGAGATCATCAGCCGCAAGCGCGGCCATCTCGACCGCGCCATTGCTGCCATCGAGCGCGCCGAACGCATGATCGGCGCGCAAGGCGAAGCCCCGCTCGACGCCTTCAAACAAATCATTGAGGTGATCAATATGGAAAACGACACGAACTGGATGATGCAGTATTACTCGGAAGCGGCGCAGCAGAAAATCCAAGAACGCGCCAAAGATTGGACGCCCGAAAAACAGGCGAAAGCCCAGGCCGACTGGGCGGCGCTGTTCAAAGACGTCGAAGCGGCAATGGCCGAAGGCCTAGACCCTGCGAGCGAGCGCGCTCAGCAGTTGGCGACGCGATGGGACGATCTGATTCGCGGCTTCACAGGCGGCGACCCTGAGGTCACAGCGGGCCTGAAACGGCTCTACGCCGATCAGGCCAACTGGCCGACGACTTTCGAGCAGCCGTTCCGCAACGACCATGCCGCCTTCGTCAATCAGGCGAGGGCGCACCGCCAGAAAGAGAGTTAATCTCGATAAACGAGCGCAAACGCCGCAGCCTTAACCCTGCGGCGCTTGCGTTCAGTTCACCGTCAAGATGAATGGCGCTGACGCGACGCCGCCAGGGTTCATGACTTTGACTTCGTGCGTGCCTGTGGCCAGCGTCAGGCGCTTGACCACGAAGCTGTTATCGTTCGGATTGGCTGCCGTCTGCAAGCCATCAATCATTAGCACCGCCGCCGCGTTAAAGCGTTCGCCGAAAACCATCAGCTTCTTGCCGCCTTTGTACTTGACGCTGTTGATGGCTGGGATGGTCGCCGGGTCGGTCACCTTGATCGTCAGATTGCCATTGACGCTGCGACTGTCCGGGTCACGCACAGTAATCCCTACTACAAAGCTGCCCGCTGCCGTCGGCGTGCCGGAGATCAAACCGCTCGCGCCGTTCAACGTCAATTCCGCAGGCAGAGCGCCCGCGGTGATCGCCCACGTATAAGGCTGGCGGCCACCGGCGGCGGCAGGCTGATAGCTGAACGCCTGGCCAACTGAAGCTTCAACCAGCGTGGCAAGCTGCATGGTCAACTGCGGCGCGTTGATGGTGAGCGTGAATGTTTTGCGCGCTGTGTGCGCGTCGGCATCGTTGACGGCCAGCGCGATGTTGAAGGCGCCCGACACGCTCGGCATGCCGCTGATCGCGCCGCTCGCGGCGTTGAGCGCGAGGCCCGCGGGCAAGCTACCTTCTGCCATAGACCAGACGTAAGGCGGCTTGCCGCCGACAGCGACGAGCGGCTGGTTATATGCCACGCCCTGCTGACCCGTCGCCAGTTGCGCCGTCGTCATTTCGAGCGCCGGCACCGGCGGCGGCAGCACGGTGATCGTCATCACTCGCTCGTCGTGGCGTGATTGCGCGTCGCTGACCGCGACGGTGCAGGTCGCCGCCCCGCTCGCTACCGCCACGCCGGCAAGCAGGCCGCTTTCGCGGTTCAAGATCAGACCTTGCGGCAATGTCCCCGCCGTCACTGTCCACGCGTAAGGCGACGAGCCGCCGGTTGCCGCAAGCGGCATCGTGAAGGCTTGCCCCTGCACAGCTTGGGCTAACGCGGCGCTGGTGATCGTCAAAGGCGGCACGCCATCACCGACTGTGATGCGGACGTTCGTAGACATCTGCCCGAACCATCCCTGACCGTCTTGATAAAGCTGCCACTGAAAATCGTAGACGCCCGAAGTGCGCGGCGCGAAGGCGATAAAGCGCGCTTCTAACGATTCGCCCGGCATAATCGGGTTGCCGAAGATCGGCACGATATTGCCGCCCCACAAGGCGTTATCAGTCGGATTCTGTGAGCGGATATACAGGCCACTGGTGCCCCAGGCTTGCGCGCCGCTGTTGAGGAAACGAATGAGCACGGGGAAGTTCTGACCGTGCTCCAGCTTCGTCGGCACTTCTTGAGAATCGAACGTCGAACTTAAATTTGAAGAAGCGCGTGTGATGGTGATGCCAAAATCTTTCTGCGAAGTGGCGTTCACGGCGTCGGCGACCTGCACTGTAAAGACGTAAGTGCCTTCGCTGGTCGGCGTGCCGCCAATGAATCCCGATGAATTGAAAGCGAAGCCCGGCGGCAGCGCTCCCGAATCGGCAAGCGACCAGCGATAAGGCGGTGTGCCGCCCGATGCGACCAGCGATTGCGAATAGACGTGATCGATGGAGCCGAATTGCAACGGCGATGTGGTGATGATCGTCAGCGGTCCCGGCCCTGCGCCCGCCGCCGGGTACATGAAAAGAATGCCATTCGTGTCGTCTTGCTTGAGCGTTGCGCAGCGGCCATCGAAGTGGGCGACGCCATACATCGTTGCTTCTTGCTGCGCCGCGCCGGGCGGCGCGCATCCCGAACAGGGAATCCACGAGTGGCCGAGACCAAGAGCATGGCCGATCTCGTGCGTGGCAATCTCGCGCACTTTGCAATGGTCGTCGTAATCGCAACTGGCGTATGGGTTGAACGACACATGGCCGGTGTTGCCTGCATAGAAGGTCACGCCGTTCACTACACGCGTCTGCCCGGCGTCCCAGTTCAAGCCGCCGATGGCGAGAATGCTGGCGCAGCCCGGCGTCGGCCCGAACTGGCCGTCACAGTTGTTGAAGGTGATCGTGTTGGTGCCGCGCGCAAAACAGTAATTGCCGGTGCTGCCGACGACGGCGCGCATCGCACAACCGGGAATCGTTGACCATGCATTCATAGCGGCGACGACATCATCAATCGTCCCCGGCGGCGCGCTTTCGAGATTGACGTTGAAGGCGACGGGCAGATTGCTGTCGGGCTCGAACCAGCGCACCGGCGGGTTGGTGATGAAGTTGAATTCCGCATGGACGCCGCCCGCGGCAACACGGCTGTAGCCCGGCGGCTCCGCGAGCAAAGCGACGTTGCTATAGTGGGCGCGCTCGAAGTCGCGGGCGCGCTCGCGGTTGATGGCCAGCCGCGCCCGCACCATCGTTGTATAAGCGGCAAGCTCCATGCGACTGGTCGCCGGGCCGCGCGCGCCGTCTGCATGAGGTCGCTCTTCGACGACGACGTTGGCGTCCGGTCCATCGCGTGTCACCATCGTCTTGCCGGTCGCCGCATCACTGGTGATGGTGAATTTGCCCAGGAAGAGTTGATGCACGCGCAGGCTGCCATCGTTCCAGGTGTCAAGATAGAGCAGGACTTCTTCGTCGGGCTTGAACGGCGGCGCGCCAAAGACGAGGCTGCCTTGCAAGCCGACCCGCCCGCCGGGCTCTTTAAGGACGATGCGATGCGCGGTGATGTGACCTTTGATCACTTCGTTGACGCGCACGGTGACGTAGGTATAGATGCGGCCTTGCGGGTCGAAGTCGCAGGTGACGGCCATCACGCGACCTCGGATGATGGCGCGGGCGCCGACGATCATGTCGTCATCGGCAGGAATAATAACCGTCGTAGCCGAAACGCTCGCGGCACAGATCGTCAGCACCGCAAACAGCACAACCCATCGCAGGTCAAACAGGCGAAGCGCAAGACGCATACAGCCTCCGACGCGGGGGCGCTGAAATAGAAATATTGATGAAACCCTGCGGGATACCTGTGGGACGCAACGCGACGGCAAACGCTGCGAGGGAAGGGGCGTCAAAACCTGAGATGAAGCCCCGCGCCTCCGCCGGATGTCGTACCGGCGAATAACTTACTGCGCCGCCGGGCACGGTGTCAATCGAAGAAATCTATTAGTCACACTTGCCCGGCGGCTGAGTGCTGCGCCACCGCGCATCATTGTGCCATAGAAGCGCGAATGCTGATATAATCGCGGCAAAGAAGGAGGCGTTCTATGATCAATCGGCGGACAGGGTTCACGGCGCTGGCGCTCATGCTCGTTCTGGCCGCTGCCGCCGAGGCGCAGCGCAGCACGATTCGCGGCAAGGTGCGTACCCCCAGCGGCACCCCGGTTAATAATGCCATTGTCGAGCTGCGCCTCGGCGGCGGCGGTATGCTCGCGCAGACGGTGACCCGCAACGATGGCGATTTCGCTTTCTCCGGCCTTGACCCTGCCGAATACGAAGTCGCTGTCATCATGGCAGGCTTCCAGCCGACGGCGCAGATGGTGCGCTTTGATAACGACGCCGGCATGCGGCTTATGCAATTCGTCAACGTCGAGATCGTCATCCGCCCAAAGCCCGACGCCGCTCCATCCGTGCCGACGACGCTGTTCGCGCAAGACGTGCCGAAAGTGGCGCGCGCCGCTTACGAGAGAGCGATCATCAAACTCCGCGAAGGCAGGGCGACGGAAGCCGCCGAGCTATTGCGCGCCGCCATCGCCGAATTCAGCGATTATTTCGACGCCCACTACATGCTCGGACAGGAGTTGTTCCGCGCCGGCCAGGATCGCGAGGCGCTTGAAGAACTGGAGCGGGCGCGGCAGATCAACGACCGACAGGACGCGGTCTATCACCTGTTCGGCCTGATCATGTTCAAGGAGAAAAAATATGCGCTGGCGCAGCGCGCCTTCCGCGAGGCCGAGACCTTGAAGCCGGCCAACCCGCTGCCGCACTTTCACCGCGGCGTCGCTTTGATCGAGCTGGCCATACGCGAAGACAATCCGCAGCGCGAGGCCGATTTCGGAGACGCCGAGCACGAGCTGAATCGTGCCTGGGAGCTGAGCGACCAGCGCATGAACGAGGTGCGCTTGCAGCGCGCCCGCGTCTACGAGCGGCGCGGCAACAAAGAGGCGGCAGCGCATGAACTCGAAGCCTACCTGAAGTCCGAGCCGGAAGCCCGCAACGCCGCCACTGTCCGAGAAGCGCTGGCCAAGCTGCGCAGCAAGAAGAGTGACAAGTGATGCGGGTTGACCGACGCCCGCTGACCGGCGGCGCGCGAAAAGACAACCGTTGACGGCGCGCGCGGCGTTGCCTATGATGGAACCTCCTCCACGTAAGCGAGTTACCTGCCCCTCGATTCACACTTAAAGGCCGACGACGGACGACCAATGACCGGCGACTTGCGGCAGCCTGCCTGTTAGCAGATGGGTTAACGGTAATCAGACGACGCTCGGCAATCCGTATCGGGAGCAAACGTGTTCAACAAGAAGAGCGGGTATCTCGCCTGTGCGCTACTGCTGCTGCTGGCTGCGGTCGCGCCGGCGCAAGCGCCGCAACGCGACATGGAAAAAGAACAGCGCATCTGGCAAGCGCTACAAGCCATCGCGCCCGATATGGTCGAAACCTTCAAGGCAGCAACGGCGGCGCTCGACAAAAACGACTTTGCCGAAGCCGTGCGACTCTACGAACTCGTCTACAAAAAAGCACCGAATTATGACGTGGTGATGCGGCGGCTCGGCGGCTCGCTGGTGTTGAGCGGGCGCGAGCAGGAAGGCTTCGCTACGCTTGAAGCGGCGGTGAAGAAGAAAGAATCGGCGGAGAATTTCTTTAGCGTCGCGCAATTTCTGGCGCTGCCGACCGACGGCAGCCAGCCGCGCCGTGAGAACCTTGAACGCGCCCTGCCCTACGTCCGCCAGGCCGCAGACCTGAGTCATGACAACGACCCGCGCTATCTCATCCTCTGGGCAATGATCTCGGTCAAGACGGGCCGCCTGGAGTACGTGCGTCAGGCAACCGCGCGCCTGAAGGAGACACATCCAGACATCATGGAAACGCATTACTTCAACGCCTGGGTCGGGGTTGAAGACAAGGACTGGCGCAAGGTCGAAAGCGAGTTGCAGCAGGCGCAGGCGATGGGGCTGTCGGTGACGGCGGCTGAAGAAGTGCGCGACGCCGCCGGCTTGCGCTCGCGGGGGTCGGTCTGGCGCTATGCACATTACACGCTTTATGCCGTTGGCCTCTGGCTCGTCGGGCTGGAGCTGTTGTTCGTGCTTGGCAGAATCTTCTCGAAAAAGACGCTGTGGTCGCTTGAGACCGGCGATCCCGGAGAGGTGGGCGGTCAAAGGCGTTTGCGCCGGTATTACCGCTGGCTGATCAACGCGGCGAGTGCTTACTATTACCTGTCGTTGCCGGTCATCCTTTTTCTGATGCTGGCGGTCACGGCGTCTGTGCTGTACGCCCTTCTTCTGCTCAATCGCATCTCCGTCTATATCATCTTGCTGTTCGCTCTGGTTGCGCTACTGGCGATTTATACGCTGGTGCGGTCGCTGTTCGTCAAGGTCAATAGCAGCGACCCGGGCCGCGCCCTGCACGAATCGGAAGCGCCGGAATTATTCGCTCTGGCGCGCGAAGTCGCTCAAGTAGTCGGCACGCGGCCCATTGATGCGATTCGCGTCACGCCGGATACAGAGTTGGTTGTCTACGAGCGCGGCAGCTTGCGCGAGTGCGCCCGAGATCGCGGCCATCGCGTGCTGCTGCTGGGCGTGGCGAATCTGAACGACTTCGAGCTGAACGCCTTTTGCGCCGTGCTGGCGCACGAGTATGGCCACGTCCGCCATCGCGATACGGCGGGCGGCGATGTGGCGCGGCGCGTCACCAGCGACATAATGAAATTCGCGTTGGCGCTCACCGAACATCGTCAGGCGGTGTGGTATAACCTCGCCTTTCAATTCTTGCGCGCCTATCAGTTCATCTTTCACCGCATCAGCTATGGAGCGACCCGTTTGCAGGAAGCGATGGCCGACCGCGTCGCGGCGATCAACTATGGCCCGCAGGCATTTGAAGCAGGCTTGCGCCATGTGAATAGCCGGCAGATTTCGGAAGACGACACACGTCCCGCGCCTGCCGAGCGCTTTCGCTTTGCCCATTGCGTCGCCTTCGCGGGCGAACTGCCGCCGTCGCGCATGGTGTGGGAGTTGTTCGCGGACCGTGTTGCGCTCACAGAAGAGATGAGCGCCCTCGCCAGTCACATGGTGCCCGCCGCCGGCGTTTGAGCGCCAGTAAATTTTGCTAGACCAGAATCGCCTTTTCTGAGATTCTATTAAGTACCCTCTACGAAGGACACAAAGGGTCATTAAGCTACGGGAAGCGCCCAATAGAGCGGCCTTTCTCCCGGCTACGTTGGTGTGCCTTTATGTTCTTCGTGGGAGATTATGAAGGTTGTAGCAGTAACGAATCCATGATTGAAAAACCGATTGGTAATCAAAAACGCCCGAGGTCGCGGCGAGCCCGCGGCTGTAACAAAGTCACTGTAGGGGCAGGGACCAGCCCTGCCCGGATTTTGCGCAGCAAAATGAACGTTCATCGCCTGCCGGGGAACCCACCACAGGTGGGTCGCGGGCCGCGGACTTGCCGGCCCCTACATCATCGCGCAATCGCTCAAGCGACCTGGTTACTGCCCTGGCGGCGGGCGCTGCAATGGGCCGGCGGGCTGGCGGCGCTGGTCGCGGTGTTTGCCTTAGGCGTTCATGGCAGCGCCGCCAGCCATTCGTTTACCATCACGTCGCCGCCGTCCTGGGTCGAAACGCTGGCGCTGACCGCCGATGATGCTAAGGACTCGTCCACGAAAGCCGCTTACCTGCTGCTCGACCATCAGATTCACGTCAGCGCCGGCACCGTCGAGCGTTACGAGCGCCGCGCCAAGAAGGTCTTCACCGCTGCGGCCCTGGCTGACGCCGCGCAGATCGCAATCGAATTCGAGCCCTCCTATCAAAAACTCGCCATCCATCACGTCCGCATTCAACGCGGCGCGCAAGTGATAGACGCGCTGAAGCCGGGCGAGATCAAAGTCATCCAGCAGGAAGACGAGCTTGACCAGCAGCTTTACAACGGCAGGCTGTCGGCACTCATCGTGCTGAACGACGTGCGCCAGGGCGATATCATCGATTACGCCTACACCATCACCGGCAGCAACCCTGTGCTGGCGGGCCGCTACGCCGATAGCTATGTGCTGGCCGACACGCTGCCGGTAGCGCGACTGCGCTGGCGTCTGCTCTACCCAACGCAAAGAAAGATTGATTACAAAATCCGCGGCGTCGAGTTGACGACTGCCATTCGCCAGCTCGGCGCGGAAACCGAGTGTCAGTGGCAACGCGACACGGTTGCCGCGGCGCAGTACGAAGACGACGCGCCTTCGTGGTACGAGCCGCTGCCGACCGTGCAGTTGAGCGAATTCGCGACCTGGGGCGATGTCGTTAGCTGGGCGCTGCCACTTTATCAACTGAAGGGCGCGCCGAACGCGGCGCTCACCCGTCAGATCGAGCAATGGCGCACACGGCTCGCCACCGGCGAAGAGCGAATGCGGGCGGCCTTACAATTCGTGCAGGACGACGTGCGCTACACCGGCATCGAGATGGGGCCATATTCACATCTGCCGAATCAGCCGGCGGTCGTCTTCACGCGGCGCTTCGGCGATTGCAAAGACAAATCGCTGCTGCTGGTGACGATCCTGAACGCCTTCGGCATTGACGCCGCGCCGGCGCTGACGAACACCGAAGCGCAGCACGCCATCGCTGAATATCAACCTTCGCCCTACGCATTCAATCACGTCATCGTGCGGGCGGTGCTTGAGGGCCGCACCTACTGGCTCGACCCGACAATCACGCTGCAACGCGGCAGCCTGAGCGCGCGTTATAACCCTGAATACAAGCGCGCCCTGGTCATCCGCGACGGCAATGGCGAGTTGGACGAGATTCCGCCGCCCACGCCTGCTGAGCCGACGACCGTCGTCAAAGAGGTCTACACGCTTGAAGCCAACCGGCAGTCGGCGCTGCTTGAAGTCGCGACCACCTATCGCGCGGCGGATGCCGATAGCATGCGTTACCGGCTGGCGCGCACGGCGATTGCCGAGATCGGTCGCCTCTACCTGAACTATTACGCTGACAGCGATCCGAACATCGAGCAGTTGGCGCTGCCGCACGCCGATGACGATCAAGAGGCGAACGTCATGGTCATCACCGAGCATTACCGGATTCCCGATTTCTGGAGCAACAGCAAGCGGCAATTCGGCGCTCACCGCATCTATGAAGAGATGACCAAGCCGAACATCGCCCGCCGCACGGCGCCGCTGTCCATCTCGCACCCGGTCAACATCAGCCAGAGCATCGAAGTGCATTTCGTGGAGCCGTTGACCGTTCCCAAAGATTCGACGTCCATCAACGATGGCTTCATTCATTATGAGTTCCACGCGGCGATGAGCGGCAATACGCTGAAGCTCGACTATGCGTACCAGTCGCTCGCCGATGAAGTGCCCGCGGCACAGGTCGCAAAGCATCTGGCCGTAGTCGAGAAGGTGCAGAACACGCTCGGCTATTCGATCACGCCGGCAAGCGATTCGATGGACAGTACAAGCGCAGTGGTCGGACTCGCCGTGCTCGGTCTGGTATTCGGGCCGTTCATCGTCTTCGGAACGGTTAAAGGCGTGAAGCGTCTGCGCGCCGGCAAGCGCCGCCAGGAGTTCAAGGACAAGTCCAGAGACAAGACGCTAGCGGCGCCGGGCGGCTCGCCCGAAGTCGCTATCCCACTTGCCCACGAGAGCGAGTTGTCTGTCCAGGTCGGGGCGTTGCGCTGCAATTGTGGCGAGAGTTACTACAAGCCGGGAACGCCGCTCTATCAGCAAGGTCTGACATTCGATGGTCGCCGCTTGCTCCTTGTGCAGTTGCAGTGTGAGCGTTGTCGCCAGCCGCGCGACATGTACTACGCACCACCGCTGACGCGCGCTCAGGGCTGAAGGCGAATCGCCAGCCGGCTCACAGCAGCCGGCTCACAGGCGCGAAAGAAACTCGCGCACGACTTGCTTGACGTCGCGTTTGTCGCCGTCGACGGCGTAATTCAAGCGCCGCATCTCGGCATCGGTCAGGTGGCCGGCCAATTGGTTCACCGCTTCGCGGATTTGCGGGTAGCGGTCGAGCGTGTCACGGCGAAAGACCGGCGCGGCTTCGTAAGGCGGGAAGTAGTGGCGGTCATCTTCGAGCTGCACCAGTCCCAGCCGATCAATCAACCCATCAGTCGAGTTGCCGGCGATCAAATCCACCTGGCCACGGGCCAGCGCTTGATACGTCAAGGACAGATCCATCTCGCGCGGCGGCTCGGCGAACTTCAATCCGTAAGTCCGTGCAAATCCCGGATAGCCATCCTCGCGCGACATGAAATCCTGGCCGAAGCCGGCACGCCATCGCGGCGCATAAGCCGCGGCCTGCGAGATCGTCTTCAAGCTCAAGCGCCGCGCCTCGTCGCCACGCACCAGAATGGCGAATGTGTTATTGAAGCCGAGCGGCGCCAGCCATTCGCAATTGAACTGCTCGCCATAATCTCGCTGCACCTGCTCGTAGACGGCGCGCGGATCGCTGATGGGTTGATGCTTCAAGATGGCTGTGAACGCCGTGCCGGTGTATTCAACGTAAGCGTCTATCTGCCCCGAAAGCAAAGCGCGATGCACGAGGTCGCCGCCTAGCTCGAACTGTCGCTCGACCTGAATATCCGTCTTCGACTCGATGGTCTGCGCCAGCAGCTCTGCGAGGATCAGCGACTCGGTGAAATCTTTCGAGCCAACAACGATGCGCCGTGCGCTCGACGTGGCGGCGTTGTGGCTGAAGAAGAAAACCGCCGCCACGATAATGACGGTCAGCCCCGCCGCCACGATCAACCCGCCTGCCGCTCTGCCGCCACGCCGAGC
Organism: Blastocatellia bacterium; assembly: GCA_045807765.1. Classification (GTDB taxonomy): domain Bacteria; phylum Acidobacteriota; class Blastocatellia; order UBA7656; family UBA7656; genus DATENM01. Next base: position 43,268 of record JBJMGU010000207.1, read on the forward strand.
GCCGGGCGCAAGCCTTCTCTCAACCCAGCCCAGCGCGAAATCGGCTCCCAGAGCCATTAACGCGGCAGGCAGGGCACCGGCCAGCACCAGCGTGTTGTTGCTGCCGCCGCCCCGGAGGCCGCGGAAGATGTAAACGCCGAGACCGCCCGCACCAATGGCGGCGGCAATCGTCGCTGTGCCGATGGCAATCACTGTCGCCACTCGCAAGCCGGCGATAATGACATTCATCGCCAGTGGCAGCTCGACCTGCGTAAGCATCTGGCGGTCAGTCATGCCCAGGCCGCGCGCCGCTTCGCGCACAGCCGGGTCTACGCCGTTGATGCCGGTGAAAGTGTTGCGAATGATCGGCAACAGCGAATAGAGAAACAGCGCGATGATGGCCGGCGCATAGCCGATGCCTTGCCTGCCGAGCAGCGGAATCAAAAAGCCGAACAGCGCCAGGCTCGGGATCGTCTGCAAGACGTTGGCCGTCGCCAGCACCGGCTTGCTGAGCGCGGGCCGCCGCGTAAGCAAGATGCCAATCGGCACACCGACCAGGGCCGCCGCGCCCGTCGCCACCATGACCAACAGCAGGTGCTGCAAGATGAGCTGCAACACCTCACCGCGGTTTTCAATGAAGAATCTGAGCAAAGACATAAGGGGAAGAAGTCAGAAGCCAGGAGTCAGAAGTCAGAATGGAAAAGGAAGTCGGCGGCAGTGAGTACACTTGCTGCGCCTCCGTTTTTATTCTGACTCCTGACTTCTGACTCCTGACTTCTGAATTCTGACTTCTGATTCCAGCGTTTCCAAGAAGGCTTGCGCTTCGGGCTCAGTTGAATGCGTGAACTCGTCGGGCGTGTCGAGCGCCACCAGTCGCCCATCTTTGAACAGGCCGATGCGCGAGGCCAGCGCAAAGGCTTCGCGGATGTCGTGCGTGACGAAGACGATGGTCTTCTGCAAACGCTCGGCTAGACGCGCAAATTCGCGTTGTAGCTCGGCGCGGGTCAGCGGGTCGAGCGCACCGAATGGCTCGTCCATCAAGATCACCGGCGGATCGGCGGCGAGCGCGCGGGCGACACCGACGCGCTGGCGCTGGCCGCCCGACAGCTCACGCGGATAGCGCGCCGCGAATACTTTGGGGTCGAGGCCGACGAGCGTGAGCAGCTCGCATACCCGCGCGCGGGTGCGGTCTTCCGGCCAGCCTTCCAGTCGCGGCACCAGGCCGACGTTGCGCTCGACGGTGAAGTGCGGGAACAGACCGGTCTCTTGAATCACGTAGCCGATGTGCCGGCGCAGGCGTATCGCATCCCAGTCGCGCGTCGCCTGGCCTTCGACGGCAACGGTGCCGGCGGTTGGATCATAGAGGCGATTGATCAGCTTGAGTGTCGTCGTTTTGCCTGAGCCGCTGCGGCCCAGCAGCACAAGCGTTTCGCCGCGCCGGACGGCAAAGCTGACGCCGTTGACGATCTGCTTGCCATTAATCGCTAACGCAACATCGCGAAATTCGATGACCGTCTCAATTGCGGATTGCGGATTGCGGATTGCGGATTGCGGAAGTGAATGTGGCGATGCAGGAATGTTACTATCCATTGAACATTTCACGACTTGTTTGTTTGCCGTCTACAGTCCAACGCCCGCGGCGTCGGCTTGTCCTTTAATCCGCAATCCGCAATCCGCAATCCGCAATCGCCTTCCTAATGTCGCCGTGCCACGCGCCCTCGAAATTGCGGATCAGGATGTCGGCGTTGGTCAGGCGTTCGCGCGTGACGCGCTCTTCGAGCAGATCGAGGTAAGGCGTTTCGGCGGTGGCGATGCGTTGCAAACCGGCGCGGGCGATTTCAATTGCCTCGCCGGCAATCGCGATGAGCGGCAGGTTTTTGATCGAAGCATCAAGCCCGCGCCGCGCTACGTCCAACTGAAGCGCTGCATACTCGCCGCGCGTCAGCCCTGGCGCCAGCCGCATGGCTTCTTCGAGCGCCGCGTGGTCGTACATCAAGCCTTTCCAAAAGGCCATCGCCGCCATCACCATCTCAATAGAGCCACAATCCATGCTGCGCTGCTCGATGTGCGGCTTCAGGCGCGCTTCGGTGAAGATCGTCGTCAGGTGGTCGGTGAAGTCCTGAAAGATCGGCGTCATCGGGCAGCCGCAACCGGCCAGGTACTCGCTGAACGAATGGCCCGCCACGTCAATGTAATCGCCTTCGCGTCGCACGAAGAACATCGGCACGCCGGCGACATAATCGATGAACCGTTCGATGCTAAAATCATCACCGAGACCCACGGGCGACGGCCCTGTGCGGTCGGGGTCGGTGTCGAGCCATGCGCGATAACGTGTGGATTTGTATCCCGACAGCTTGCCGTTTTCAAATGGCGAGTTGGCAAACATCGCCGCGGCGACGGGCGCCAGCCGCGTCGCCAGTTGAAACTTGTTGGCGAGGTCTTCGAGGTCGCTGTAATCCAGATTGACCTGAATGGCCGCCGTGCGGCACATCATGTCCCAGGCGCGCGCGCCGCGCTCTTTCAAGTAAGGCCGCATGATCTGGTAGCGCGCTTTAGGAACCCAGCGCTGCTCTTCGCTCTGTCGCAACGGGTCGAAGCCGAGCGTCACAAAGAGCAGATTTTCGGCGGCGGCAATCTCAGCTAGCCGTCCGGTGAATTGCCGCAAGCCGCGCTCGATTTCAATCAGCGAAGGCTGCGGCGCGCCCGAAAATTCAACCTGCCCGCCCGGCTCTAAAGTCAGCCTCGCCGCGTCGTCAAGCAGGGCTTCCGTGACGTAGCCATGCTCGATGATGCGACGGCTGATTTGATCATCAAAGCCGCGGATCACCGCCTGGACTTGCTGCGGGCCGAGGCGTTCGAGCGTATCGCTGGTGAAGCCGATCAATTCCAGCTCAGCACCAACCGCCCAGTCGCTAGCCGGTCGGCTGCCGGCAGCGAAGAAGCGCGCAAAATCAGTCGCTGTATTGATTGCCTCGGTCGGCGCAATCGGTGTTGCCGGAAGGATGAATTGAAATGGCATGGCAGCCTCTCGAAACAATCACCGGCGCAAAGATAATCAGGGCGCAAACTCTACTGGTTAAACCGATGGCATGGCGGCGTTCGCAATCACGATGCCTGGCTGACCGCCGCCAGCAGGTTAAAGCTGAAGTGCTCGGCCTCGTCGTGCCACGTCCGGCGCAACGCGAAGCCGGTGTCGCGGGCTACGGCGGCGAGTTGCCCGGCGTCGAACTTGTACGAGTTCTCTGTGTGAATCGATTCGTCTGCCGCGAAGTGAATTTCGAGGTCGAGGGCGCGCAGGCGAATCGTTTGCGGCGCGCGGCTGACCAGATGCATCTCGACGCGCCCTTCGTCCTCGTTATAGATGGCGCGGTGCGTGAACTGCTTGATGTCGAAGTCGCCGCCAAGCTCACGATTGATGCGTGCCAGCAGGTTGAGATTGAATGCCGCCGTCACGCCGAGCGCATCATCATAAGCCGGGATCAGGCGGCTTGCCGGCTTCTTTAAATCCGCGCCGAGCAGCAGCGCGTCGCCCGCGTCGAGCACGCGGCGCACGGCTCGCAGGAAAGCGCGCGATTCTTGTGCGTCAAGGTTGCCGATGTTCGAGCCGAGAAACAGGGCAATCGTGCGGCGGTAATCCTGTTTACTTTTTCCGGCCTCGGCCAGCGCCCCGAGCGCCGTGAAGTAGTCTGCCGCGTAAGCCGTGATGCGCAGGTCAGGGTACGACTTCAACAGCTCGAGGCTGCTCGATTCGAGGCTGGCCGGCGAGATGTCTACCGGCAGATAATGCAGCTCGGGCTGGCGCTGCAAGAGCGCGTCAATCAGGTAGCGCGTTTTTTCAGCGCTGCCGCTGCCAAGCTCGATCAAGCGCGCCGGGCCGCCCGCGGCTTCGATGATGGCCTCTGCATGACGACTGAGGATATCGCTTTCGGCGCGTGTTAAATAGTATTCAGGCAGGCGGCAGATGGCTTCGAAGAGTTTCGAGCCGAGGTCGTCGTAAAAATATTTTGGTGGCAGAACCTTTGGTTGGGCCGTCAATCCGGCGCGTACATCGGCAGCGAATTCGTCGGCAGCGCTGTCGCCGACCAGTCGGTGAATGGCCAGGCGGTGAGGTGATGCGGCGTTCGGGTTAGCGGACATTCAACTTTTCTCCTCGCTGACTCCGTCCAATCGACAACTAACTTCGCTGCTTTGTTCAATGCTATATTAGTTTCGCCAGCGTGCCAACCATGTGGCGGACGATTGGAATCTGCATTGCATTGGTCGAAGAAACGAAAAGGAGCGGCTCGGATGGCTCGTACGTTTGACGTGGACGCGGTCGCCGACAGCATGCGCCGTTCGCGTGAGTTCACTCGCGCGATGTTTGACCTGGTGATTGCCGAAAGCGACCTGCGCCGCCCGCCCGCCGATGGGTTTCGCCCGATCCTCTGGCACCTCGGCCACGTTGGCGCCTTCGAGTCCTACTGGATATTGCAGCGCATCAAAGGCGAGCCGACCTTTGCGCCGCGCTATGACGCGGTCTTCGATCCCATCAAAATGCCGCGCGAAGACGCCAACAACCTGCCGCCCATTGCCGAGATCGAAAGCTATCTCGACCGCGTGCGCCAAGAGGTGCTGGGCTTTCTGCATTCGATTGACGATGACCCGTCGCAGCCGCTGCTGCGTGACGGCTACATCTTCAATCTGATCATCGAGCATGAATATCAGCACCAGGAGACGCTGGCTTACCTGCTGCAACTGCTCGCGCCGGAATTGAAAGGGGAAGTCGGGAGTCAGAATCGTGAAGCGGCAGCGCATCACTCATCACTCATCACTGATCACTCATCGCTCAGTGACATGGTTTACATTCCCGGCGGCGCGTGTGAGGTCGGCTCGCGCGGTTACCCGTTCGCTTACGACAACGAACAGCCGCCGCACATCGTCGGGGTGGATAGCTTTCGCATAGATCGTTATCCGGTGACCTGTGGCGCGTATACCGAATTCATTGCCGCCGGCGGTTACCGGACGCGCTCGCTGTGGAACGATGACGGCTGGGCGTGGAAAGAAAAGAATGATGTGCGAGCGCCGCTCTACTGGTCGCGCAAAGACGAAGATGCGCCGTGGCGCGTGCGCGAGATGTTTGCAGAGACCGCGCTCTGCCTCGATCATCCGGTGACGGGCGTGAGCTGGTACGAGGCGATGGCTTATGCGCGCTTCGTCGGTAAGCGTTTGCCGACAGAACCGGAGTGGGAAAAAGCGGCGTCGTGGGACCCGGCAGCGCAGACCAAGCGGCGTTTCAGTTGGGGCGATGACCCGGCTCGCGAAGAGGTTGCTAATTACAACTTCGCCCACTGGGGAACGACGCCCGTGACTCTGCACGCGCCGGGCGCCAGCGCTTATGGTTGCGTGGACATGAGCGGCAATGTCTGGGAGTGGACGGCGACGGTCTTTGACGGCTACGCGGGATTTGCCGCCTATCCTTATCCAGAGTATTCCGAGCTATGGTTCGACGGCGACCACCGTGTGTTGAAAGGCGGCTCGTGGGCGACGCGACTGCCGCTGATGCGGACTTCGTTCCGCAACTTCTGGCGGCCCGGCTTCCGCATCGCCTTCGCCGGCTTTCGCTGCGCCGGGGATGCCTGAGTCGCAGACGTTAACGGCCTTTGAAGCGCGGCGGGCGGCGCTCCATAAATGCCGTCATCGCTTCGCCGAGGTCCTGCGATTGCAGGAATGCCGAGTTCCAGACAGCAACGTATTCAAGCCCATCTTTCACAGACTTGTCAGCACAGTAATTCATTACGCGCTTGATGCCCTGCACGACCAGTGGCGGGTTGGCGGCAATCTCGCGAGCCATGCCGCGCGCCGCATCCAGCAAGGCTTCGGGCGTTTCGTAAACTTCGTTGACCAGATTCATCGCCAGGGCGCGCGTCGCAGGAATGTCTTTTCCAGTTAATGCCAGCTCGCGGGTGTTGCCTTCGCCGATGATGCGTGGCAAGCGTTGCAAGCTGCCGAGGTCGGCGACGATGGCCACCTTCACTTCGCGCAGACTGAAGCGCGCCTCTTTCGAGCAGAGCCGCGCGTCGCAGGCAGCGATCAGATCAAGCCCGCCGCCGATGCACCAGCCACTGATTGCTGCGATGACCGGCTTGCGGCACGCCTCGACACGGTCGAACGCCTGCTGCATTTCTAAAACCATGTCGAGCATCGCCGTGCGCTCTGCCGCAAGGCGTGCGCCATCAACCGGCTGGGCGAGATTGCCCATCATCGCCGCAAGGTCTAAGCCGTAGCTGAACTGTTCGCCCGCGCCGCGCACGATGACGGCGCGCACCGCTTCATCACAATCTAAACGGGCAAAGAGGTCGGGCATCTCGCGCCAGAAGTCCGGCCCCATCGCATTGCCTTTGCCCGGCCCGGTCAAAATCACTTCGGCTACACCGTCGCTCTTTTCAAGGCGCATGGCTTTGTATTCATGGCTCATTGCAATCGCTCCTCGCCGCTGATTTTCAGCGCAAGGCTGACGCAATCCGAAGGCACTGTCAAGCGCGCTAACGGACATGGAAGCGCGAAGGTGCCAGCGTCGCCCGCGCTTCCGGGTTGTAGTAATCGTAAAGCATGGACGGCGCGGTCTGTGCCTTCAGCCCGTAGCGCGGTTTGAACTTGAACGCGAAGCGCGTGCCGCCGGCGCGTGGCCACAGGTAAACGATGAGGCGGTCGGGCAGCACGTCATACTGGCTGACCTCCCAATTCGATTCGGTCATCGCCCGTTCGAGCGAGGCGCGATCCACGTCAGCGCCCGGCGGCAGGCCGATCTCGGCCAGCATCATCCCATAGCCTTGAAAGCCGACGCGCTCGGCTTCGACATGACAGGTTACGTCGTCGCCAGCCTTCAACTCTGTCTTATCAAAGGCGACCTTGAGCCGCAGCGCCTGCGGCGATTCGCGTGGCCGCGACGGCTCGTCCCAGCGCTCGTAATGCGACGTCACCAGTTGAGCGCTGGCCTGCGAAGCCGTCGCCGCGCGGCGAATCTCGACGCGGTTGCTGCCCACCGAAAGATAACTTGAAACATCTATGGTAAACGGGCTGGTCAATTCATCCGAGCGCGGCATGGCGACCGTCATCGCGCGTTTGCCGTTGACGATGATCTCAGCAGAGTCAGGCGCGCTCGTCGCGTGGACTTCTCGCTCGGACAGCGTCGCCGCCAGCGCCGCGAGCGCCTGCACAGTCGCTTGCGTCGAATACCAGACTCCATAGCGGTCTTGCTGGCGCAGCAGGAAAAGTAAGCCGCGATTGATTAGCTCTGTCGCTCGGCGTTGCTGTGCCTCGTCGTTTGCCGCGCCACGTGAAGCCAGCGCCTGCACGGCAAGCGCCGTGGTTTCGACGCGGCCCGCCAGCCCCCAGCCATAAAACGGTGTATTGGTTTCAAGCGTCCAATACGTTGTGTCTTTTTCCTGGCGGGCGAGCGCCGTCAGTCGAGCGATGGCTTGCGCGGCGCGCTCGTTCTGTCGTGCTTCCATCGCCGCCAGCGCAAAAGAAGCGATCATGTAAGGCTCGTCTATCTCTGCGGCGCGGCTCGACAGGTAATCGAGTGCGCGGTTCAAAGCCGCATCCGGTGATGCCGCTTGATGACGGTCGCTGCTCTGCGGCGCTTGCCTGGCAACGGTCTGCGCCAGCGCTCGCGTCACCAGTGCCGTCAGCAGCGCCGTGCGCGCGCGGTCTTCTTTGCCGCGCCAGTCATAAGCTGGCCAGCTACCATCGGCGCGCTGCTGTTTGATGAGCCAGTTGCGCGCCGACTCCTTTACGTCTCCGTCAATCGCAATGAAGCGCGCCGCGTCATTTAAGAATTGCAGCGCGTAAGCCGTCAGCGCCGCGTCGGCTCTGCCGCGCCCCCAGTAAGTGAAGCCGCCCGCTTCGTCGCGATAGCTCAACAATCGCTCGTAGCCGGCCTGCACATAACGTCGGGCGCGCTGGGCGACCGGCGGCACGTCTTCGCCGCGCTGGGCATACAGTCGCAGCGCCAGCAGGCTCGGGTAGGCGCTCGATATGCTCTGCTCGGCGCAGCCGTAAGGGCGCTGCATGATAGCTTCGATGGCTTCGAGAACGTGCGCCGAAAGATTCGGATAAATTTTCAGTTCGCCGCGCGCCGTGTCGGCGATGGCGCGCTCGGGAATGTCGAGCGTGATCGTCGCGCCCGCGCCGAAGACCTGGCTTGCGGTCGTGGCAATCTCTTCGCCATCGGGATGCACCGCGACTTTCTTTTCGATGGCGTCGGCGGCTTCGGCGCTCGTCGCGGTGACGCGCTGCGCGCCCGCTTTGACAGAGGCCGTGGCGCGAAAGTCGAACGTCGCCCGCGCCGCGTCGCCGGCATTGACTTCGATCTGCTGGCGCGGCGCGCTGAGCAACTGAAACCATGCGGCGGGACTAAAGTCGAGCGCTACGGTTTGCTTGTGGTCGAGATAATTGCGCACAACGACGGGAAGCGCGATTTCATCGCCCGCGGTCAATATGTGCGGTGGATCGTGTTCGACGAAAAAGGGCTGAAAGGCCAGCACATCGGTTTCCGCCACGCCGATGCGCCCATCAACAGTCGAAGCGATGACGGCCAGCTTCCACGTTGTGATGTTATCGGCGAGCTTGAATTTCAACGACGCGCGGCCCTGCTTGTCGGTTTCGATTGACGGCTGCCAGACGAGGGTTTCAGGAAAGTATTCGCGCAATCGCGGTGTTGACAGCACAACCGGTGGTTTCATCGCCGCGCCGGTCTTTGTCGTGACCGGCAGCGCGCGACCGACGACAACTGCAACATACGATTGCGAGTGCTCAGTCTGCACCGCTTCGGCGCTGGCCGCCACCACGACTGTCTCTGACGTCGCGCTGACGGCGAGCGCCGCGTTGATCTCCGTGACGTTTCCGGCTTGCACCGGCACGCCCGAAAGAATGTAAGCATTGAAGCCCGGCGATTCGACGCGCACTTCATAGGTGCTTGCCGGCAGGTTGCGCAACAGAAAACGCCCCTCGTCATTGGTGGTCGCTTCATAAGTCTTCATGGTCGCGCTGTCGGTCGCCTGCACTTTGGCTCCCGCAATAACTGCGCCCTGCGGATCAACGACCAGCCCGGCAAGCGCGCCGCTCGGTCCCGTATTGACGGCGGCTTGAAGGACACGTTTCATGACCGGCTCGTTCGCGGCCTGCTCGCCGACGACGCGCGAATAATTGCCGAGGTCGAAATCGTCTGGGGTGCCGGCTTTGCCATCAGCCCCGACGCTGCGCAAGTTGATATAGGCGATGAATTGCGTCACCGGCGTCACTTCGGTCTTTTGCCGCGCCGGCTCGCCAAAGGCAGCGTAGCTATAAATCCGCACGTGGTCGCCGAAGCGCGATTCGCTCTTGAACGTCGCATAGAGCGGGCGGTCCCAGCCATCGCGCAGATCGGCGCGGGTAATGTGCGACTGCCTTAGCGCCTCGTTCAGTTCCGCGTCATTTTGCGGCAGGCGGTTGTGGGCTTTGAAGTAAACCGTCAGCGCCGCGTCAATCTGCGGACGGCGGTCGGCGAAGTAATCCGCTTGCGTTGTAAAGACCGAGAAATCATCCGCCGTGCCGCGTCCGTGCTCCAGTCGGCGGTTCGGCCCGCCGCTGACCACCGTCAATGTGTAGCATTTGCCACTGACGCCAAAGCGGTACTCGTACGGCTGGCTCCAGCGGTCACGTACCCGGTCAAGGTCAACGCCCGACCGTCGCAGCTCGACGCGCAGCACGTCACGGTCGCGAACAAACTGGCCCGTGCGCCGGTGGTATTCACCGAGAGCGCGATCAATCGCTTTGCTGTGCGGCGCGAAGTAGAACCAAAACAGATTTGTAGCAACAAAATCATCGCCGGTATTGAAGCGTTTATCGGCGCCGGCGCTTTCCAGTCGTAGCACGTCGCGGTCGCGCTCGACGGCAAAGTCAGCGCGGTACGGGTTGCCCCATGCATCGCGCACCTCTCGCCAGTTGATGCCGAATTGATCAAGCAGGCTGGCGAGCTGCGCCGCGTCGGTCGGGTACTGGCCTGTGCGAAGGTAACGCCGGTCGAGCGCGGCTTTGATCGGCTGCATCTGTGCGCGAATCAATTGTCCGAACACGGTATTCAGCTGGCGGTGATAACCTTGGCTCTTTGAAATCTGCGCGGCGTAGCGGCTGTTTTGCTGCAAGAGCACCTCGGCTACCAGGTCGAGGTCATCGGGGATCGGCTTTGACAAATCCACTTTGTTGAGCTGGTCGAGCGTGATGCCGGCAATCTGGTTGCCGCTGCCAATCACCTGTTGCGTCAATTGGGCAAAGCTCTGACGCGGCAAAAACTCGACATCGGTGCGGGCGCGCTCTACGACGGCGCGATCAATGACCGCGACACCGAGCACGCTGCTGACGGCGCCCTGATCGGCAGTGCGCACATTAAAGGCGGCGCTGGCTTCTTCGCCGGGCCTGTAGCCCGCGGCGCTCATCTTCACTTCCAGCTTCAACTCCGAATCGACAGGGTATAGCACGGCGCGCTGAGCGGTGAAGGCGTCGTTGTCTTCGTCATAGATGTAGGCGGCGACCGTTACTTCGCCCTTGAAGTCGTTCGTGTAATCGAAGGTCAAATGGGCCTCGCCACGGCGCAAGGCGAGTTGCTCGGAGCGAATCACACGGCCACCGGCAATGAGGTCCACGAAGAGCAGCGCACTCGACGCCGCAGCTCGAAAGACCGCTCGTACAGGCTGGCCCGGGCGATAGATGGCGCGGTCGGTTTCGACCCGCAGCCAGGAGGAAGAGGAAGAGGAAGAGGAAGAGAAATCTTCGGTCTCGTGGCCGACCGCGCCTCGGCGGTCACGCGCCGTCACTCGCACCGCCGGCTCCGCAGTGTGGCCGACGAGGCGGCTGACTTTCGCCACTCCATAGCGATTGGTCTGCACGGTGCGCAGCAGCGGCCTGGCGATCTTTTCTTTGTCTTTGCGACCTGACACTTCGATGGCTTCGTTGATCGTCACTTCACACTCGGCGGGCGAGCCGTCGGCGTAAAACGTCGAGACGTAGAAATCGAGCGGCGCGCGGCGCTGCTGCGTATTGCTGATGACGTAAACATGGATCGGCTCTTTGGTCACACGCAGGTCGAAGCGGCGCTGCTCGGTGCGGCCCGTCGTCGCATCGGTGATATAAGCCACGTAGCTGACATCACGAAAACGGTTATAGCCGCTTTCGGCAAGCTCGCGGTGCGCCTTGCTCAAATCGAAGCGGGCGACAAAGCGGCCCGCCGCATCGAGCTCGCCTTCGAGCTTATCTTCTTCTTCGATCTCCCATTTCTGCTCGCGGAAATTCCAATCACGCGAGGTTTCGCGGACGACGCGGACGTGGCCGCGCGCCAGCGGCTGGCCGAACAGGTAATCGCCGCGCACCATCACTTCAGCATTTTGATCGCCCAGGTAATAGGCGCGGTTCGGTTTGACGGTGACGGCAAAGTTGGGCAGATCATAACGGCTGATGCGGACGCGCAACGGATAAGAAGTGAACTCTTCGGCATCACTCAGGCGACAGCGAATCTCGTAATCGCCGAGCCGCACGTTGTCGGGGATCGCCCAGTCGGCGCTGGCGACGCCGAAGCGCGAAGTCGTGGCGGTAGCGCGATAGATGATCGTGTCTTCCGGGTCGCTGACCTTGATTGTCAGCGCGCCGCCCACAACGGCGTGCCGGGTCGAATCGAAGACCAGCGCCCGCAGGTGCAGCATCTGGCCCGGTTGATAAAGCGGCTTGTCGGTGCTGACGGCGAGGCGCGGGTAACTATCAATCTCAAGATAGCTGCTGGTTTCGGCGACGACGCCATTGCGCGCGCCGCGCGCCGTCACATCGGCCCGTTCACCTTTCATATGGCGCGGCAGATCGAACTCGCAGGCCGCAAAGCCATCGTCACCGGTGATGGCCGATGCCTTCAGCGGCTGCGCATTCTCGCCCTCAGGTTCGATAGTACAGGTGACGCGCACGCCGCTCATGGGGCGCTCGGTCAGCGGGTGCGCGGCCCGCACACGGGCGCGAAAAGGTCCGCCGTCGCTCATCACTGCCGGGTAGCTCAAGCTAATCTCAAAGAGGTCGGGGGTGATGGCAGAAAGCGCCACGATGCCCGATGGCCCCGGCGTGAGCTGATAGCGCAAGCGATACCAGAAGAGTTCCTGCCGACGGTTGGCAAGCGTCGCCGCCAGCTCGCTTGAGCCCGCGAGCGATGCGCTGATGGGGTTAGCGCCCGGCTGGATGATTTCGTCGCTTTCGGCAATGGCCTGTGCCTGATTCTGTGTGTCGAGCAGTTCGAGCTTGAGGCGTGAAGCGACACGGCGCGGCGCGGCGTTGTTGACGGCGAGCGCAACGACTATGTGCCCGGATTCGACCGTCACGCGGGTTGCCGATTCATTGACCCGAAGCGGCGTTTGCGCGGCGACCGGCGCACATAGCCAGCAGGCAAGCAGGCAGAGTATGGCAGAGAGACGAGAGCGGTTCATGGTGCGCCTCCTTGAAAGCTCTGCGGCAGAGGTTCGATTGTTCGCTTCACTCAGAGAACGCCGCACGCTGGCCGCCTTGCGCTCACCCCGCATGGTAGTTGCGCAATCAAGGCAAGCCCCAGGCGGCTGCCCGCATATGTCATTTCCAGTTGACCGGCAATGGCATATAATCGCGCTGAGGTCGGTATGAAAGAAACCGAAAACGACGCCATGCTTGAGTCTGATCCGGTTATCGAAGCGTACAAGAAAGATGTTGATCGGACGTTGATTCGCGAGAACCTACGTTTATCCGTCGAAGAACGCTTTGAAAAACTGATGCGCTTGCAGGAATTCGCCGAAGAGCTGCGCCACGCAGGCCGGCGAGCCAGGCAGCCATGACAACCAACTTTCATGAGTTACTGCGAGTCCTGGTGGCTACCGACGTCAAGTTCATTATTATCGGCGGCGCGGCGGCAACCGCACATGGCTCTGCACGGCTCACCGAAGACCTCGATGTCGTCTATCAGCGCACTCCCGAAAACATCGACCGGCTGGTCACGGCGTTAACCCCTTACGAGCCTTATTTGCGTGGCGCGCCGCCTGGCCTGCCGTTCAAATGGGAACAACGAACGATCTGGAACGGCCTCAACTTCACGCTGGCGACCGCTCTTGGCGCAATCGACCTATTGGGGGAGATCACGGGCGGCGGCAGCTATGACGATTTGCTCTCTCACTCTATTGAGCTACGGCTCTTTGGCGTTAACTGCCTTTGTCTCGGCTTGGCGCGCCTTATCTACGTGAAGCGCGCCGCCGGTCGCCCCAAAGATTTTGAAGCGATTGCCGAGTTAGAAGCCATCCTTGAAGAACGCCACCAGCAGCCTTGACCCGTCACCGCCAGGTTCAGCCTTTGAACCAGTACTTGGTCTTCTGCGCCCATTCGCTCTTCGGGTATTTGCGGTGCAGCAGATCGTAGGCTTGCTTCGACATTGCGCCGGTCTGGTCGTTGGCGCAGCCGTAGCGCGTCGAGCGCACCGCCAGGTGCAAGGCTTCGGGAGCGCGCGGGTCATCGGGCTTGAGGTTCGCCCAGCGTATGGCCTGGACGCAGAGATAATTCGGCGCGGTGCCGAGCGCTACGAGCCGCTTCCACTCGGCGCTTGCCGCCATCTTCTCCACGGCGGTCAGAAAGAATGGTGCGGGACTGGTCTTGGCGACGGGCTTGATCGAGGGATTATCGGGATCAGCCGGACGGCCATACTCGCACCACCAGTTGTCGCGGTAGTCGTCAATCTTGTCGAGCGTCACTGTGCGGCCCGTGCCCGCGTCAACATTTGGCCGCGTGCCGGGATATTTCAGGATCAGGTAGACAGCGGCGAACTTCTTCGCTGGCTTGTCGGCGGCGGCAACGTAAGCGTCGAGCAGCTCTTTCAACTCAGGTGCGAAACCGGCCACCACTGGCGCAAGCTCGTTTGCCGTCGCGTCGTCGTCTAACAGGGCGGCGCGCACCCAGGTGGCCAGCGCCAGCTCGCGACGCAGATGCGTTGCCAGCGTCGTGTTGGTCGCCGCCGCTTTCAAGACCGCAAGCGGCATCGCTTCGTTCAAAGCATGCGCCGCGTCCTCGTCCCAGCTAAGCTTGTTGCGCGCCGTCTTCTTCGGCTTATCGGCGTCGTCGCTCATATCCGCCGGCAGCTCTCTGCCGTCTTCGTCATAGCTGAAGCCTGCGGGCAGACGCTGCGCGTACTTCAAAAATTCGTCGAGGTTGGCCGCGACTTTCATGCGCAGCGCCATGAATTGATTGAACGCCGATGGCGGCAGCGTCTGGGCGTTCGCCGCAAGCAGCGCGTCAAGCGCGCGCCGCGCCTCGTCGCGGCGGCCCGCTCCAATGTTCAACCGAAGCGTGTGATAGCTCACAGTAGCGAATGCCGGCGAGCCGGGCTTAATTTTAGCTGCGGCTTCAAGCAGTGCGGCAGCCTTTGGGTGCGTGGCGCTGATCTTCGTCAGCGCGGCGACCAGCCACGGCGTCGAAGCCGTTTTCTCCCATCGCTGCACGGCGTGTTCGAGCGCGGCGGCGTCTTGCACCTGAAAGGTCAGCGCCCAATCGCTCAGATCATCGTTGTGGACCGCAGCCGGCAGCTTGTCGAAGGTCTTCTTGTTCTCTTCGGTCTCATCATTGTCGCCCACCAGCCGGTCGAGCAGTTGCGTGTAATCGATCATGCTCTGCTTGAGGGTCGCACTATTGCTCTTCCTGAGCAGGTCGGCAGCAAGCTCTTTCAATCGCTCTTCGGGCGCAAGCCGCAGGCGCACATAATTCAACAGGCCGCGCGCTGACGGGTGTAGGGCGCTCTCCGTCTTATCGGCAATCACTTTGCGGAGCTGCGCGTCGGCGCGTCCGAGCGTTGCTTGATCCGCCACGCCGGCTCCGCCGCTCAAGGTGGCTTTGCGAATCAGCGTGCGCGCCACCAGGTAAGGCGCCAGCGCCCGCCACGGCGATGCGGTGTCCGAGGCGATGGCGTTGAACTGCGATTCGGCCTGATCGAAGTTGCCAATGTAGAAATTCGCGGCGGCGATCTGATAGGCGCGGTTGGCGCGAATGGTTGGCGATGCCGAGCTTTCAGCAGGCGACGGCAACGCTTCGCCCTTTTCGCAAGTGGCGAAGACTTGATCCTGCATGGCGACCCAGTCCTTTGCCTCTGGACTGGCCGGGCCATATTTTTCAATCAGCCGGTTGAGCGTCGCGGCGGCGTTCTTGAAGCTGTCGGCAGGGCAGTTCAGGTAATTCAAGTAGAGGTCTTTCTTCTCGACCGCGCGAAAAACACCGATCTCCGGCTTGGCGGCACTCGTCACTTTGGCGCGCGCGTCGAGCCAGGCTTTCGGCCAGTCTTCGCCCGCCGCGTCCCAGGTCTGCGACAGGCGGTCGTCCCACACCGCAGTTACGGCTTTCTGTTCGGCGGCGTCGAGCGGCGCGCCCGCGAAGTAACGATAGGCAACCACCAGGTAAGAGCGCGCATAGGTCGGCTGCATCACGCCAAGCTCGCCGGCGGCGAATTTAGTAAGCGGCAAGTCCGGGTGCTTTTCATAGGTGAAGACCTGGCGCAGCAAGAACGGGCCGCAGCCTTGAGCCGGGCGCGTCACCAGCAGAATGCCAACGGCCAGCAGAATAATCAGCAGGATTCGCCAATCAAGAAATCGCTTAGTCATACTCATTACTTTTGTTGAACCTCGCGGAGTATTTGCCCGACGCTTTCGGCAGACCAGGGGCGCGGGTTGAAGACATAGACGCGGCGAGCGGTGGGCAGCCCGTCAATCGGTTCATCGGTCGAGATACCCAGGCTGTGGCGGGCGAGCGGGGCGCTGAACGGATCGCCGGCTTTCAGTCGCATCTGGATGTTCTCGTGGTCGGCGCCCATGCGAAACAGCATCGGCACGGCTTCATCAATCGGCAGGTCGGCAATCCAGTTGTCGCCATAGCACCACGACGCCAGGGCCGTGATCGATAGCCGCACAGCCTTTGGCAGTTGCCCTCTGAGATCAACGAGCAGGGCGCGGTAGAAAGCGCGCTCTGATGTGAGCGCGTCGAAATCGATCTGCACGGCTTCGACGTTTTCGCCGCCGGCCAAGCCAATAAGTTCGGCCACAATGCGGCGGCGCTGATCGTCTGAATAGAGCGGATGATTACCGGTTTCGAGGCGCACGACAGCGACGCGACGTGTGCCGGGCGCAAGCCGCAGTGGCTGCAAGCGCGGGCGGATGATGGTGCGGTCGCCGCGCAGCCTGATGGTTGCGGCCAAGTAGGCGACGCCGGTCTCTTGCGGGTTGATGAAGCGCAAATCTTCGGGGCGCTCCCATGCCCACAAGATGACGTGCGGCAAATCGCTCAAGCGGTCATCAACTGAACCGGTGGAAGCATGGCGGATCGTTGCAAGTGCCGCGGGCCGCCACCGCAGAACGAGCAGCGCCGCCGTCATGGCGACCGCCGCGACTATAACGCTAGTAATGATCCGCTTTGCTTTCTGAGAGGCCATGCCGCTTTCGTCTTCGTTGTCGCAGCCAAGTATAAGCAAGGACGCAGACGAAGGAAAGCCGCCGCCATCGCGCAGCAGCCCCGCGACTTTGCCTTTCGCCGTCGCGAGCAACTACAATGATGTTGCAGATAGCCGAGAGGGCTGACCGCGCAGACGCTCGCGGCAGACCGAGGCGGTTTCCACTTTACGACATGCCGAAAAAAGCGCACAGACAACGCATCCTGACGCGCAGTTTCATGTCATTCATGGACAATGACCTGACGACGGCGGCAGCGGCGGTCTCGTATTTCTCGATGCTGACGCTGTTTCCGATGCTGCTTCTGCTGCTCACCATCGGCAACCACCTGCTCGGCCCGGCGACCGTCGAGAAGTACATCATCGGTCAGGTGCTCGCCTTCCTGCCGGGAGCGCAGAGCTTCGTGCGCAAGAACCTCGAATCGATCAGCAATATTTCGTCGGGCGTCATCATCAGTTGCGTCACCGTCATGCTGTGGGCGGCGTCGTGGATGTTCACGGTTATCGAGAAAGCCTTGAACCGCGTCTGGGGCACCTACCCGCGCGCCTTCCTGCGCGGGCGCGCATGGAACATCGCTGTGATGGGCTCAATCTTCGCGCTGCTCGGCGCATCGGCCTTGTTCACAGCTTTCGTCACCGGCGCACAGGCAGCGGCACAGCGCATCCCGCTCAAGCTCGGCCCGTGGATCACGCCATTTTCCGAGTTCGCCTGGCAGATGGTCTTCATCCTGGTCAGCCTTGCGGTGACCGTCACGCTGTTCACCTTGCTCTACAAGCTGCTGCCGAATACGCATGTGCCCTTTGTCGAGGCGCTGACCGGCGCGGTGCTGGCCGGGGTCTTGTGGGAAGCGGCCAAGTTCGGCTTCGCCTACCTGCTGCCTTACTTTCACTACGACCTGCTGTATGGCTCAATCGGCGCGGGCGTGGCGCTGCTGTCGTGGGTTTACCTGTCGAGCGTCATCATGCTCTTTGGCGCGCAGTTCACGGCGCTGGTGCATCGCGACCACCTCTACGAAGGAGCGCACAAGAAACCGCGCGACAGCACCGGCGACCTGCCCGCTGAAGAAGTGAAGATCGAAGGATGAACGGCTTTGACGCGGCGCCGCGGCGCCGCGGCGAGAGAGCCGCATTGAATCTGTCGCCGCGTCACAGTAATGCTGGTTTCCGATTTCGATTACGAGTTGCCCGAACGATTGATCGCGCAGGAGCCGGCAGCGCGGCGCGACCAGTCGCGGCTGCTGGTCGTTGAGCGAGCGGCGCAGGCATTCAGCGATACGAGCTTCGATCATCTGCCGGAGTATCTGCGCGCCGGTGATCTGCTGGTCTTGAACAACACGCGAGTCTTTCCGGCGCGGCTCATCGGCAGGCGGCTTAGGAAGACGCCGCGCGGCGAGATAATCCTCGGCGGGCGCGTCGAGATTTTTTTGACTGATCGCCTGGAGCCGCTCGTCTGGGAAGCTCTGGTGCGGCCCGGCAGACATTTGCTGCCCGGCGCTGAAGTTGAATTCGCGCGCGGCAAGCTCACCGCCGAAATCGTCGAGTGGCGCCAGCATGGTCGCCGCATCGTGCGCTTTCACGCCGCCGGCGATTTTGACGAGATCATTGATCGCATCGGGCGCACGCCGCTGCCGCCTTACATCAAGCGCGACGAAGAAGACCGGCTGGATCACGAGCGCTATCAAACGGTCTACGCCCGCGAGCGCGGCGCGGTGGCGGCGCCGACCGCCGGGTTGCACTTCACGCCCGAGCTGCTTGATCGCATCCGCGCTCGCGGCGTCGAAGTGATCGAGATTACGCTGCACGTCGGCTACGGCACATTCCAGCCCATCCGTGTTGAGTGCGTCGAAGCGCATCGCATCGAAGCCGAGCGCTACGAGATCAGCGAAGCGGCGGCAGCGGCAATCAACCGCGCGCTCGCCGAAGGTCGTCGATTGGTCGCTGTCGGCACGACGACGACGCGAGCGCTGGAATCGGCCTGCCGGCGCGATACCTCTGCGGTGGCCCCCGGAAAAGCGACTACCGAGCTGTTCATCTATCCCGGTTTTCATTTCCGCGTTATCGGCGGACTCGTCACCAACTTTCATCTACCGCAATCGTCGCTGCTGATGCTGGTGTCGGCCTTCGGCGGGCGCGATCTTGTTTTGCAAGCGTACCGCCACGCGGTCGAGCGCGACTATCGCTTCTACAGCTACGGCGACGCGATGTTGATTTTGTAAGCGGCGTCGAAATGTTAAAGAGATTACAGGCGAAGTAACAGCCACTCCTTCTTCGCTCAGGACCAATCGGAACACGGTTTCGGCTGATCCGAAGAGGTCGTGACCGGAACGAAGGCGCGCTTGCGGATTTCCGCTTTCCGCGATTCTGCCGCCACCCGCGCCCTGCGCGCAGATTCGAGCACCGCTGACTGTGAGACGCCGCCCGTAATCATTCCCATTGCCGTCGCGTGCCGCATGCGCTCTACGTCCGACTTCAACACAAATTCCCGCTGCACCCTTTGTATTAACAGCAGCAGTTGACGCCAGTACAACACGCCTGCCGACGTAGTCCGCCGCGTGGGCAACTGGGCCTGCGGGATCTCGGTCGCCTGCTGGTCAACGCGGTTGATGTTTTCGGTAATCATCATGCGCGCGTCATGTTCCGCATTTTCCACCTCTGACTTCAACCAGACCAACTCGCGGAAGTCGGCTTCCGTGATCTTCATCCCGGCGAGCGCCTGCGCCGCTTTCGGGTTTTTCAGAATTGACGCCAGGTGTTCGCTGGCGCGCGGAGTAACACAGTCGTCAAACCCAAGTTGTACTGCACGACCGAGCGCGGCGATTGCATTGTCAGTATCGTTCAGCGTTCCATACAGTTCGGCTATCTCATATTCGCATCCCGCCTTGAGCCATGCCGGCGTTCCCGGCTGTGCTTCCAGACTCCTGTAACTGTTGATTGCCTCACGATACTGTTTGTTGCCGGTTAGGTCAGCGGGCTTCATCAATTGATCAGTGTAATCCTGCCGTTCAGTCTGCGCGGGTGCGCCGGCTAGCAACGAAATCAGAAAGATCAAGATCAACACAGTACGGAACATCACGGTCTCCTTGCCTTACAAAGTTATGGCTATCATTGGGATTGCAAGCGTCCTACGGTATAGCTTCAGTTTATTCCGATCTGACCAGTGAAGGGAATAGTGGCTTGGAGAGTGCGAGAAGTTTTGTGTAAGCTTTCTCTATGCAGAACGCAGAGAAATTCGCCGTCGGGCTGGTGCAGATGTCGGTCACCCCTGATCTCGACGCCAACCTTGAGAAAGCGGCGGCGCGCGTCGAAGAGGCGGCCAAACAAGGGGCACAGGTCATCTGTCTGCCAGAGCTGTTTCGCTCGCAGTACTTCTGTCAGAAAGAAGACGCCGCGCTGTTTGATCTCGCCGAATCGGTGCCTGGCCCTTCGACTGAAGCGCTCGCGCGCGTCGCCCGCGACCGTAAAGTGACTGTCATTGCGCCGATCTTCGAGCGCCGCGCTCCGGGCCTCTATCACAACAGCGCCGCGATCATTGATTCCGAAGGCAAGATCACCGGCATCTATCGCAAGATGCACATCCCGGACGACCCGGCCTATTACGAGAAGTTCTACTTCACGCCGGGCGACCTCGGCTTTCGCGCCTTTGATACGAGCGTCGGGCGCATCGGCACGTTGATCTGCTGGGATCAGTGGTATCCCGAAGGCGCGCGGCTGACGGCGCTGCGCGGCGCGAACGTCCTCTTCTACCCGACGGCCATCGGCTGGCATCCGCACGAGAAGGACGAGTTCGGCGTACAGCAACGCGACGCCTGGCGCACCATCCAACGCGCCCACGCCATTGCCAATGGCGTCTATGTCGCGGCGGTCAATCGCGTCGGCCACGAGAGCCCCGCGGGCGGGGCGGGCGTCGAATTCTGGGGCACGTCATTTATCGCCGACCCGTTCGGCGTCGTCATCAAGGAAGCCTCGACCGATCAAGAAGAGATCCTCATCAGCGAAGTGGACAACCGGCGCATCGAAGACGTGCGGCGCAACTGGCCTTTTCTGCGCGACCGCCGCATCGATGCCTACGGTGGCATCGAGCGCCGCTTCCTCGACGATCAGCAATGAAGGTGACGAAAGCGCCCGCACCCGACAACCCATCGTCGTCCTACTTGATGCCTGCCGAATGGCAGCGCCACGAAGCCACCTGGATCGGCTGGCCGCACAACCGCACAGACTGGCCCGGCAAGCTCACGCCCATCCAATGGGTCTACGGCGAGATCACGCGCCGGCTCGCGCCCGACGAGCGCGTTCACATCATCGTCAACTCGGAATCACACGAAGCGCAGGCGCGGCGCGTGCTAACGAAAGCCGGGGTTGATCTGGCGCAGGTCGCCTTCTTTCGCTTTCCGACGAATCGCGGTTGGACGCGCGACTTCGGGCCGATGTTCGTGCAGCGCGGTAGCACCCGCTCACGGAATCCACTTGTGGGTCGCGGGCATGGCGAACCAGTTATTATGCGCTTTCGCTTCAACGCCTGGGCCAAGTACCCGGACTGGCAGAAAGACGACCGCGTGCCAGAGATGGCCGCCCGCGCGCTCGGCTGCCCAATTATTGAAGCGCGGCTTGATGGGCGCAGCATTGTGCTTGAAGGCGGCAGCATTGACGTCAACGGGCGCGGCGCGATTCTAACGACTGAAGAATGCCTGCTCGACCCCTTAACCCAGACGCGCAATCCTGGCCTCTCGCGCCGCGACTATGAAAAGGTCTTCGCGAAGTTCCTCGGCGCTAAACAGACGCTGTGGCTCGGTCGCGGCATCAGTGGCGACGACACTCACGGTCACGTTGACGATCTCTGCCGCTTCGTCAACGAAACCACGGTGGTGCTATGCCGCGAGACCAACCCGAAGGATTACAACTACGCGCCGCTTGAGGAGAACCGCGAGCGCTTGCAAAGCATGAGATTGGCAGATGGCGCGCGCATCGAAGTCGTTGACTTGCCAATGCCCGAGCCGCTGGTTTTTCGCGGCCAGCGATTGCCGGCGAGCTATGCGAATTTTTATATCGCCAACGCGGCGGTACTGGTGCCGACCTTTAATGATGTGAACGACCGGCGGGCGCTCGGCCTGCTCGGCGAGCTGTTCACGAATCGTCCGGTGATCGGCATTCACGCCGTTGATCTGGTCTGGGGGCTCGGCACTCTGCATTGCCTGACCCAGCAACAACCCATGAAATGAAATTGTGAAATAAGGAAAGCAGCATGGTTAAAACAAGATTGTTTTTCGCCGCCTTTGTAGCGGCCAGCGTGTTTGCGGCGGCTTGCTCGAAATCAAATGGTGGCGGCAACTGGACGCCGCTCGACACCGGCACCTCGGACGCCTTCTTCAGCATCAACTTCGTCAACGAAGACATCGGCTGGCTCAATGGCCAGACAGACCGCGGCTATGTGCCGCCCGAAGATGCCGGCAACGAAAACGCCAACGCGAATGCCAACAAAGCGCCCAAGCCCAAAGCGACAGGCAAGAAGCCCGAAGACCCGCTCAAGGCGAATCAAGGTTTCGAGGTCTTGCACACGACCGACGGCGGTGCGACATGGAAAGCAATCCCCGACCAGTTCAAGTACAAGATTCGTCAGGTCTGGTTTGCAGACCCGCAGACCGGCTGGGCGCTGACGATTGACCGCGACATCCTACACACCGCAGACGGCGGTGCCACCTGGGCGGTGCAGCGCAAGGCCGGCAAGATCAAGATGAAGATCACCGGCTACAAGCCGCCGGAGATGGAACAGCCGGAACAGCTCGACAACCTGCGCTTCATTGACGCGCAGCACGGCTGGGCCTGGGGCGGCGGGCGCAAAGACGAGTACACCGAGCAGCCGGGGACATTTCTGATCACCACAGACGGCGGCCAGCACTGGAACGAAACGCCTTTCCCGTTCGAGCAGGCGGTGGCCTGGATATTCTTCCTCAACCCGCGAACGGCGTGGGCCAGCACCGACAACGGCGGCTTTTATAAGACCACCGATGGCGGCCTGAACTGGGAGAAGGCGACGCGGCCTGCGGGCGATCTGGTCTATCGCAGCATTTTTTTCGCCGACGAGAACAACGGCTGGGCCGTAGGCCGCAGCGGGCGCATGGTGCGCACACGCGACGGCGGCAAGACCTGGGAAAAGCTCTATCAGGTGAAAGACGAGTTCAAGATGCGCGCCGTCTATTTCATCGACCGCAAGCGCGGCTGGGCCGTAGGCGACAACGGCAATGTGCTTTACACCGCAGACGGCGGCGACGAATGGCTGACGGCGACGACGCCTTTCCCGGCGCGACTGCTGCACGTCGTCTTTGCCGGCGAGCGCACAGGCTACGCCGCCGGACTGGACGGCACCATCTGGAAGTACGAGACCAAGTAGAGGCCAGGGACCAGGCATTAGGGGCTGGTTGGAGGAATTGAGCCGGGATTGATTCTTTTTTTATTATGGAGGAATGGGCGCTCGTTCGGCTAGTCGCTAGCCCCAGCCCTCAGTCCCTAGCCGGGGCATGTTGCAATTTTTCAACATTGGCGGAGCGGGGCATCTTGAAGACGTGTAGAGCGCACTAAGCATTCGGCGGTTCAGGACAATTTCTGCAAGGCAGAGGGCGCGCGGCATTCTACAAAGCAGGAACTGATTGGCGCGCCTCCGCGCCGTCAAAAGAGTGGTTGACCGAGATAGAGCGCCGATGACGCCGAGATGAAATTTCTTGACACTGCTTTGAACGGCAAGGGAAAATATAAAGGGCTGTCTCTTCGATGGGGGATAAAGCAGCCCGTCAACAGAATGGTAAGAGGATTCGGGTCTCTCCTTAACCTCTGAAGCCCAGGTAGAGGTCGAAAGAGCAGTAGCAGGAGCCGGGAGAAAAAAAGGACATGCAACAACAGAAAGCCTTATTCGCTGACGCTTTCCTATATCAACCGTCTATCATCAAACGGCTGGCCGTCGGCTTTGCCGAAGCCAGTCACGATTTCCGTCAGAATCCCAAAGCGTTTGTCACCGGTGCCCTCAAAGGCGACGGCGTCGGCGGACGGCTGCGGCAAGACCGTCTGATGCTCGGCTTTGCCGTCGCCATGTTCGTCTTCGCCAGCATCGTCGCCGCCATGCTCATCGCTTTTTGGATCAAGCACCACAACGCCGGGGCGCAGGAAGAACTGGCGGTGGTCGATTATAAGCTGACCGATATTGCGCCGATTGATATGCCGAAGATGGAGAAGAAGGCCGGCGGCGGCGGCGGCGGCGGTCGCAACGCGCCAACTCCGCAATCGAAAGGCCAGCTTCCGAAGTTTTCATTGACGCCGCCCCTCATCGCGCCGCGCCCTGAGCCGCAGCTCCGACCGCCTTCACTGCCGGTGCAAGAGACCATTCAAGTTGATCCGCGGCTTGAGCCGCCGCGCATCGCTGATATGCCGACGGGCGACCCGAAAGGCGTGCCCGGCCCGCCCTCGCCCGGCCCGGGCACAGGCGGCGGCATCGGCACCGGTTCGGGTGGCGGCATCGGCAGCGGCGATGGCACCGGCGCAGGGCCGGGACATGGCTATAACATGGGCGGCGGCGATCCGCGCCTCGGCGGCGGCGACCGCAATGCCGTGGCCACGGTCGTAGACCAGAAGCCTGTGCCGCTCAACAGCCCGCAGCCGCGCTACACCGAAGAAGCGCGCAAGAACAAGATTCAGGGCGTCGTCATTGCCCGCGTGCTCGTCGGCGCCGACGGCGCGGTCAAGCAGGCGAGAATCGTGCGCGGTCTGCCTGACGGTCTGGACGAGCAGGCGATTCAGGCGGCTTACCAGTTGCGATTCCGACCGGCGATGAAGGCCGGTCAGCCCATCGCTTTCTGGGTGCCTGTGCAGATCGAATTCAACTTGCGGTAAGAAGGAAATTGCCGAAGGCCGCGATGGCTCACCCCGTCGCGGCCTTCGCGCGTCAAAGCGTGCCTCCTGCCGTAACGGCTCACCTCATGGCTTCAGCAACCACCAGCGATTTTGTCACGACGGCAACAAAGCTCGAGGCGCCGCCGTTCGCGCTCATCGAGCCGAAGAGCTTGCCGGCGCGGTTAGCTGAAGAGATTGCGCGCGCCTCTAGCGAATTCCTGCGCGACCCAGGCAGTTTCCTGCATAATCTTTTTACCGACGACAACAGGGACGCGAAACGCCGCCGCCGAATTTACTTCGGCCTGGCGGGCGCGCTCGTCGTTCACGCTTTGCTGCTTACGGTAATTGTGATAATCGGTTGGCGCAGCCTGACCGCGCCGAAAGAGAGCGGTTACGAGGTGCAGCGGATCGATCTGCCTTCTCAAGTGGCAGAAGGGGAAACGAAAGCCAAAGCGGCGCACGACGACAGCGGACAGAGTGGCGGTGGCAGAGAAGAAGCGCCACCCGTAACCAAAGGCACGCCGCCCCCGACCTCGCCCGCGCCGCAGATCGTCAAGCCATTCGCGCCGCCCGTCGAACATGCCTCATTGCCCGTGATGGCAACGATCAAAGGCCCTGAGTCCACGCCGCCGCCGGTCGCGCTGCCGGTCGGTCTGCCTAACGGAGCGACCGACGCGCCGCCTTCGCCGGGTGAAGGCAAGAGAGACGGGATCGGTGGCCGTGATGGCTCAGGCGCGGGTGGAAATGGCGGGCCGGGTGCTAACAAAGGCACAGAGAGAAATCCGAACAGCAGCAACGGCGCGCCGAACGGCTCCCCGTCCCCGACGGATATGGTTTACTCCGCCACCAAGCCGCCGGGCTTCCTGTCCTTCACCTGGATTCGCCGCGCCACGCCGATCATCACACCCGAAGCGCAGGAGCACAGGGCCGCCGGCAGAGTCCTGCTTAGGGCAACCTTCAATGCCGACGGCACGATTACCGATATTGAGATCATCAATCAGGTTGATTACATGACCGATTCGGCAGTCGACGCGCTGCGCCGCTCGAAGTTCCGCCCCGCCACAATCAACGGCGTGCCCATCACCGTGCGCCGCGTTCCCGTTTACATTGACGTGCATTATTGATGGTTGGCTGATTGACTCAGTTCGCCTGTCAGGCACTCAGAGCGTGGCGCAGCCTTTCGATGATGGGTTGCAGCCGGTAGATCGCCTCGGCGATGTTCGCCCACGGATCAAGCTCAAGGACGACGAAATAATCGCGCTCGATCACCTGGGCAATAAAAGTGGCGGCGTCGTATTGCATCACCAAACGGGCCGCTTCGCCCACCGCCGTGCGCGCCGCGATGGCGCGGCTGTTTTGCAGCATTAAGGCGACATAAGCGCTGCGCAAGCGCAGGCGCTCCGAATGGCTCTCGTCCGTGTGGTGCCATTGCACCGCCTCGCCTGCGGATTCGAGCAGAATCGCGCCGGTTGCGCCTTCTACACCCTCGACCAGTTGTTTGAGCAACTCTCGAAATAGCACGCTCACCTCTTCTACGGGATCGATCTGGAATCGGCTTCGGCGCGATTATAATGGCCCGTGGGCCGCCTGCCAAAGCTGTCCGGCGCTTTGCGCTCTGTCGCAGCGTGATAAAATCGCGATGAAATTCAGACTTTCACTCTCCGCCGCCCGTCTATAGTGATGAAGCAGATGGAGGATGTAACTTTCGCATAGGCCAGAGCTAATTGGACTTGAGCGACACGCAATTGATCGAGCGCACACTGGGCGGCGAACCCGACGCCTTCAATCTGCTCGTGCGCCGCTGGGAGCGACAGATTTACGGCCTGACTTTGCGCATGCTGGGGCGCGATGACGAGGCCCGCGACGCGACCCAGGAGACGTTCCTTTCGGCCTACCGCAACCTCTCGAAGTTTCGCGGCGAGGCCAAGTTTTCATCCTGGATTTATCGCATCGCCTTGAACACCTGCAACACCCGGCTGCGGGGCCGCCCGCGCAACGTCGTTTCGCTCGACGAGCAGCGCGAAGCGAGCGGCTTTGAGGTGGCCGCCGACACCGCCGACCTCGGCAGCCACATCCAACAGGAGCAGGTGACGCGCGCCGTGCGCCGCGCCTTGCAGGGACTGCCGGCAGACATGCGCCAGGTGATCGTGATGAAGGAGTACGAAGGGCTGAAGTTTTCTGAGATCGCCGACATCCTCGGCCTGCCGGTTTCGACCGTCAAGACGCGGATGTACACTGGTCTTTCGGAGCTAAGGAAGCGGCTGGAACACCTGCGCGAAGCGATGTGACGCAGGGAAAATGATGAACGATGAATGATGAATGATGAACTGCCGGAGCTTGCGCCCATCGCAGCTCAACGGTTTTCTTAATTCATCATTCATCATTTCTCATTCATCATTTACAGGAAGTGAGTGGTGACAAGATGAGCGAAGCAAACCAGACCTCGGCTTGCGGCATGCACGAAGCGCTGATGGCCTATCTCTACAAAGAGGCGACCGGTGACGAAGCGCGCCGCTTTGAAGCGCACCTTGACGAATGCGTCGCGTGCAAACAAGAGATTGCAGACTTTGGCCGCGTGCGCCAGCAGTTGCAGCAGTGGCAGGTCGTTGACTTGCCGATTGTGCGCGTCGTCGCCGACCCGCAGCCGCAGAAGCGGTCATTCGTTGCGGTGCTGAAAGAGTTGTTGACGGTCATGCCGGTCTGGGCGAAAGCCGCGAGCGTCGCGGGCGTCGCGCTGATCGTAATGGCCGTGACCGGCACCAGCGTCAGCGTTGGCCGCGACGGCTTTGCGATTAACACACGGCTGATTGGCAGTCGGCAGCCGGTCGCAGGGCAGGCAGCAGTGAATCCGTCGCGGACTGAATACGTCAGCGCCGAACAGCTTGAGCAACTGCGCGCCAACCTGACGGCGCTCGTGGCGCAGAAGGTCGCCGACAGCGAGCGGCAGCAGAAAGACGCCTTGAAAGCCGAGCTTGTCAGCTTGCAGAGCGACCTTCAAAGTATGCGCTCGGCTGACCTGGCGAAGATCGTCACGCGCGTTCAAGAGCATCAGTCGCGCCTGCAAACCATCGAGCGCGACCTCGACCGCCGCGAAGGCTCGGACCTGACGGACTTGCTGTTCAGCGAAGTATTGAGCAAACCGCAACAGCCGACGGGCAGTACGTCGGGCAGCGATTAATTTTAAGCTAGAGCCAAGCGCTCAACGGCTACTACAGCGCCGGTTGGCGAACGGTTGGAAGGCCTCGCGCGGGTTGGGAGAGTCCGCTGCGAGGCGCGCGAGAAAAGGGAGAGTTCACGCGCTTTTTTATCCAACCCATCGCCATAGGCGCTGTAGTTATTTTCAGGTGACAGGTGACGAGTGACAAGCGACAAGATAGCTTACGCATGCCAAGCTCGCTACAAGTTTGAGTGACAACGTCTTGTCACTCGTCACTCGTCACCTGTCACTTTCTGCTATCGCCCGCCGCCGTAAAATCCTTTACAATTCGTTCTGTAATTCGCTGCTGGAAGCGTAAAGCCCGGATACCTGCCTGGAGGTTGGATTAATCCAATGAACGTCCTCGATCAAATTCGCGCCCGCGCCGCTGCCGACCCACAACACATCGTGCTGCCTGAAGGCGAAGATGATCGTACCGTGCAGGCGGCGGCGCTCATTGTCGCTGACCGCCTCGCTCGCCTCACGCTCGTCGGGCGCGAAGAGGTGATTCGCGGCAAGGCTGCTAGCTTGGGCGCCGACCTGACGGGCGTGGCGATCATCGATCACCGCCGCGCCCGCGAGCGCGAAGTTTACGCCGCGCGCTATCACGAGATTCGCCGCGCCAAAGGCGTAACCCTCGAAGAGGCGCACCAGCAGATGAACGATCCGCTCTACTTCGGCAACATGATGGTGCGCGAAGGCCACGCCGACGGCAGCGTCAGCGGCGCGACCCACACGACTGGTCATACGGTCAGCTCGGCCTTGCGTTGTGTCGGCCCGAAGGCGGGGCTGAAGGTGGTGTCGAGCTTCTTCGTAATGGTTGTTCCTAATGTTCAACTTGGCGAAAACGGCGCGTTCGTCTTTGCCGACTGTGGCGTCATCATCAACCCGAGCGCGGCGGAGCTGGCCGAAATCGCCATTGCTTCGGCAGAGTCGGCACGCGCCCTGCTCAATGTAGAGCCGCGCGTCGCGCTGCTGTCGTTTTCGACCAAAGGCAGCGCCAAAAACTCGCTGGTGGATAAGGTCATCGAAGCCACGCGGACGGTGCGCGCCCGCGCGCCGCAAATTCTGGTTGACGGCGAATTGCAGCTTGACGCCGCCTTAGTCCCCGCCATCGCCCAGAGCAAAGCGCCGGGCAGCCCCCTGGCCGGGCGCGCCAACACGCTGATCTTTCCAGACCTGCAAGCCGGCAACATTGGCTATAAGCTGGTCGAGCGGCTGGCCGGGGCTACCGCCATCGGCCCGGTGCTGCAAGGGCTGGCCAGGCCCGCCAATGACCTGTCGCGCGGCTGCAAGGCCGAAGATATCCGCGATACCGTGGCCATCACCGCCGTTCAGGCTCAGGCCAGCGGTCGGCAGACGAGCCGCTAAGCCGAGCCTGGAGCGTTAGCAACCGTTTTAACCGGAATCTTCGATATATTTTTCTTCGCCGCCCGCCGAATTTATTGACAGCCGCACAATCAGAAAATATAATTAGCACTCTCAATGAGAGAGTGCTAACTTTTATGCCAACCAGCCAGACCGGCAATGTAATTTTCTAAATAGAAAGGAGTCCGTACCAGCTATGGCTAGTATCAAACCGCTTCAAGATCGTGTGATCATCAAGCGCATCGAGGAAGGTGAGCAGATTCGTGGCGGCATCATCATCCCCGACAGCGCCAAAGAGAAACCGCAAGAGGGCGAAGTCATCGCCGTAGGTGAAGGCAAGAAACTCGACAACGGCGAGCGCGTGCCCCTGGACATCAAAGAGGGCGACCGCGTGCTGTTCGGCAAGTACGCCGGCACCGAGATCAAACTCGACGGCGACGAGTACCTCATCATGCGCGAAGACGACATCCTCGGTGTCATCGAACGCGCCAGCGAGAACAAGTCCAAGAAAGCAAACAAGTAAGAATTCATCCCGATTTTGGATTTTAGATTTTAGATTTTAGATTCAGGGACCGGGCTAGCGGCCTCGTCCCGGCAATCCAAAAACCGGCAATCCAAAATCCAAAATCCCCTGAGTTAGGAGAGTAAAACTATGGCAAAGCATATCGCATTTGGCGAAGAATCGCGCAGCAGCCTGTTGCGCGGCGTGAACCGTCTGGCTGACGCCGTTAAGGTGACGCTCGGCCCCAAGGGACGCAATGTTGTCATCGAGAAGAAATTCGGCTCGCCGACGATCACCAAAGACGGTGTCACCGTCGCAAAAGAGATTGAGCTCGAAGACAAGATGGAAAATACCGGCGCGCAGATGGTGCGCGAGGTGGCCTCGAAGACTTCGGACGTTGCCGGCGACGGCACGACCACGGCAACTGTTCTGGCGCAGGCCATCTTCCGCGAAGGCGTGAAGACCGTTGCCGCAGGTGCCAACCCGATGGCCTTGAAGCGCGGCATTGACAAGGCCGTCGAGAAAGCCGTTGAGGAGATTAAGCGGTTGTCGAAGCCGGTCAAGGGCGATTCAATCGCTCAGGTCGGCACGATCTCGGCTAACGGCGACACCACCATCGGCCAGTTGATCGCCGAAGCCATGAGCAAGGTCGGTAAAGACGGCGTCATCACCGTTGAAGAGTCGAAGACCCTGGAAACCTCGCTCGAAGTCGTTGAGGGCATGCAGTTCGACCGCGGCTACCTGTCGCCGTATTTCGTCACCGACCCCGAACGCATGGAAGCGTCGCTCGACGACTGCTTGATCCTCATCCACGAGAAGAAGATCTCTTCGATGAAAGACCTGCTGCCGCTGCTCGAACAGGTGGCGCGTCAGGGCAAGCCGCTGCTGATCATCGCCGAAGACGTTGAAGGCGAAGCGCTGGCTACGCTGGTCGTCAACAAGCTGCGCGGCACCCTCCAGGTCGGCGCCGTCAAAGCGCCGGGCTTCGGCGACCGCCGCAAAGCCATGCTGCAAGACATCGCCATCCTGACCGGCGGCAAGGCGATCACCGAAGACCTCGGCATCAAGCTCGAAAGCATCCAGGTGCCAGACCTCGGTCGCGCCAAGAAGATCGTCGTTGACAAAGACAACACGACGATTGTCGAAGGCGGCGGCAAGGCGTCGGAGATTGAGGGTCGCGTCAAGCAGATTCGCGCCCAGATCGAAGACACCACGTCGGATTACGACCGCGAGAAGCTGCAAGAGCGGCTGGCGAAGCTGGTCGGCGGCGTCGCCGTCATCAAAGTCGGCGCGGCCACCGAGACCGAGCTGAAGGAGAAGAAGGCGCGCGTCGAAGATGCCATGCACGCTACGAAGGCGGCTGTCGAAGAAGGCATCGTGCCGGGCGGCGGCGTTGCTTTCCTGCGCGCTCAGAAGGCGCTCGAAAACGTCAAGTTCGAGATTGAAGACGAGAACATCGGCGTCGGCATCGTCAAGCGGGCGCTCGAAGAGCCGCTGCGCCAGATTGTCGCCAATGCTGGCCAGGAAGGCGCGGTCATCGTTGACAAGGTGCGCTCGAACAAGGCGGCCAACTACGGCTACAACGCCGAGACGGAAGAGTACGGCGATATGATTTCGATGGGCGTCGTTGACCCGACCAAGGTGACGCGCTCGGCGTTGCAGAACGCCGCTTCGATTGCCGGCCTCTTGCTGACCACCGAGGCGCTGGTATCGGAGATTCCTGAAACCGAGAAGGAAATGCCGCAGATGCCGGGCGGCGGTGGCATGGGCGGTTTCTAGTCCGCCGGTCGCCAATCAGGCTCGCAAGCCAAAGGCTCTGTCTCTTCGGAGGCAGAGCCTTTTTATTGTGCGCGCAAGGTCGCGAGCGGCTTTCTCGCCAGCACGTCGAGTGTCGACACCGCGCCCACGACGGTCACCAAAACAATCGTCGCCAGCATGCCGATGAGGTTGATCTGTGGCGTCAGGCTCCACTTGATTTCAAAGATGTAATGCGAGGTCGCATAAGATAACCCCACCGCCGCGAGCGAGCCAACCACGCCGGCCACTGTGCCCATCAAGCCGTACTCGGCCAGCAAAATTAGCAGAATCGTCTTGCGCTTGGCCCCGAGCGTCTTCAGCACCGCCGTTTCATAGACGCGCTGGAACTTTGTCATCGCCAGTGAGCCTGAGAGAATCAGCACGCCGCTCAACAGTACGAAGGCGCCGACGAAGGTGACGGCCAGCGTGATGTTGTTGACGATCCGAGTTACCGCCTTGACGATGTCGGCCACGTCAATGATTGAAACGTTCGGGTACTTGTCGAGCAGGGCACGTTGAAAGCGCGAGCGTTCGGGCTCGGTGTCGGGGCCGTTGAGCGCGGCGACCCACATCTGCGGCGCGCTTTCCAGCACGCCCGGTCGGAAGACGAACATGAAGACGGTGCGGGCATTGCGCAAGTCGGCGCGGCGGACGCTGGTGACGCGCGCCGTGATCTTGCGTCCCTGAATGTCGAAGACAACAGGGCTGCCGATGCCCATCCCACCCAGGCCCCAGACGTTCTCTTCGATAGACACTTCCGGCTCTTTCGATGGCGTCGCATCCCAGTAATGGCCGGCGACAATCGTTTCGTTGGTGTCGAGATTCGGGCGATAGGTGACAACGTATTCGCGCCCCAGCCTGCCGCGTTCGCGCTTCATCTCTTCATTCTCAAAATCGATCTCGTGGCCGTTGATCGCCTGGATGCGAACGCGCACGGTCGGCACCATCTGCGGGGGCGCGCCGGTCTGTTGCTCGACGTACTGTGCCAGCGGCGCGGCCTGATCCGTCTGCACGTCGATCAAAAACATATTCGGCAGATTGCCCTGTAACGCCGCGTTGAATTCGTTGACCAGGTTCGCCTGCACTGACTGAATCGAAATAACCAGAAAGACACCCAGGCCCACGACCATGACGATGACGCGCGTCTGGTTGCCCGGTCGGTGCAGGCTGTTGATGGCCTGCTTGAGCGGAAACGAGCGCAAGCGATTCATGCGCCGCACCAGCCAGACCAACAACGTTGCCGCGCCATATAGCAAGCCGGCAGTCACCGCCAGCCCGCCAAGAAAAAATAGCCCGGTGCGAATCGAGCCTGCCTGCCAGGAGACCACGAAGAGCAGTCCCATCACAACTGCGAATGCCGACGCCCAGCGCGCCCAGTCGAAGCGCCGCGCGGCAGGCGCGACATCTTCGCGCAGCAAGACGTTTGGCTTGATGTGACGGACGCGCAACAAGGGCAGCGCCGAAAAGAGCAGCGAGATTAGCACCCCGACCGCAAAGCCTTGCAGCGCCGCGCCCGGCCTCAGGCCATAACTCATGTACTGCGGCAGGCGGTCGGCAAAGAAATGCTCGATGACGACCAGCACGCCTTTGCCGAAGGCGACGCCAAACAGGCTGCCGACGATGCCGAGCGCAACGATTTGCAGAAGGTAGACGAGCGTGATCTTCGTCCCATTGCCGCCGATGCACTTCAAGATGGCAATCGATTTCTTCTTCTGCTCGATGAAGGTGCGCGTGACGTTGAAGATGCCGATGCCGCCGAGCACCAGGATCACCAGGCCGGTCAGCGACGAATAATCTTCAGCGCGGCTGAACTGCTCGGTCAGATTGTCCTGCGAGTTCTTGTACGAGCGCACGTTGATGGCATTGTTGTTCTTGAATTCGGCGCGCAGTTGTTTGACCAGCGGCTCCATCTGGCCTTCAGGCGTGCTGAAGAGCAAGCGCCTGCGGGCGCGGCTGCCGAAGCCTGTTAGGCCGGCGGCTTCAAGCGCCGCGCGCTCGATGAAAACGCGCGGCCCCAGGCGAAAGCCGCTCGACCCGCCCGGCTCTTTATCGAGCACGCCGCGAATCTGAAACTTCGTGTTGCCGATCAAGACTTCGTCGCCGACCTGCAAGCTCAAACGCTCAAGCAGCGCCGGCGCGACGATTGCGCCGTGATTGGCGAGCAAGGCGTGATCGAACGGCTCGCCGTTTTGCAGCCGGAATTCGCCGTAGAGCGGGAACGGCGGCTCGATGCCTTTCAGCTCGATCATCGCCGCGCCTTCGTGCTGCGGGTCGGCGGGGCGAATCATCGTCACCGAATCAATCGTCTCGGTGCGCGCCGTAGCAATCGGGTCGGCGATGCGATTGATCTTGTCGAGCGTCTCTTTCTCCCACGGGCGGTTGGTGTCTACCTGCACGTCTGCGGTCAGCAGCGCCCGCGCTTCCAGAGCAATCGCCGCGTTGGCGTTCTGCATCATCGAGCGCACGGCGACGATGCATCCCACGCCGATGGCGATGGAGAGAAAAAAGAAAAGTAATCTGCGCCACGAGCTGCGCAATTCGCGCCGCGCCATCTGAAAAACGAATCTCACCGCGTCGCCTCCATTTCGCTGCCTGCCGCAGGGCTTTCGACCGCGGGCGCGTGGCTGTCGCTATAGACGCGGCCTTCGCGCAAGACGATCTGCCGATCCGCGAGCGCCGCCAGCTCATGGTCATGAGTCACCAGAACCAGCGTCGCCCGGCGGCGGCGATTCATCTCGACCATCATCTCGAAGACATGCTGCCCGTTTCGCGAATCGAGATTGCCGGTCGGCTCGTCGGCCAGCAAGATCGTCGGATTGTTGGCAAAGGCGCGCGCGATAGCGACGCGCTGTTGCTCGCCGCCCGACAGTTGCGCCGGATAATGGTGCGCGCGGGCGACAAGATCAACGTCTTCGAGCAAGGATTGGGCGCGCTCGCGGGCATCGCGCAGACCGCGAATCTCCATCGGCACAAGGATGTTTTCCAGCGCCGTCAGCGACGGAATCAGGTGAAACGATTGAAAGACGAAGCCGAGCTTTTCGCCGCGCAGCTCGGCCAGTTGATCTTCGTTCATCGCGGTGATGTTTTCGCCGTCAATGGTGATCTCGCCGGCGCTCGGCGCATCCAGCCCGGCAATCAACCCGAGCAGCGTAGACTTGCCGCTCCCCGACGGGCCGACGATGCTGACAAACTGGCCGTCGGGGATGCGCAGGTCGAGCGCGTAGAGAATCGTCAGCATTTCTGCGC
This sequence comes from Blastocatellia bacterium, assembly GCA_045807765.1. GTDB lineage: Bacteria > Acidobacteriota > Blastocatellia > UBA7656 > UBA7656 > DATENM01. Next base: position 77,720 of record JBJMGU010000207.1, read on the forward strand.
CCGAAGGCACGATCTTTGAAACGTTGTAGAGTTCGATCATCCGCTGTTTCCGCCTGCCACATTCTCGCCGCGCGCCGGGCGCGGGCTGCTATAATTTCAAAATGAGAGTCATTCTGTTTGGCCTTTTATTATGCGCCCTCGCAGTCTTCGCGGCATGCAAAGGCGGGCCGTCGAAAGGCGCGGCGACGGCGCCGGCGGCCACTGAATCGCCTGCGAAGCCAGTTAAGAGTGTAGCGAAGATCGTCGCATTCGGCGACAGCCTGACCGCCGGATATGGCTTGAGCCTTGAAGAGAGCTACCCGTCGCTGTTGCAGAAGAAGCTGGCGGCAGATGGGTTCGATTATGAAGTGGTCAACGCCGGCATTTCCGGCGATACATCGGCGGACGGCGTGCGGCGCATTGACTGGTCGCTGGAAGGCGGCGATGTCAAAGTCGTCATCCTTGAACTGGGCGCTAACGACATTCTGCGCGGCCAGCCCATCGAAGAGATGAAGAAGAATTTGAGCACCATCATCAAGCGCGCCAAAGCGCGCGGCGCACAGGTATTGCTCGCCGGCATGGAAGCGCCGACCAATTCAGGCATCGATTACCGCCGCTGGACGCACGGCGCTTTCAGCGAGTTGGCGAAAGCGCATAACGTGGCGCTGATCCCTTTTCTTCTCGACCGCGTCGCCGGCATTCAATCCTTGAACCAGCCGGACGGCATTCATCCGAATCGCGAAGGGGCGCGCATCGTTGCCGACACGGTCTATCAATACCTCAAGCCGATGCTCGAAAAGGCCGATCAGGCGGCAGCAAGATGAGCTTAGCCAGAGCAGTCGCCACGAAGGCACCAAGACACAAAGAATCACAATCTGCTTTGTGATTCTTTGTGTCTTGGTGACTTTGTGGCTAAGGCTCAATGCATTTGCAAACTGCTATAGCGTGCGAAAGAAGCAGGCGCGCGCCCCCGTGTGACAGGCCGGGCCGCGCGGTTCGACTCGGACGAGCAAGGTGTCGCCGTCGCAATCAATGGCCAGCGAAATGACGCGCTGGGTGTTGCCCGATGTCGCGCCCTTGTGCCAGAGTTCGCCGCGTGAACGGCTCCAGAACCATGTCTCGCGGGTCGCCAGCGTCTTCACAAGTGACTCGCGATTCATGTAAGCGAGCATCAGCACTTCGCCGGTCGCCGCATCCTGCACCACCGCCGGCACCAGGCCGCACTCATCAAAACGCACATCGTCAATCAATGAGCTTTGCATCATTGGTCTCTCACGCGTGACTCAACGCACCGGCAGGCCGCGCGCCCGCAGATAATCTTTCGCTTGCGCGATGGTGAATTCGCCGAAGTGAAAGATTGATGCGGCCAGCACCGCCGAGGCGCGCCCCGCGCTCAAGGCTTCGTAAAGATGTTCGAGCGTGCCGGCGCCGCCCGAAGCGATTACCGGAATTGAAACCGCCTCGGCGACCGCGCGCGTCAACTCAATATCGTAACCGTCGCGTGTGCCGTCACAGTCCATACTGGTCAGCAAGATTTCGCCGCCGCCCAGCGCTTCAACACGCCGCGCCCATTCAATCACATCGATCCCCGCAGGCTTGCGCCCGCCGTGCGTGTAGACCTGCCAGCGGGGAAACGCGACGATGGCTGCCTCGCTCCCGCCTGCTAGTTTTTTCTCCGCGTCGCCGCGTCGCCGTGTCCCCGCGTCGCTATTCGGCGCTACGCGCTTGGCGTCAATCGCCACGACGATGGCTTGCGAGCCAAAAGCCTGCGCGCCTTCGGTGATGATCGCCGGTTCGTTGATGGCTGCGGTGTTGACCGAGACTTTGTCCGCGCCCGACGCCAGCATTCGCCGCATGTCTTCGACGGTGCGGATGCCGCCGCCCACGGTGAAAGGGATGAAGATCGTGTCGGCGACGCGGCGCGCCATGTCATACACCAGATCGCGGCTGTCGCTTGACGCCGTAATGTCGAGGAAGACCAGTTCGTCAGCGCCTTCGCGGTCGTAGCGGCGGGCCTGCTCGACCGGATCGCCGGCGTCAATGAGGTCAACGAAGCGAATCCCTTTGACGACACGTCCGCAGTTTACGTCCAGGCATGGGATGATGCGTTTGGCCAGCATGGATCAATCGCTCACGATGTCTTAAGAGCGGCTCGGAGAGCCTGTTTCAAGGTGAAGCGGTTTTCGTAAAGCGCCTTGCCGACGATTACCGCATCCACGCCGTCGCTCTCCAGTTGAGCGACATGGGTGATGTCTTCGAGCGAGCCAACACCGCCCGAAGCAGTGACGCGCGCCGCCGACCGTCGGGCAATCTCGCGCGTCGTTTCCAGGTTCGGCCCTTTCAAACGGCCATCGCGCGCAATGTCAGTGTAGATGATTCGCTCGACGCCGAAGGCGGCGACCTCGCACGCCAGATCAATGGCATCAACGCGCGTCGCTGCTGTCCAGCCACGCGTCGCCACCTGGCCTTCGCGCGCATCGATGCCGACGACGATGGCATCGCCGAAGGCGGCGACGGCGGCGCGCAACAGGTCGGGCTGTTCGACGGCGACCGTGCCGAGGATGGCATAGCGCGCCCCGACATCGCGCAGCAGGAATTCGATGTCAGCGAGCGAGCGCAATCCGCCGCCGACTTCAATGGGGATAGCGACCTCACCGTTGATGCGCTTGATGATTTGCAGGTTCGCCGAGGCGGCGCCGTGAAAGGCGCCATCCAGATCAACAACGTGAATCAACTGCGCGCCGGCCTTCTCATAAACGCGCGCCACTTCGAGCGGGTCGCGGTCATAGACTTTGGCGCTCGCCTCGCGCCCTTCCGTCAGCCGCACGCAGCGACCGCCTTTCAGATCAATAGCCGGGATAATAAGCATAGAAACCAATGGATTTTTCAGATATACATCAAAGCGGGCGTGCATGTTTACGCAGCCACGATTCTAACCGCGCGAAGGAGAATTCATGAGCATTGAACAGCTCGTCAATGAACTCAAAAGCCGCATCCTCCTCAACGCTGACATCATAACCGTTCACCGCCAGAAAGACGAATGCGGCGGTCACCGCTATGCGCTTGTTGCCATCTATAAAGGGATGATTGCCGCCCAATGATTCCATCAAGGCAGCCGCTTCTTCCACCCGGTCTGCATAATAGCCACTCTGATACCGGCCAATGGCAGATTCAAGCAGGACCTCGTCCCTGATGCCGTGAAGGCCGCCGAATCGCTCAATCAGTTCGTGGTGAATGGCAATGAGATGTGCTTTGGTGAGGTATGTCGTGCTCATTCGGCAAGGCGGCGAAGGAGGTTGGGGTACTTGTCCATGATCTGACGGGCGGTCTTCATTACCTCTTCGTCAGTGGTTTCGGGCACGCTAACCGCTTCAGATGCTTGCTGCATAGTCACTTCGTCGGGTAACGCAGCGATGGCGGCAATTAGCTTGAGGCGCTCCTCTTTCGTCATAGCCTGCGCGGCTTTCAGGATGTCGTCTTTGTGTAGTGTCGTCGCCATTGCTACTCCTCGCGAACGTAATTGAAAGATAGGTCTGCTGCGGTGCGGAGTCAAGCGGAGCGGCACCGGGTTTGCCCTCTACACCGGCGTGAGTTGTTGGAGTGTGTGATTCGTTCTTTTTTGGGACGAAGACGATGGCGGCTTGCCTGTTATCGCTACATCATCAGGTGGAGAATAAGCATGAATAAGTTCTTACTTAAAATCTCGCGCGCGGTCGTCCTGCTATCGCTAACGCTGCTGCTGGCGCAGGCATCACTCGGTTATTCGGTACTATCGCATCAAGCCATCATTGATACCACGTGGAAGGATTCGCTCAGGCCGCTGCTTTTGAAACGTTTTCCCCATGCCACCGAGGAACAACTGCGCGAGGCGCATGCCTATGCCTACGGCGGCGCGATCATTCAGGACATGGGCTATTATCCGTTCGGCAGCAAATTCTTCACAGACCTGGCGCATTACGTGCGCAGCGGCGACTTCATCGAAGCCCTGCTCGGCGAATCTCGCGACCTCAACGAATACGCCTTTGCGCTCGGCGCGCTGGCCCACTATGCGGCGGACAACAAGGGTCACGCCATCGGCGTCAATCGCGCTGTGCCAATTGCCTACCCGAAACTGCGCGCCCGATATGGCAACGAAGTCACCTACGTCGAAGACCCAACGGCGCATATTAAAACCGAGTTTGGTTTTGATGTTGTGCAGGTGGCGCGCGGCAATTATGCCTCGGACTCTTATCACGATTTCATCGGCTTCAAAGTAGCGAAAGACGTGCTGTCGCGCGCCTTTTTAAAAACCTATGGGCTTGAATTGAAAGATCAATTCGTCAGCCTCGATCTGGCCATCGGCACTTACCGGCGTACGGTCAGCGGCTTGATTCCCGAGATGACGCGGGTGGCGTGGGAGTTGAAAAAAGATGACATCACCAAAGCGCATCCGGGCATGACGCAGGAGAAGTTCCTTTACAACTTTTCGCGCGCCGACTATGACAAAGAGTTTGGCAAAGAGTACAAAGAGCCCGGCTTTGGCGCCAAGCTGGTTGCCGGCATGGTGCGGGTTCTTCCAAAGGTCGGGCCGCTGAAGCCGCTGAACTTCAAGCCGCCGACGCCGGAAGCCGAGCGCCTGTTTATCGAGAGCTTCAACGCTGCGCTGGAACGCTATCGCGGGCTGCTTGCTCAGGCGCGCACGGGCAAGCTCGATTTGCAGAACACTGATTTCGACACCGGGCGACCGGTGCGCGCCGGCGAATATAAGCTGGCCGACGAGACTTACGCGCGGCTGCTTGAAAAGCTGGCCAAGCACGATTTTGAAAACACCAGTCCCGAATTGCGGCGCAATCTGCTGGCATTTTATAACGACCCGAACGCGCCGAATGCGACCAGGCGGGATAAGGATGATTGGCGGGCAACGCAGCGTGCGCTCGATCAGTTGAAGGCCATGCAGGGACAGCCGGCATCGGCTCGCAAGCAGTAACGCACGGCTCAGCGCACGGATGCCGCCCCGGCGAAGTTGGCGAGCAAGCGCAGGCCGGCGTCCTGACTCTTTTCGGGATGAAACTGCACGCCGGCGACCGAGCCATGCGCGCAGACTGAAGGATAACGGATGCCGTACTCAGTCTCAGCAACAACGTCCTCTTTGTCTTCGGCAACGACGTGGTAGGAATGCACGAAGTAAAAGTAAGTCCCGTCACTGAGGCCGTCGAGAAGCGGGTGCGGCCCAACCTTCTCGATCTGATTCCAGCCGATCTGCGGCACGTGCGGCCCCGACTCAGGAAAGCGAATGACGCGCCCACGCATCAAGCCCAATCCGCGATGAACGCCGAACTCGTGCCCTTCGTCGAACATCAGTTGTAGCCCGACGCAAAGCCCTAGCACTGGCTTGCCGGCCTCGGCGGCTTCAATCACCAGTCGATCAAGATTGGCGGCGCGCAACTGTCGAGCGCACTCGCCGAAAGCGCCGACGCCGGGCAGGACGATTCTTTCCGCCTCGCGAATCGCGCCCCTATCACCGGTGACGACGGCCTGCGCGCCGACGGCGGCAAACGCCTTCTCGACGCTGCGCAGGTTGCCTACTCCGTAATCGATGATGGCAATCATTGGAAGGGACTAGGGGCTGGGGACTAGGGACTAGGGCCGGAGGTTTTCTCTAGCCCTAGTCCCTGCTCCCTGGCCCCTAGAGAGTTCCTTTCGTTGACAGCACGCCTTCAATGCGCGCAGAGGTGCGCGTCGCGGCGGATAAGCTGCGGGCGGCGGCTTTGAAAATGGCTTCGATGATGTGGTGCTGGTTCGCGCCGTAGAATAATTCGACGTGCAGGTTGCAGCGCACTTCCTGGGCGAATGAGCGCCAGAAATGCTCGACCAGTTCGACATCCAGCTCGCCAATGCGCTGGCGGGTGTTGGCGACGCGATAGACAAAGAATGCCCGCCCGCTCAGATCAACAACGGCGCGCGCCAGTGCTTCGTCCATCGGTACGTAGGCGACGCCGTAACGCTCGATGCCGCTCTTGTCGCCGAGCGCTTCGGCGAACGCCTGGCCAAGCGTGATGGCGATGTCTTCAACCGAATGATGGCCGTCAATCTGCAAGTCGCCGGCGCATGTCACCTCAAGGTCGAACAGACCGTGACGGGCGAACAGGTCGAGCATATGATCGAGAAAGCCGATGCCCGTAGCCACGGTGGATGTGCCGTGCCCGTCCAGGTCAATCTTGACGGCGACATCGGTTTCGCGCGTTGTGCGCCGTTTCTCTGCGACTCTTGCCATGATTGGCCTCCACAACTGCGCTAAGCTGCGCCCATCACCTCTTCGAGCGCCGCAATCAAGCGGTCGTTTTCGGCGGGCGAGCCGATCGATACTCTGAAGTAGTCGGCCAGCATCGGGGACTTGCTGACATCACGAATCAGTATATCGCGAGTCAGCAACTCGTTGAACACCTTTCGCGGCTCGACCCGTGCGCGCGCCACCAAAAAGTTCGCCGCTGAAGGCACGGGCTCAAGGCCGGGGATCAAGGCGAGCGCCGCAAAGACACGCTCGCGCTCACGAACAATCAACTCAATCTGCGGGCGCAATAACTCATATTGCTCACAGGCGACCTGCGCCGCCATCGCTGAATGGAAGTTAAGGTTGTAGGGCAGCGTCGCCTTATGAATCTCGGTCGCAAGCCGTGGCGACGCGAGCAAGTAGCCGACGCGCAAGCCGGCCATCGCCATGGCTTTTGAAAAGGTTCGCAGCACGACGAGGTTCGACAATTCGTCGAGCAGAGGCACCACCGTGCGACCCGAAAATTCGTGATAGGCTTCATCAACGACGACCAGCCCGTCGAAGCCGTGGGCGAGCCGGCGCAAGTCGTCATCATGGATGCGGCAGCCGGTCGGATTGTTCGGCGAGCAGATGATGATCAGGTCGGCGCGCTCGTTTGTCGCACGACGGCGAATCGCTTCAACGTCGAATTGCAGCTCGCGGGTGAGCGGCACACCGAGGACTTCGCCGCCCAGGACATTGACGATCTGGCGATAGAGCGTGAAGGTCGGCTCAGGCAGCACGACGCGCGTGCCGTGGCTGACGCTCACCATCAGCGTCGCCTGGATCAATTCGTTCGAGCCATTGCCGGCCAGTGTGCCTTCGGCTCTCCAGCCCGCGAACGTGGCGAGCGCTTCGAGCAGCGCCGCAGGCACAAAGTCGGGATAGCGCGCCCACGGGCGCTCTGAGAGCCGCCGCTCGACTTCGCGCTTGATCGCTGTGGGCATGTCGAACGGGTTCTCGTTCTGATTAAGCTTGATCGTTGCGCGATATGGCGCCAGCGTGTAAGCCGTGATGGCGCGCACCGCCGGCTTAATCTTGTCGAGTGGATCAGTCATGCCTTCCCCACGTCGCCATGTCACCGCGTCTAATCCTCCGTGCGAATCAGCACAGCGCGTTTGTGCGCCGTCAAGCCTTCGCTATCGGCCATCGCGGCGATGGCGTCGGCGTGGCGAGTGACCGCCTCGCGCGTGTAATGAATCACCGACTGGCGTTTGAGGAAATCATAGACGCCGAGCGGCGACGAGAAGCGCGCTGTGCCGACCGTTGGCAGCACATGATTCGGACCCGCAAAGTAATCGCCGATGGGCTCGCTCGAATACGCGCCGAAAAAGATGGCACCAGCGTTTTCGATCATCTGTGCCGTGGTTTCATCGTCAGCCGTCATCAGCTCAAGATGCTCAGGCGCGATACGATTCGATAGCTCGCAGGCGGCTTCGAGCGAATCAACCACGAAGATCGCGCCATACGAGTCGAGCGAAGCGCGGGCGATGTCGCGCCGCTCTAGCGTAGTTAGCTGGCGCTCGACTTCACGCTCGACTTCGCGGGCCAGATCGGAGCTCGTCGTGATGCAGACCGCAGAAGCCTCGGCGTCATGCTCGGCCTGTGCGAGCAGGTCGGCAGCGACGAAGGAAGCACGGGCGGTTTCGTCGGCGATGACCACGACTTCGGTTGGCCCGGCGATTGAATCAATGCCAACCGCGCCGTAGACCAGCTTTTTCGCAACCGCGACATAGACATTGCCCGGCCCAACGATCTTATCAACCCGCGGCACGCTCTCGGTGCCGAAGGCGAGCGCCGCGACTGCCTGCGCGCCGCCGACGCGATAGACTTCCGTGATGCCTAGCTCGTGGATGACGGCGGCGACCGCCGGGATTTTTTCGAGCGTGCCGGGCGGCGTCGCTATCGCGATGCGACGCACGCCAGCGACCTGTGCGGGGACGGCATTCATCAGCACGGACGACGGATAGGCGGCGCGTCCGCCGGGGACATAAAGGCCGGCAGCAGCGACCGCACGCATGCGCTGGCCGACGGTGGCGCCATCGGCGAGCGAGATTTGCCAATCCGTCTCGCGCTGGCGTTCGTGGAAGGCGCGGACGTTGTTGATGGCTTGGCGAAACGCCTGGACAGCGCGAGCGTCGGCGCGCGCCGCCATCGCTCGGATGAATTCGGCATCAACGCGAATCTCGTCCGGCTGAAGCGTCACGCCGTCGAATTTTTCGGTGTAGTGGATGAGCGCCTCGTCGCCGCCGGCGCGGACGCCTTCAATGATCTCAGCGACCCGCGCAATCAATTCAGGATTCATCTGCAACGTGCGCGAGCGAATGCGCTCCAGCGCCGCGTTCGCTGTCAGCGGGTTGTAGGCGACGATCTCCATTAGCTCTGACTGTGTGCTTGCTGTTGAAATGAGAACGGCTCTAAGCCAACAAGCTAGCACGCAGTCAGGGCAAAAGGCAAAGCGCGGCAAGTGAGGAATCGGTGGTCGGTTTTAGGTTACTGTGCAGAGCGTCTGGGTCGCCGGCTCTTTATAAGTGCGCACGATCTCTTCGAGCTGTTTTTGAATCTGCGCGTTGCTGTGGCGGCTGACCAGCATCGGCTTGAGCTTGAGCAGCACTTCGTTGATGAGGCCGGGTTGCTGCGAGGCGAAGATGATGCGCCCATCCACCTCTAGCTTCATTGCGGGCACGTCAACATCGGGAAAGCCTGTAGGAAAGTCCCGCTTTCTTTCAATGCGATCCCAGGGCGGCGAAAGAATCTGCATGCGCCAGTTCTTGGAATCTTCGCCGCGGACGATGCCCGAAGCGATATAAACGTCGGTTATTTTGCCCTTCAACCAGATACAATCGCCGCAGTAAGTATGTTGCACAACCGTCAGCACATACTCCGGGGCTTTCGAGTTCAGCATAGCTGAGTCCTTTCGTGGGGTCTTAGATCATGGGGTTGAAACCGTAGGGGCAAACGGCTACTGATTGCTTATAAAATGCGCAGTCTGCCATGTCAATAGTTGGATGATGGCGGCTCAAGGCTGGCGGTCGGCGCGGGCGCGGCGGGCGTTATCGGAGAGGGCGCGCGCTTGATCGAGCGATTCGACGGCTTTGCGGAACTGCACGTCGTCGGCGAGATAGACCTGATCGCCGGCGTCCGCGCCATAAGCTGTGCTCATCAACTCGCGCCGCAACTGCGAGCGAACATAATCGAGCTTGTTGGTGAACTGCGCGTCGCTGACGTTGAACTGCGGACGGGTCGTGATGTAAACGCGAAAAGCGGCAACCAGCGCATCGTTGATCGGAAAGCGGTTGAGGTCGTCGGCGCTGAGCCGGGATTTGGATTGAGTTTCAGTGATACGGTACTCGCGCAGGCCGTTGATCTGGCCGGCGGCGAGCTGGCGCACGAAATGAAACGCGCCGTAAAACAAGCGTCCGCGCACCACGCCGGTCTCGGGCGCTTTCACTTCGACGTCGGGCGTGATGCCGCCGCCGCCATAGACCAGGCGACCCGCATCTGTGTGCAGCGCATCACCGCGCGCCGCGTCGGGCCGATCCGCGTCTGTGCGGTTGAAGTAATAGTCGTAAAACGACACGTTGGCATAGTTGCGTTGAATCAGCCGACCCGTCGGCGTGTAATAGCGCGCCGTCGTCAGCACCAGCCCGGTGCCTCCCCAGAGGCGAAAGACGCCCTGCACCAGCCCTTTGCCAAAGCTGTTCTCGCCGACGATCAGGGCGCGGTCGTGATCCTGAAGTGCGCCGGCGACAACCTCGGAAGCCGACGCCGTGCGGCGGTTGACGAGAATCACCACAGGTAAGGTTTCGGGTACGTTGTTATCCGGCACGCGGTGGATGGCAGGCGCCGCGTCTTCGTCGCGCCCGCGCACCTCGACTATCTTTTCGCCGGGCGGCAGGAATTTCATCGCCACTTTAATGGCTTCATCGAGCAAGCCACCAGGATTGTCGCGCAGGTCGAGCACGAGCTGGCGCATGCCGTCCTGCTTCAAGTGCGCCATCGCCTCGGTCATCTCTTCGTCGGTGCGCGCCGAAAAGCCGCCAGTAAGTGCAATGTAGCCGACATTACTCTGGCTGATGATGAAGGCGTTGCGCACCGTTGGCAGCTTCACTTCGTCACGCTTGATGTTAAAGGTGATAGGAGTGGGAACGCCGGCGCGCTCGACGACGATCTCGACCGAATCGCCCTTCTCGCCGCGCACCGCGTACATCACTTTTTCAGTCGTCCAATCTTCGGCGTTCTGTTTATTGATGGCAACGATGGCATCGCCATAGCGCAGACCGGCGCGCCAGCTCGGCCCGCCCGGCGTGACCGACAGAATGTAGACGCGGTCGTAGCGCTTCGAGATCGTCACACCGATGCCGTAGGTGCGGCTGCTCTGCTCGGTCTGCATGTCATCGAATTCTGATTTGGTGAAGAAGGTCGAGTGCGGATCAAGCTGATGGAGCATGCCCTGGATAGAGGCTTTGCCGAGCTGTTCGAGGTCGGCTTGACCGGCGTAACTTTCCTGAACTGTTTCCAGCGCCTCCTGGAATTCGGTGCGCAATTCTTCGTCGGCGTCAGGCGCGCCGGCAGCGACATGCACGGCGCGCGGCGAGCCGAAGTAACCGCCGGCCAGCGTCGCCACAGCAATAACGCAGATGGCAATCAGCGGCAGGGCGCGCGATTTGAAGAACTGCTGAACCATGTAATTTCAGCATAATACAAATTAGGGGCTAGGGGCTAGAGGCTAGGGACTAGGGACTAGGGAAAGCCTCCGGCCCCCAGCCCCTAGTCCCTGCTCCCTAGCCCCTGCTCCCTCGTCCCTATTCCTTCTTGCGGTACTTCTCGAACCAGCCGCGCAGGTAGAGGATTTGTGACAGACGGTTCGACGGGTGGCGCGGCGACGCGTTGTACGGGTGGTATTCGTCCTGTATGCGCACCATCAGCGTGTCAACTTTGCGCAGCTTGAGAGCGCGGTAATACTGCTCGGTCTGCTCCATCGGCGTGCGCAAATCCAATTCGCCGGTCATCAACATCGTCGGCGTCTTGACGTTGCCGACATAGGTGATCGGCGAGCGCCGCAAGTGCTCGGACGGGTCTTCCCACGGCAGCTTCTTGAAGTTGTAATACCAGCTCGATCCGTCAGTCGTGCCGACGAAGCTGTACCAGTTAATCACCGGCTTCATCACGACCGCTGCAGCGAAGCGGTCGGTGTGCCCGACGATCCACGAAGTCAGCACGCCGCCGCCCGAGCCGCCGCAGACGAACAGATTGCGCTCGTCTATATAGCCTTTCTTGATCACCGCGTCAACGCCGTTCATCAAGTCGTCGTAGTCTTCGCCGGGATAGTTGAACTTGATGGCGTTGCCGAACTCCTGGCCATAGCCGGTCGAGCCGCGCGGGTTGGTGTACAACACGACATAGCCTTCGGCGGCGTGATTCTGAAACTCGAAGTTGAAGCCGACGCCGTACATTCCGTGCGGCCCGCCATGAATGTAGAGCATCAGCGGGTACTTCTTCGACGGGTCGAAGTCAGGCGGCTTGACGATCCAGCCCTGCACCTTTTTGCCGCCTACGGAGTCGTACCAGATCTCTTCCTGCGCGCCGAGCTTGCGGCCTTCGAGCAGGTCGCCGTTCACGTCCGTCAGCTTCTTCGGCGTCGGGCTCTTGAGGCTGAAGGCGACGACATCGCCCGGCTCGGTCGCGTTTGACAACACGCCTGCCGCCATGCCGTTTTTCGTAATCGAAGTCACTTGTAGCTGCTGCACGCCTTGAGTCACGGCTTGCGGGGCGCCGCCGCGCAGCGCCACGAAGTAGAGATTGTCCGAGCCGCGATCTTCACTGGTGAAATAGATGCCGCTGCCATCATTGGCCCAGATCGGCCTGGCGGGCGAGCGGTCGAAGCCTTCGGTAAGCAGGCGGCGGTTCTTGCCGTCCATGCCCATCACATAGAGCTTCGAAACGATATAAGTATCGTCGGTGTTGTCGTAGCCCGTGTAAGCGATCAAGCGGCCATCGGGCGAAACTGCCGGGCCAGAATCCGGGCCACGCCGGTCGGTCAGTTGCGTGATGTGGCCATCGGCGAGCGCCAGTGAATAAATCTCCGACTCGCGCCACTCGTATTCAGCGTCGGCCTTGCGCAAACCGCTGAATACGAGATGCTGTGAATCCGGCGTCCATTCGGGCGCGCCGTGATTGAAATTCCCATCGGTCAACTGGCGCGGCGTGCCGCCGGTGTCGGGAATGACAAAGATGTGTGTAAAGCCTTCGGGCCGCATGCCGACCGTGTCGGCGCGATAGTCGAGGCGGTCAATGACGCGCGGCGGGTCAATCCACTTTGCGCCTGCCGGTCGCTGCGGCATGCGGACGGTGAATTCCTGCCGCGACGGCACATTCATGGTAAAAGCGATGCGGCGGCCATCGGGCGACCATTCGAGGTTCGACGGCGAGCGTTCGAGATGCGTCAACTGTGTCTCTTCGCCGCTGTCCATCCACTTGACGAAGACTTGCGCGCCACCGGGTTGCCCCGGCGCGACGTAAGCGATACGGCGGCCATCGGGCGACCACTGCGGCGACGAGCCTTTGACCAGAAAGCGCTGCCGCGAGCCGTCGGCGTTCATGATCCAGACATCGCTTTCGTACTTGTCATTGACCTTGTCTGTCCAGCGCCGCGTGAAGACGATCTGCGAGCCATCGGGCGAGAGCTGCGGCGCGGCGACGCTCTCCCAATCGAGGTAGAGGTCGAGCGTCAGCTTGCCGCGGTTCTGTGCCGCGCCGACTGCCGCGAGCGCGATGACCAGCGCCAGGGTTATTGTGATGTTGCGAATTCGCATGATGAGACTCCTCCTGATGAGCGGGTATTTCATTCCACTGACCTTGCGCAATGATGAAAGAGTTGCGGTGAAGGCATTCTATGGTTGCGGTCGTGCGTGGTCAAGCGCGCCGACAATTGCGAGGCGCGGCACGGCGGGCTATGCTACCGGAATAGGAGAAATGCGATGATTCATTCGGAAGGGTTTTTGAAGATCGTTAACGACGCCAGGTCGCGCGTCAAAGAAACGACGCCCGAAACGGTGCGCCGCCGTCAGCAGGCGGGCGAGTCGTTTCATCTGGTTGACGTGCGTGAAGACAACGAATGGCAGGCCGGGCGCGCCGCAGGTGCCATGCATCTGGGCAAAGGCATCATCGAGCGCGACATCGAAGGCGCAATCCCCAATCACGACGCCGAGATTATTCTCTATTGCGGCGGCGGCTATCGCTCGGCGCTTGCGGCAGACGCCTTACAGCAGATGGGCTACACCAACGTCATCTCGATGGACGGCGGCTGGAAGCGTTGGAAAGAGCTGGGCTATCCGACCGAACAGAATTAGCCGGCAAGCCGTTCACTTCGCATGGGTCAACTGATCTTTTTGATCGTTGCATGGCAGATGGCCCGCCGGCGCGTATAATCATTTTCGGAACCCGCGTGGACACCACGGGAAGCGAACGACGATAAATTCATGCGCCGACCCACCTCTCGCAAATCGAAGGACTCCGCACAAACCACAGACCTGGCGCAGGAGAAGCCGCACGTTTTGTTATCGTCTAGCCGTCGCCGCGCGGTGACCGCGGGCGTCATGCTCGGCATGTTCCTGGCCGCGCTTGAAGCCACAGTCGTCGGCACGGCGATGCCGACGATCATCGCCAAGCTCGGCGGGCTCGATCATTACAGCTGGGTCTTTTCGGCTTACCTGCTGACTTCGACCGTGACCGTGCCGGTGTGGGGGCGGCTCTCTGACCTGTTCGGGCGCAGGCCGCTCTATCTGGTCGCCGTCGTCTTCTTCCTGGTCGGCTCGGCGCTGTCCGGCGCTGCACAAGACTTCACGCAGTTGATTCTCTTCCGCGCCATTCAAGGATTGGGCGCGGGCGGTCTGATCCCGCTCACGATGACGATCACCGGTGACATCTACACCTTGCGCGAGCGCGCCAATATGCAGGGCCTGTTCAGCGGCGTCTGGGGTCTGGCGTCGATTCTTGGGCCGCTCGCGGGCGGCTTCATCTCCGACCACTGGTCGTGGCGCTGGGTCTTCTACATCAACATTCCTTTTGGACTGGCCGCCGCTGTCGTCGTCGGCATCACCTTGATCGAGCCGCGGCGCACAGAGCATCCGGTGATCGATTATGCCGGCGCGACGTGGCTCACCATCGCCGTCACCTTGTTGCTGGTGGCGCTGGTCGAAAGCGGCGAGCCGCGCGTCTGGGCGCACCCGCTGATGTGGCTGCTCGTAGCCGGAACGGCGGTCTTCGGCTACCTGTTCGCGCGA
>JBJMGU010000208.1:0-4097 GCA_045807765.1 Blastocatellia bacterium
ACTGGGGGCGCGTTGCCGTGCCAATGATCCGAACAAATGGGGCGCCGACGCGGTGTTTTATTTGCAGAATAACAAGCTGCGTTTCGCGAGCTACTACAAGCTGCCGGCCGCACAGGGCGACAGCGAGAATTGTGTAGCGCACAACGGTTCGCTGATTCCAGTTCCCGGTCGGGATATCGAAGTGCAAGCCTGGTATCAGGGTGGCATCTCGGTGATGGACTTTACCGACGCCGATCATCCGGTTGAAATTGCCTATTTCGACCGTGGGCCGATTGATCCCAATATGCTTGTACTGGGTGGCGAATGGTCCGCCTACTGGTACAACGGTCACATCTACGCTTCGGAGATCGCCCGCGGGCTGGACATCTTGGAACTCAGCCCAAGCCAGTTTCTAACCCAGAATGAGATCGATGCCGCGAAAACGGTGCAAGTGGCTGAGCTCAACGTGCAGAACCAGCAAAGGATTGAGTGGCCGGCTCAGTTGGTCGTCGCCAGGGCTTATCTGGATCAGTTGGAGCGGTCGCAGGCACTGCCGGCGGACCAAATCGCCGCCGTGCGGAAGCAGATTCAAAGCGCCGAGAGTTCACATCTGAATCAAACCGAACTCGCAAAACTTCAGAGCTTGGCGCCATCGCTGAAAGCAAGCGCCCGAACGACTAAGAATGCAGCAGACTCGAAGCGATTGCAGGCCCTGGCGGAAATCCTACAGCGACCCGCAAAGTAAGCCACAGACCGCAATATGCCGCATCAGGATGACTCCGGAGTGTTGTTCGTCTTCGGAGTCATCCTGGGCATCAAGTGGCTGTCGAAGTTAGGGCCAGGGGCAAGAGATATCGGACGGTTACGCCCTATTAATCTCGCTCGGAGTTTGCATTGTGGCGGCTGCCTTGGAGGGAGCCAGTGCCGGCAGGAACGTAAAGCCCTTCTTCGCCAAGCTGCGCTTCCCGCCTTATTCCGCCCGCTCTGGCTCTGGTCCATCAAAGGAACGGGCCGTGCCTATATCTACCCATCCTGTTATCAAGCCATTCTGCTAAGAGCAAGGTTGACGAAATTGACAAGGGAACTCTCCAGGCATAGAGTTTGGGCCTAAAAGGAGCTTCGATAATGATAAGCAATGTCGTCGTGCGGCTCGTCGTGGTCTCTCTCTTTGCCTTGCCTCAACTTCAATTCGCTCAGTCGGCAAAAGTCGATCCGGGAGCAAAGCAGGCCATCAATCCCGATTGTGTAACAGTCAAGTTTCATTCCTTGAAAAGGTACAAAGGTGAGAAATGGGCTTTGGTATTCAAGGACGCCGAGGTGGCACCTGTCCTTAAAATCCTCTTGAAGAAAAACTACTCGAAACTGACGGAGAATCTAAGTCAAGTCACCTATCCTGATTCGCTCTCCTTTGTCGATCAGCATGGCATTTTAACCCTGCAAGGCTTCGTTCAAGGTTTGGCAACCATCAGCGAGGCGATTCTCATTGTCGAGCCTTGCGGGAATGTTTATGCCACCATCCTGGATGACGGGGAGCGCTTTCTTTATTACACGAATGATGGAAAATATGTGAGATCATTACCTCCCATCATTGCAGCGTGGAAAAACCAAATCGAGAAGTCTAGAAGTCAGACCACGAAAGAGCCGGAACTGCCGGTTGTTTTCATGAGCAAGTGAGAAATCAAGTTTCTGCCTCGCCCGGTTGTATCGTGATCATAACAGCGAAGCGAAGATAGGGTTGCTGTGGAGCTTTGATGATTCACAAATGCTTCCAGGGGCAATCGCCATCCTTCTCGCAGTAGGCTGCGCGCCGCGCCAAGCGCCTCTTGCGCCATCGCCCCTACAGCGTAGTCTCATTTGAATTCCATTCTAAGCGCCTATATGCAAGCAGCTAATGGCTCATCTTGCCCGGCCTGATGCGCAGGAAGAGGTGAAAGCTCTTCGGGCTTGCGCCGTAGATTGGCTTGAGCCCATCAGGCAGGTGATAGAAGGCCACGTCGGCGCCGATGCCGACGCGCAGCTTTGGCTCAACAATGATGTCGCGCACGCCGCCGAAGGTAAAGGCGCCGACACGGAACCAGTGATCCGCCAGGTCATTGTGAAGATCAATCTCTCCAGGGCCGGTTAAGTCGCTGATGCCGTGGTCTGAGACGAGACCCTGCCGTCCCCAGATATTCTCTTGCAACAGCCCCAGCTTGTCGCCAAGCTCAAGCCGCGTGTAAAGGTAATTCTTGTCTAGGAAATTGACGGTTGACTCAAAGGTATAAGCATTCGAGTTTCCATGTTCTTCATGGTTGCGTCCCCAGATCAGGCTCGACGCCCAGTTACCGTCGCTCCAACTGCGGTTGTGGTGAATTGAGGCGGTCAGCCGATTCAGATTGCCGGGCTCAAGTAACTCAGGGTGTGTGAGATGGCCATACGAGACTTGCATGGTCCAGTCCGGCGTCGGTGTAAACCACAACCGTCCACTGTAAGAATCGAGCTTGCCCATCTCGATATCTTTGCGGTTCTCGTCCGGCTCGGCGCCGCGAAAGATCGAGCCTTCAGCTTTGAACTTCCAGGCCGTCAGGCCCGCCGTAAAGACGCCGTGCGCGATATGCGTTGAATCCTGCCAGTGATGGCCGAGCACCGCCGCCGGGGCTTCCATCGCGGAGAGCCTGTGCATGAAGGCGACAGGCCCGAGCGCCGGCTCACCGACAGGGCCGCCATAGAGATTGATCGAGACATACTCTGCGAGCGGCAGGGTGTACTGTGCGGCCAGTTCCATAAAGAGGTCGTGCGGGTGTTGCGCATCGATGATCGGACGGCCCTTGAAGGTCTCGCCGGTCTGCAACAGTTCGGGAAAGCCCCGTCGCGGCGCAGTCCAGGGCTCCGCAGAAAACATGCCGCGCAGCATCAACTGTCCGCCGCCCACAGGCCGCTCGGCCATCAGCATGAACCAGTTTTGCGATTCGGCTTTATTGACGCCGCGCGGGCCGCCTTGATGATCGAACCCGGCCACCAGATTGGCATGCGCCATGATCATCCAGTCATCCTTCATCCAGTGCCACATATAACCGGGACTGCTCGAAGGCATGAGACTGGTGCCCGAGCCAATGGCCGTCATGGATTTGAACGGCCCGCCGGTGATCGTCGTCATCATCGCGTTCATAATGTGGCTGCCGTCCATGTCTTGATGATGTTCGTGCATAGACGGTTGCGCCGCAGCGGGCGGCGTCGGCGCGGGCGGCTCTCCATGTCTATGCGCGGGCTCAGGCGGCGCAGGCTTTTGCTCCTGAGGCGTTTGGTGCTGGTGTTGAGGCTCGTTGGCGGCTAGCGATTGTGCATACGACGTCGGTTGCAACAGCAATACGGCGACGAGCAACGTGAAGAAGGTGGTGGCTGCACGCGCAAACGTGAAATTGGAAATCAAAGACGACGCCCCGAAAAGCGTTTGGTCAATCATGAGACAACTCTCCCCTGGTCTGGTAGCGATCAGATGAAAGGCATATCGGCCCGCGAGTCCCGACGACTGCCTTCAGGCAAAGGCCGGACGAAAAAGGAGAGAATTAGATTCTATAGACCGCGAGGACTGCCCGCGTGGGGGGTGATCTGAACAGCCTCTCTTCGGCGAGCTTTGCCGTAAGTCGGCCATAATCGGAGCAGGCCGCCTGGGGAAGCGCGGCGACAAGCGGCGCGCTGAGCGATTGCAGCGCCGACGGCGCTTTCGTTTTTGCAGAGAGGATTCCTACGGCGTCCGCGTGTGATGGGCAGTTGCCCGGAGCGCTCGGTTGCCGCGGCGCGCTATGATGCGATTGCGAGGTCGGAGATGATTTTTCTGACCCTTGATGCGGATGACAATGCCTGGGTGGCTCAGGTTGCCTGGCCGCCTCTGTGGCCGGCTGTTGAAGGCAATCCGAAGACGCACAGCGAAAGGCGCACACAGGGGAATATAACAACCCCAGGATGGCGAAAACCGAAGCGATTAGCGCAAGGCGATTCTTCGCTGTAGACATCGCCATTGATTTTATCAACCGTCCAATGGGCTCGCAAGCAAGCGAAAAGCAGAGCCGGTGACTGAAGGCAAAGCCATAGAAGGCCACATCGCGTCGCCGGCTGAAAGGCGGAAAGACGCCAGGAAG
>JBJMGU010000209.1:0-11238 GCA_045807765.1 Blastocatellia bacterium
ACGCGAATGTTCCTGCTAGTGGTACTGGCCATGCTCGTGCTTTATGGTTTGGGCAGTTACTGGCTGCGCAACAAGCCAGCCTTCGAGCAGCAGATGCGCAAAGTCAGATCGCGGCGGCGAGGGCGGTCTGAATGTAGTCTGATTCGTGTCGTTGCCGAACTGATTGTCAAAGATCAAAGTGGCTGGGATGGTTTCGATCCTACAGCCAAACTCAACCTGACGCCTGTTTTATGAAATGTGTCCAGACATCAGCCATATTGGTCAATTCTGCGCCGTCGCCGCTGCTTTCTTCGGGCGTCCGCCTTTTTTGCCATTCGCCCGCGCCGTCGCGGCTTTAGTCTCGGATGTAGCCCTACCGCCACGCCGTCCTAGTTCAGCCATCCATTGCTGTGTGCCAAAGATGCCGAGTATCAGTGCTGGCAAGCTGAAATCCGCATCTAAGGTCGGCCAGCGTAAACTGGAGCCGGAAGGCGTCACGACGACTTTAGCCAGGTCAGCCGCAGACGCTCCACCAAGCCCCTGCGCCAATTCCGGCGGAAACGAAAAGCTTGCGCCGCTGCGCAGATCAACCACGACGCGCTTGGCCTTGCGATCATAATGGGCGGCTATTGCCCTCGGTTCGTTCGCATCAGATTCTTTCGCGGCCCGCACAGCGCGCTTGTACTCAGCATCAAAGTCATCTTTAGCCATGAATCTCTCTCCACTGCTGAATCAGGTCATCTTGATTTTCAGCAACGATGTGCTTTGCCTTTCTCGCATCGGATTTCTTCATCTCCCAGACACCGACCACAACGACAGACGATAATTCAATCTTTGCTTCACCATCACCCTTGTAAGCGTGGACGTGCATCGGCTCGTGATCGTTAGTGTAAATCACGAACTCGAATCCGTCTTGTCGCAATATGGTGGGCATCCCAAAGAGGAGAATAAACCCAAGCGGTTAGGTTTAGCAAGGCGGATGAGCTTCGCGCGCGCGTATGGGGGGGGACATTTTGGACCCCCATGATCAATTTCGCATTCCTGTTAACCGGCTAACAACTGCATCACTTTTGTCTGGATCGCGCGAGCAGTTTGGCCCTCTCGAAACCGAGCCTCGTAAACTTCAAACTGTGTGTGCGAGCTTTGCCTACACGTATGATGAGGTCGCGATTTTCGAGCCTGCTAACCGTTCGAGATAATGAGGCCCGGCTCACAGCGTTTTTCTTTGCATCGGTGGGGTGCTTCAGTTTCCAGGGCAGGCCAGAATTAATGACCTGGAGTCTATCTTCAGGATGCGATGTGAGTCCTTTCATATACCGACCGAGCAGCTAGCCGAGCAAAGCTCGTTGCCGTGCAAACGAGCTTTGCATCATCTCTCCTACGAGATAGCCATCGCCAGAACATTAAAGTTATACTCGCCGTATTCTTTGGAAGCTCAGGAGGCAAATCATGTTCTGTCCACAATGCGGCACCAGCCAGGGCGATGAGTTGAAATTCTGCAAGTCCTGCGGCGCGAATCTGTCGGCGGTACGTCAGGTCGTCACGACCCGTGAAGCCCCGGAGAAATTCGATTGGAACAAGACCTGGGTTGCGGAGATGCTTCTTTCAGAAGAGGAGAAATCGAAACGCAAACAGGGGCGTGAAGGCAATCTCTATGCGGAATACCTGCGCTACAAAGAAATCAAGGTGGGTGTCATTACCAGCTTCGTTGGACTTGGCGTAATGATTTTTCTCTATGTGCTTATGCGAGGCATCATTTTAAGTGGCCAAAACTCACCGGGCGATGCGGAAATTCTCAGTCGCATCTGGGTTGTGGGGCTGATTCCCTTTCTCGTTGGCTTAGCTTTAATCACCAATGGGGTCTTCGTCAGCAAGAAACTCATTGAAATCGCCAAGCGAGAACTGCAAGGGACGGAACCGGCAAAGAAACTGGCAACCCATGATGAACTAAGGTCTGCTTCCGGTGATTGGTATGAGACGGATTCCCCTAAACCAAGTGTGACCGAGCACACGACGCGGCAACTAGAAAACTCACGTCAAAGGGAATAAGCCGAGATACCAGGTCGCCGGGTTTTCACGCCGCCCTCGAAGATTGCAAGGCGGCGGACTATCTCCGCTGAGGTTGTCTCTTCCCTGGCAGCTCAGGGACTCGCCTACTCGTTCACTCTTACCTTTCTGGCCGGCTTGTTGATCATTGAGCTTCCGTTTACTTTTTGAGCGAAATCACCCTCCGGCTCAGACCACCGATGAAAAGAGCGATCTTTATGATTTCTTTATGAACTCTTTATGCCTTCCTTATACGCTCCTTGCTATCCTTCGGGTACTAGGCGATTCAGTGCGCATGAGAACGAATCGCTCAGGGTAGCTTCCAGGATTGGGCAACGAGGGAGAATGCTGTCAGTTGGCCGCGAGCTATACATCCAAGATCAACCAGTCACCTGTCTTGAATGTGATTGGCAGGGGCTTGGCGCACAGCTATCCACCGGTCATCTACCGGCTCAAGGGATGAAGGCTTGTGTCTATGCCTATCGCTGCGCGCTCTGTGGCTCCTTCGAGGTGCGCCGCCAAGCAAAAGTTCTTGCATTCCGGCGGCCCGCGAAATCCGAGGGGCTGGAAGCGCCGCAGAGATTAATCAGAAACCGAGTCTAAACAATCAGATTATGTCCTCGTTGAAATCTCCCAACCGCGTTCGCGTGGTCGTCGCCACGACAGTGATGCTGTCGTTCATCTCGTTCTGGCGGGCCGCAGCCATCGTCTTGAACGATCTCGGCTCGTCGGCCTTCTACGTCGGCGGCATCTCGGAACAGTTTATCGGCAAGGCCGCACCCTGGTTCGTCCTCGGCGTCATGCTATTCAGCTACGCCGTGCGCGCCCTCTACATCGAATCGTCAACCATGTTCACGCGCGGCGGCGTCTACCGCGTCGTCAAAGAAGCCATGGGCGGCACCATGGCCAAGATTAGCGTCTCGGCATTGATTTTTGACTTCATCCTCACCGGGCCGATATCGGGCGTCTCTGCCGGCCAGTACATCGTCGGATTGATAGCACAGACGCTCACTTACTTCGGCCATCCGTGGCAGCCTTCGGACGAGCTGACCAACCTGCTGGCGGCGGGAATCGCGGCGCTCGCGACAATCTACTTCTGGTGGCGCAACATCAAAGGCATCCACGAATCCTCAGACGATGCGCTGCGCATCATGTACATCACGACCGTCATGGTTGTCCTCATGATCGGCTGGAGCATCATCACGTTGATCGAACGCGGCGGGCAGATGCCACCGCTGCCTTCGGCGGACAATCTGAATTTTGCCGGCGCACCCGAACACGCCCTCGGCTGGCTCGAATCATTCCGCTGGTTTGTTCCCGATGGCGAGCGCTTCCGCATCGCCGCCAACGCGCCGTCGCTGATCGGCTTGCTCGGCATTCTGATCGCCTTCGGCCATTCGGTGCTGGCCATGAGCGGCGAAGAGACGCTGGCGCAGGTCAACCGCGAGCTGGAACATCCGAAGCTCAAGAACCTGAAGCGCGCCGGCTGGGTGATCTTTATCTATTCGCTGCTGTTCACCTCGCTGGTGAGCTTCTTTGCCGTCGCCATCATCCCGGACAACGTGCGCGGTCAATATCTCAACAACCTGATCTCCGGCCTCGCCATCAACTTCGTCGGGCCGGGCTATTTGAAGCTGATCTTCCAAGCGTTCGTCGTCGTCGTCGGCTTCCTGATGTTGTCGGGGGCGGTCAACACGGCGATTATCGGCTCGAATGGCGTCTTGAATCGGGTTTCGGAAGACGGCGTGCTGACCGATTGGTTCCGCGCGCCGCACAAGAAGTACGGCACCACCTATCGCATCGTCAACCTGATTGCCATTCTGCAACTGGTGACGATTCTCGGCTCGCGCGGCAACGTCTTTGTGCTCGGCGAAGCCTATGCCTTCGGGGTCATTTGGAGTTTTACGTTCAATGCGGTAGCGACGCTGATATTGCGCTTCAAGCGACCGGAAGCGCGCGAATGGAAAGTGCCGCTCAACCTGAAGCTCGGCAAGATCGAGATACCAATGGGTTTGATTCTGACGGCGCTGATTCTGCTGTCCATCGCGCTCACCAACCTGTTGACGAAGAAGATCGCGACGCAGGCAGGCATTACTTTCACGCTCGCCTTCTTCATCCTCTTCACAATCTCCGAGCGCCGCAATCGGCGCAAGCAAGATTTGACGCTGGCCAAGCTCGACCGCTTTCAATTGCAGCACAGCGAGGTTATCAGCCAGGAGGCGGTCGGCGTGCGACCGGGTAACGTGCTGGTGACGGCGCGCGATTACAACACGCTGGCCCATCTTGAATACGCTCTCGATCACACGGACACCGAGCAACAGGATATTGTCGTGATGACCGTGCGCTTGATGACGGGCGACAGCAGCGAGCGCGGCTCGTTGGACGAAAACCTGTTTGCCGAATACGAGCAGCGTTTATTTACCCGCGTGGTGGCGCTGGCGGAAAAGCATGGCAAGCCGGTTGATCTGCTGATCGTCTCGGCGGCCAACGTGTTCGACGCCGTCGCGCAAACGGCGGTGCGGTTGGATTCGGCGCAAATCATCGCCGGGCTGTCAGCGAAGATGACGGCGCAGGAGCAAGCGCGCGAGCTGGGCCGCGCCTGGGAGCGGCTGGTCGAGAAGCCGCGCCGCCAGGTCGAGTTTCATGTTATCGGCCCTGGCAATCAAGAACAGACCGTTTACCTGGGCGCGCACGCGCCCCGTCTTACGAAAGAAGACCTCAGCCTGATTCATGAGATATGGTTGCAGGTCAGTCAAACGCCGGCCCGCCAGCGCGTCCATCACCGCGATGTCGTGCGCGTGGCACTGGAGCGCTTAAAGCGTGACTTGAAGGGGCAGACGGATGTGATGCTCGATTTTTATAGGCAGGAGCGTAAGGGTGATCGCGATCCCAATGCGAAGGCTGAGCGGCGAGAACCGGAGACTTCTCTGCGAAAGTGACGCGCCGAAGCCGCCGCAATCAACCGGCACGGGCTCGCGCGGATTTCATTTGCGCTACAGCCGATTGAAAACTGGTTTAGCTGCCGGCGATAAATCGGTATCCCACCCACGGCTCGGTGATGATGTAACGCGGGTTCTGAGGATCGGGCTCAATCTTCCGCCTGAGCTGATTGATGAATACCCGCAGGTACTCGGTCTGCTCCGTTGACTCTGACCCCCAGACGGCTTGCAGGAGCTTGCGGTGCGTCACCACCTTGCCGGAATTGCTGGCCAGGTACTTGAGCACCTCGAATTCTTTTGGCGTCAGCTTGATCTCAGTCCCCGACATCGTTACCCGGCGCTCGTTCGTATCTATGGTCAAATCGCCGACATTCAACACCCCGGCATCCGCATCGGCGATCAGCGAGCGCCGCAGCACTGCGCGCACCCGCGCCAGCAGCTCGTCTAAGCTGAAAGGCTTCGTCACGTAATCGTCAGCGCCCATGTCGAGGGCGGCGATCTTATCGCTTTCCGCCCCTTTCGCCGACAGCACAATGATCGGCACCGATGAAAATTCGCGCACCCGCCGGCAGACTTCGAGGCCGCTCATCTCCGGCATGGCCAGGTCGAGGATGACAAGATCGGGCGCTTGTTTGCGAATCTCGTCAAGCGCCTGTTCTCCGCCGGCAGCGGTCACGATATTGTAGCCACGCGCCGGCAAACTGACGCGCATCACCCGCAAGATTTGCGGCTCGTCGTCAACGACCAGGATCACCGGCTTATCTGTGCTCGATGGATTGGCCATAGCTCTGCGTCTCTACTCCGGCTGTTATCTTCAGCCATTCTCCGCCGGAACGATACTCACCTCAACCCTTTTAGACTCCGCCGGAATGGCGAAGGAAAAAATTGCTCCCTGACCAAAGCGGCTATCCACCCATATCCTGCCGGCATGGGCTTCAATGATCCCGTGGGTGATTGCCAGCCCCATGCCTGTGCCGCTGGTCGGTTTTCCCGGCGCGTGTGTGCCGCGATAAAACTTATCGAAGACGTAGCTGGTCTCTTCGGGAGCGACGCCCATCCCCTGGTCTTTGACGCTGATGATCAACTCGCCATCCTGTACGCCGCCGCTGATAGTGATTTCGCTGCCGGCAGGCGAATACTTGGCGGCGTTCTCGACCAGATTGGCGAGCGCTTCGGCAATCAATCGCGAGTCGACGTTGACCGAGAGCTGATTCTCTTCCGACTCGACGCGCACGCGATGGTTGCGCAACGCGACGGCAGAGCGTAGCAGGACGTTATTGATGATTTCCGCAAGCGATCCCCATCGCCTGGCGATTTTCAGCTCGCCGGCTTCGATGCGGGCCATCTCCAACAGATTTTGCACCAGCCGAGTCAAACGGTTGACCTCTTCGCGGATGATCGAATGAAATTCACGAAGCGCGTCAGGCTCCCAGGAGATCGTTTCTTCTAACAGGCTATCAACCGCCGCGCGGATCGCCGTCAGCGGCGTGCGCAGGTCGTGCGAGACAGAGGCCAGCAACGCCGACTTGAATTCGTCGCTCTGTCTGAGGGCTTCGGTGCGGCTGACTTGTTTGAGAAAGCGCGCCCGTTCAAGCGCCAGGGCGACCAGCCCGGCAATCGCTTCGATGGTGCCGCGCTCGATTTCAGGCGAGGACGAGACCATCACGCCGATGGTTTTGACGCCGATCTTCAAGGGCGTATAAGCAAGACCCGGCCTCGCGGCGACGCGCAACGGTTCGCCGAGTTGAAAAACTCTTTCGACCGTAGACTGCGCGATTGAAGTCGAATCATCGCCGGCAATCGCTACGCGGTTCCAATGGCCGGCGTCGGGCAAGAAGACGGCGCAGTAGTTGAAATCGAAGACCTCGACAACCTGGCGAGCGACCGACGACACGGCGGTTTCCGAATCCGGCGTGGCGATGATGGCGCGGCTGAGCTGATATAACTTCCAGACCTCGTCGCGCCGTTTGTCTGCTTCGTTAGCCCGCGCCCGCGCCGCCGACGAAAGCTGACTCGCGGTTACGGCGGTAACCAGAAACGCGAATAACGCCACCCAATTCTGCGCGTCATAGATAGTCAACGTGCCGAAAGGCGGCAGGAAAAAGAAGTTAAAACAAAGCATGCCGAGCACCGAGCCGACAATGGCCGGGCCGAGCCCATACATCGAAGCGACCGCCAGCACGACGAGCAGAAAGCTGAGCGCGACAGTAGTTGCATTCACGCCGGTGATCATCGCCTTATAAAGCACGGTCACAATAGTGACGCCGCACAGCGAGACGCTGTAACCGAGCCAATTCTGGCGTAAGCTCATCAGCAATGTCTCAGCTCCTCTTAGAAAATGGCGGTAAGCCCTGAAAGGGCTTCGGTCAATAGCCGGTGGCGTTGCCACCGGCTATTGACGCCATCCCCTTCGGGGATGTTTAGAACACGTTCTTACTCGGCGTGATCTCCGTGCCGGCTCATGGGAATGATCTGCACGGCGGCGTCTTTGACTTCCTCAAGAAAGCGGTTGAGCACCGAGCCGTGCAAGAGAATGTCCCAGCGCGAGCGTGCCGACTGACCGAAGATCACATGGCTGATGCCTTCGCGGCGGGCAAACTCGATCAGCCCATCCGCGGCGCGCTTCGCTTTCAGCCTGACTACTGTGGCCCCCAGCGTTTCGGCCAGCGCGAGGTTCTCTTCGAGCCGGCTCGCACTTTTGCTAGCCATTCGCCCTGGCTCTTCTGATGGTGTCTCGACATACACGGCATACCAAACTGCGCCGAGCCGCCCGCTGATGCGCGAGCCGGCACGTAACAGCCGCTTGGCGGTATCGCCTGACGAAATGCAAACCATGACCTTCTCAGGAATCGGCGCCGGTTCAAGCCCTTCGCGCGAGCGGTACTGCGCCGCCTTCGCGCCGACCTCTTCGGCCACCGTACGCAAAGCCAGCTCTCTGAGGGTTGAGAGATTACCTTTGCGGAAGAAGCTCGTCAGCGCCTGTTCGACCTTCTCCGGCCTGTAGACTTTCCCCTGCCTGAGCCGCGTGCGCAGCTCGTCAACCGTCACGTCGAGGTTGACCACTTCGTCGGCGCGCTTGACGAAAGAGTCGGGAACGGTCTCGCGGACGCGGATGCCCGATGATCGCGTGACGGCGTCGTTGAGGCTTTCGAGATGTTGAATATTGACCGCGGTTAAAACACTGATGCCGGCGGCGAGCAGATCGATCACATCCTCATACCGCTTCTTGTTCTTCGAGCCGGGCACATTCGTGTGCGCCAGCTCATCGACAATGCAAATCTCCGGCTTGCGCGCGATGATCGCATCAACGTCCATCTCCTCCATCACGACGTTGCGGTAGGGAATCTGGTTGCGGGGAACGATCTCCAGGTCTTTAATCTGCGCTTCCGTCTCAGCGCGGCCATAGGTTTCGACAAAGCCGATCATCACATCATAACCTTGCCGGCGAAGCAGATGCGCCTCTTCGAGCATCTGGTAAGTCTTGCCGACACCTGGGGCCGCGCCGACGTAAATGCGCAGCCGGGCGTGTTCGGCCTGCTCCATCTTGGCAAGCAACGCTGACGCTCTCTCTTCAACAACTCGGCTCATTATTCGGCTTTGAGTATCACACCATAAGCGGCGCGGCTCAACCGCTCCAATCAGTCATTCAAGCTCTGAACCTGACGCTCGCCGGCCCGCCTTCGAGTAGCGAGAAGGTAAACACGGTGCCGACGCCGACACGGCTCTCGACGCTGATCTGCCCGCCCTGGGCTTCGACAAAATGCTTAACCAGAGCCAGCCCCAATCCCGTACCCTCGGGCTGGCCTTTGACCTGAACAAAGCGACCGAACAAAGTGGGCAAGTATTCTTCGGGGATGCCCGCGCCCGTATCGCTCACACAAAAGTAGACGCGGTCAGCCCGCTCATTGGCTTCGATCCGAATGACGCCATCGCGCCCGGTGTGGCGGATGGCATTCGACAGTAGATTATCGAAGACGCTCTGAATCGCATGCGGGTCTGCCATCACCCAGGGCAAGTCAGGCCAGACATGACTTTCCAGCTTGATGTGCTTGCTTTCCGCCGCCGCCTGGAATCGTTCGATGGCCGCCCGCGCCAGATCGATGGGCCGCATGCGCTGCAAGGCGATGCGGCGCGTGCCCGATTCAATCTCGGCAAGCTCCAGTAGATCGTCCATGATCTCTTCGAGCCGGTTGGCGGCGCGGCGTGCGTCAACCAGCAACTCCATTTGCTGATCGTTCACCTCGCCCGCGTAGCCGGCGACGACCGCATGCAAAGCCAGTTGCAGCGCATGCAATGGCTCGCGCATTTTATGCGATGCTACCGCAATGAATTCGTCTCTGAGGCGTTCCACTTCGCTCATCGTTGTGCTGTCCTCGCGTCCGACGACGGGGCTAATCAATTGGCTGCTCATCACCGCGCTGCCTTTTCAGACATTGGCCGCGCGGCGTCGAGTGCCAGGTTCAATTCGAGCACATTGACGCGCGGCTCGCCCAGGAAACCCAACTGCCGTCCCTCTGTGTGCTCGCTGACCAGCCGGTGAACCTCGTCTGCGTTCAGACGGCGCTCACGCGCGACGCGCGGCACCTGGAACTCCGCCGCCGCCGGCGTGATGTGCGGGTCAAGGCCCGACGCCGACGCCGTCACCAGATCAACCGGGATTTGTGCATCCGGGTTTTCCTCTTTGAGCGCCGCCGCCGCCGTCTTCACATTGTCTTTGATCAGCTTCTGGCTCGTCGGGCCAAGATTCGTGCCGCCCGACGCCGTCGCGTCATAGCCGCTGCCCGCCGCCGAAGGCCGCGAGTGAAAATAGCCCGGCCCGCTGAACGGCTGGCCGATCAACCGCGAGCCGATTACCTGCCCATCTTTTTCAATCAGGCTGCCCGCCGCCTGTCTCGGAAAGATGACCTGCGCAAGCCCGGTTACGAGCAGCGGATAGATTAGCCCTAGCAGCACCGTCAGCACGACCGTCATCGCCAGGGCCGGATAAATCTGTTTTGTCAGTTCCATAACCCTTTCCTTTGTTCCATCGCTTCACGCCAGATGCAATGCGGTGAGGATCAAGTCAATGAGCTTAATGCCGACGAACGGAATGACGATGCCGCCTAGCCCGTAAATCAAGAGGTGACGCCGCAGCACCGCCGCCGCGCCT
This sequence comes from Blastocatellia bacterium, assembly GCA_045807765.1. Taxonomy (GTDB): domain Bacteria; phylum Acidobacteriota; class Blastocatellia; order UBA7656; family UBA7656; genus DATENM01. Next base: position 10,114 of record JBJMGU010000209.1, read on the forward strand.
ACGGGGCGGTACTTAATACCGCGCAGGGCCAGAGGGATCAGCGCCACGATGATCAGCGCGTTGAAGATCACCGCCGCAAGAATGGCCGACTCCGGCGTCTGTAGCCGCATGATGTTGAGCGCCGCGAGCGGCCCCGCCTTCGCGCCCGTCACGGCATAGAGCGTCGAGAACATCGCCGGGATGATGGCGAAGTATTTCGCCACGTCGTTGGCGATTGAGAAAGTGGTCAGCGCGCCGCGCGTCATCAGCAGTTGCTTACCGATCTCGACGATCTCGATCAGCTTCGTCGGGTTCGAGTCGAGGTCAACCATGTTGCCCGCTTCTTTGGCGGCCATCGTGCCGGTGTTCATCGCCACGCCGACATCGGCCTGCGCCAGCGCCGGCGCGTCGTTGGTGCCGTCGCCGGTCATGGCCACGAGCTTGCCTTCGGCTTGCTCTCGCCGGATGAGCGCCATCTTGTCTTCGGGCTTCGCCTCGGCAAGAAAATCATCGACGCCGGCCTCGCGCGCAATCGCGGCGGCGGTCAGCGGATTATCGCCGGTGATCATCACCGTCTTGATGCCCATGTGCCGCAACTGGTCGAAGCGCTCGCGCATGCCGCCTTTGACGATGTCTTTCAAGTGGATGACGCCGAGTGCGCGCTTATGATTGGCCACGGCCAGCGGCGTGCCGCCGGCCCCGGCAATTCGCTGAACGACCGCCTGCATCTCCGACGGCACCAGGCCGCCTTCCGACTTGATGTATTCGGCAATGGCGTCAGCCACGCCCTTACGAATCGAGTGGCCATTCAGATCAATGCCGCTCATCCGCGTCTGCGCCGTAAACGGGATGAAGCGGGCTTCGTGTGAAGCCAGCTCGCGCCCGCGCAAGTTGTATTTCGTTTTGGCGAGCACGACGATGGAACGGCCTTCGGGCGTCTCGTCCGATAGCGAGGATAGCTGCGCGGCGTCAGCCAGTTCTTGTTCAGAGACGCCGCTGATCGGGATAAACTCGACGGCCTGGCGGTTGCCGAGCGTGATGGTGCCGGTCTTGTCGAGCAGCAGCCTGAGTCATGCCCAGTGGAAAATTGATGAAGGAATGAAAAAGCCCTAATTGCGGCCATTTTAAGCAAATGCTGACACATAA
>JBJMGU010000210.1:0-29673 GCA_045807765.1 Blastocatellia bacterium
GCGGCTTATGCGGCGCAGCAGTTCGGCGGGGACGACCGGGTGCTGATGGATTTGCAGATGCCGGGGCTCGGCGGGCTGGAAGCGACACGGCGCCTCCTCGCGGCCTTTCACGATGCGCAGATCATCATCGTCACGCAATACGACGATCAGCACTGGCGCGCGGCGGCAACCGAGGTGGGAGCCTGCGGCTACCTGCTCGCGGCACGTACTTCGAGTACATCAAGGATGGCGCCCATCACTCAAATCTCGTTACTTGAGGGGATCGGTGTGGCGCGTACGCGTCTGAGCTTCACTCCAGAGGACTTCGTAAATCTGCACCACGTGGGCCTTGCCTTTGACATAGACCTCGCCCGCCGGTCGCACCGGGAAGTCATCGCCAAGGATGTCGCGTGTCGAGCGGCTGATGATGATCTGCCCGGCCTGCGCCTGCTTTTCTAGCCTCGCCGCCAGGTTCACGGCATCGCCGATTGCCGTGTAGTCGGTGCGCTCCTCCGAGCCGATGTAGCCGACCGTCACCGTGCCGGTATTGATGCCGATGCCGATAGCGATATCCGACATGCCCATTGATCGCAGATCGCGGTTGACCGCCGCCATGCGTCGCTGCATGGCGACGGCCGCGGCAACGGCGTTGGTCGCCGCGTCGGCGCATTGCAGCGGCACGCCGAATAGCGCCATCAATCCGTCACCCATATACTTGTCGAGCATGCCGCGATGCTCGAAGACGATAGGCGTCATGTCGGCAAAGTATTCATTCAAGATCTGCACAACTTTGTCCGGCTCAAGGTCTTCGGACATCGTGGTGAAGCCGCGCACGTCGGAAAACAGCATGGTCACACAAGAGTTCGTGCCGCCGAGGTTCAAGGCGTCGGGGTTCTTCAATATCTCGTCAACGACATGCGGCGCCATGAAACGCCTATACTTGGCGCGCGCCAGCTCTTCCCTGACCAGTTGCTTGTGCGTGATGGCGTTGTCAACCGCAATCGACGCCTCGGCGGCCACCGCGTTCAGCAGGTCGAGATCGTCTTCGCGCAGGATCTTCATCGGCTCGGTGCAGTCAACGTAGATGACGCCGAGCGCTCCAGTCCTGCCGAGCAAAGGAGCGCACATGACCGAGCGGATGTTGTGCATGATGATCGACTGCGCCGCCACCAGCCGCTGGTCGAGCGTGGTGTCGAGCGAAAGCAGCGAAATGCCCTCCTGCAATACGCGGTCAACCACTGTGCGACTGATGGTGATCTCGCCAGCCGTAGCGCGCGCCGGGTTGCGGAACTCGGTGGCGACGCGATCCAGCCCGCCGCTGTCGGCGTCGCGCAGCAGCACCAGGAAACGGTCTGCCGGCGTCAGGCGGAAGACCATCTCGCTCACCTTCTTGAAGATCGCGTCGAGCGCGAAGTCGCCGCTGAGCAACTGGTTCAACTCGTAGAGGCGCGACAATGTTTCGGCCTTCTTGCGCAGCGTTTCGATATAGGTGTAAAGCGCTTGCCCACTCGCGTCAGCGGCGCCCAGGGCCGTGCGGTCGAGTTTCGGCACGCCGCCGGCCAGCTCATCCGGCTTGCGCATAAAGACCGTGCCGCCGATGGCTTGGTTCTCGTAATTGATCGAGGTCGTGTCGCCGCCAACCTTGAACTCGAAGTTGTATTTGCTGATGGTGAACTTGTCACCGTTTGAAAGGGGCTTTTCCTTGACGCGCTGGTCGTTGATCCAGGTGCCGTTGGCGCTTTCGAGGTCAACCAGCGCATAGCCGTTCGCCGTGCGCTTGATGAGGGCGTGGGCGCGCGACACCTGGCCATCATCCAGTACGAGGTCGCTGCGGTCGCCGGCCCGCCCGATGCGGATTTCGGCGCGCGTCAGTTGAAAGTCAAACGATTGATTGGTTCGGGTGTCTGTGACGATCAGTTTTGAGGCCATACTTCTTCTATGATAATAAGAGTGGTTTCGCTTACCATTCGTAGACGCGGTCAACTTCGCCGACGCCGATCTTTGGCATCTGCAACTCGCCGAGCTGACGGATCACCTCTTGCCGGTTGGTCGGCTTGATGTGAACGGCAAAAACTTCGACGTCACGGTCGAGCTTGCCCAGGTCAGCGGCCAGCAATTCAGGCGTCAGGTGCTTGGACGCCTCGGCCAGCCAGCCCAGCTCATTCGGGAACGACACATCAACGAAGACGGCGCGCAGATGCGGGCGCTCTTTCGCCGCCGCCCATAGCTCGTCTGTGCAGTAGGTGTCGGACGTGAACACGACCGCCGCGTTGTCATCTTCGATAATCAGCCCGGCGTTCGGAACGACATGGTTGACCGGAATCGGCGTCACGCGCAGGCCGGCGATCTCGACGGTTTCGTGCGGCACCAGGACGCGAAACTCAATCGTCGGCTGATCGCTCGCGGGCAGCATAATCTTGCGAAAGTCCGGCCATATCTGGTCATTGAAGACATGCTCTTTGAGCGCTTCGACGACCGGCTCCAGCCCATAAATGATCACCGGCCCGTCTAGCACCGTGTAGGCTTCGGCAACATAGATGGGCAGCGACGCGGTGTGATCGCTGTGCGCGTGCGTGATGATCACACAATGCACCTGGCCCATCTCTTCGGGCATGAGCGCAAAGCCGAGGCTGCCCGCATCAACCGCCAGGCGGTCATTGATGAGGAACGAGGTCAACGCTTGCAACTGTGACTTGCGTCCAGCGGCGCTCGGCAGTAGCCTGACTTTCAAACGTCCTTCTCCTTCATCGCGGGGTGGCGCAGGGCTTTCGCCCGTACATCTTCGCAGGTTTCATGGCAGAACGCTACACCGCTAACCGATCTTGATGCCCAGCCCTTCGAGGAACTTCGTCGGCTTTTCGCCGCCGATCAGCGCAAAGATGTAATCGTTCTTCAAGCGTTCTTTCTCCTCGTTCGAGCGCGAATCGACGAGGACGACTTCATCGGCCTTGATCTCTTTGATGGCCCGTCGAACCAGCATCTTGATCTTGCCGGCATCGATGCAGTCATAGAGGTTCATCTTATTGCCGAGCTTCAAATCGCCCTTCAGGTCGCTGCGCACCAGCAGTGTCACTTCGTTGTCGCGAGTGAAGGTAATCTGGTCGCCGTCCCGCTTGAATCCTGACAGGTCAACCGCCGCTTCAATGGCCGAGTTGCCCGCGCCGACGATGATACAGCGCTTGCCTTTGTAATCGTCCGGGTCAGAGAGTTTGTACTTGACCTTCAAGTCGTCGAAGGCCGGGCGCACCCGCGCCGGGAACGCGCTGCCGCACTTCGGGCAGAACTGTTGATTGCCGGTGCGCGACGCGCCGCACTTCGGACAATGCTTTGCGACGATGGATTCCGCCGGCACAGGAATCTTCATCTCTTCGCCGGGGACGCGCAGCTTCTGCGGCGTGCCGCGATTGCCGATGGCCAGGATGACGCGCCGGGCTTTGTAGCTGACGAGCGCTTTCTCTTTGCCCTTTTCGCTGGTCACAGTGAAGATGCCGTCGGTGCGCTTGATGTCTTTGCAGCTCTCTTCCTCGTTGATGACTACGCCATTCGACAGCATCGTCTTAGTCCAGCCGTCGAGCATGGATTCCTTCTTATCGCCGACGCCGGGCAGCGGGATGCCGCCTTTGGCATCAACCGTGTCGGGCTTGAAGAAGACGAACTTGCCGGCAGGGTAATTGGCGATGGTGGCGACGATCTGATCCTGTTCAAGCGCGACGTAACGCAAGCCGCGTTGCTTGGCAAGCACCGCCGCCGACAGCCCCGCCGGGCCGACGCCAATAATGGCAACCTCATAATCGGCGTTGCCATTCGCGCCTTCCTTCTTGAGGTCTTCGACGACGTAATCGATCACCTGGCCGCCTTCGTTGATGGCGTTCTTGATGAGCGGCACGCCCGACACGTCGCCGACCATATAGACGCCTTCGACATTGGTCATCAGCTTCTGATCGCGCGCCGGCACTTTGCGCTTGGCAATCTTCTTTGCGGTGTTGATGACGATGCAAGCCTTTGGACTGGTCGGACACTCAACCGTGCAGCCGGTATCTTCCATGCACTGGTCGAGGGCGATGGGTGTCGAGATGCCATTGACGATGGCCAGCACATCGTGTGGGCAGGCTTCGACGCAGGCGTGACAGCCGATACACAGCACAGGGTCAACCACAGGGTGCGGGTAGGCCGGCCCTTCGGCTTTGACTTTCTCCAGGTCAATCGAGCCGGTGGGCTGCTGCTGCTCAATCGGCTGCTTTACAACCGCCGTTGCCGCCGCTAACTGCGACTTGCGCCGTGCCGTGCCGTAAGCCATCACCGCCAGCCCGGCAATCGGCAACAGGCCCACCAGCCCCACCCAGATGTACCACGGCAGTCCGCCGAACTGCCGCGGCGCGCTGGTGTTGATGCCGGCCTTGTTCTGGCGCTGGACTTCAGCCGGCCCGGTGCCCGCGCTGGTGGTCGCGAGCCGCGGCTGGTCTGCCGGCGGCACCTTGGCGTTCAGCGATGCCAGGTAGGTCTTTAGCTTCTGCGGGTCTTTGCCGCTGTCTGTAACGACGCGCGCCAGGTCGTTCTTCTGTCCGTGCTGAACGTGGCAAGTATTACAATTGACCTGCGCCGTGGTGGCGCTGGTCGTCGTGAAGCTGACGCCGTGACACTTGGCGCACTCGTCTTTCGGCGAGGTGCGAAACGTTTCGTCGCCGAATGCGCCGCGCGTGTGGCAATCGCCGCAGCTCATGCGCCCGGCCATGCGGCCCAACTGATGCACGGCGTGGAACTGGTCGCGCGGTTCATACTGCGCCCAGGCGTCAGGATAGCCTTTGCGCTTGATCTGATCCGGCGTCAGCTTCCACTGCCACTTGCCGTAGACGACCGGGTAGCCGACCTCGCCGCCGTGCGGCACGGGCAGCAGGCGGCCTGCGCGCTCGCCGGTCTTGATGGGGTAGGCGCCGTTGTGGCAATTGGCGCAGAGCTGATAAGCCACCAGCCCGGCGTGAATGTCTTTGCCCTGATGCTCTGTGTGACAGCTCGAACAGGCGATGCCTTCGCGGTCGTGCGCCTCGTAGATCGTCGGCGTGAAGGCGGCAACGGTGGGCGAAGCCTGCGTGCGGTGACAATCGATGCACTTGTCCTGCATGCCTGTGGTGACGCCGTGACAGTTCGAGCAGGAATTGCCATTCGACTGTAAGGCGATGTTACGCTTGCCGAGATCATTGGGCGCGAACATGCTCGCATGCGACGAGGAAACCGGGCCGGGCGAATAAGCCGACTCGTAGATCAGGAACGCCGCCAGCGACAACAGCAGGATTGCCGCCGCCCCAACATAGAAGTAGGACTTGCGCCACAGCCGCGCCAGATCGCGCGTCGGTCGCCAGTTGAACTGGAACTTGCCGAGCCGCTGGCCGCCGCGCGGATGCAGCAATGTGCGGGCGGCGATCTTGCCGGCTTCGCGCTTGCGGTTCTTCCAGAAGAGGTCAAGCGCCTGCTCGTCCTGCGCCGGCATCGCGGCGCGCAGCAGTCCAGTGCCTTCCTGTCGCTTCGAGCCGGCGAAGGTCAAGGTCTGCGAGCCGGGCTTCGGCGGTCGCTTCATGATGATCGTCGCAACGCCTTCTTCGCTGGGCCCTGGCCCCTGCGCCTGCGGCACGGCTCCGGCCTCCCACTCGGCGGAAGCGTCCAGGGCGCGCTCGACGGCCAGCGCTAGAGCGTTCTGCACATAGTTGACCTGAATCAGGAACGGGCCGATGCGAAACACGTCGCCGTCGGCGAGCGCCGTCTTCTCGACCAGCTCGCCGTTCAGCACGGTGCCGTTGGATTGCGACAGGTTGAACAGCCAGAACTCGCCGCGAATCTCTTTAATGCCGGCGTGGGTGCGCGACACGGCGCGGTGATTCAGCACCAGATCGTTACTGACCAGCCGCCCGATGGTCAGGCCCTCGCTTTCGAGCACCACATCATCAATAGCGGTGTCCGTGTCGCGGCGTCGGATGAGGAAGCGGTTTTTTGAAGTCTCAATCTTGGCAGCCATATCTTTCATTACCACTAACGCGATGCGTAATAAATTACCTGAATGATGTGAATGACCATCAGCGCCAGCATCACCGACGTCGACGCGACGTGCGGCGGCAGCCACCACTTGCAGACGCGGTGCAGGAAGATCAGCGCATCGACGCGGCGCATCGTCACCGCCGCCTCAATCGCCTGGTCCAGGCGGTCGCGCTCTTTCTGATTCTGTAGCTGCTGATGTTCGGCACCAGCGCCGCGCTTCGCCGCGTCAATCATTTCATCTAGCGGCTCGCGCTTCAGATACTGCCTGAGCAAAAAGCCGAACGACGTGAAGCGCGGGAGGATGCGGTTGCGCACCAATCCACGCAGCGGTTCGGCGGGCGTCGCGCCGATCTCGGCAAGCTCTTTCTGTAACTCGTCGCGGCGCTGCAAGAGGTCGTCAATCAGCAGCGGCGAGCCCTCGATCTTCGTCAGTATTCGCGGCGCCACCTGATAGGCCAGGATGCCGAAGAGGCCGGTCAAGATCACCAGATCAAAGCTGATCATCAGTGCCGCAGTCAGCGGCCCGCCCGCGTCTGTGCCGCCGTGCAGCAAGATCATGATGCCGCCGATGACGCCCAGATAAAGGTGCGACAGCAGCCAGTAGCGCAGCGGCCCCTTGCGCCGTGTATAAACTTTGCGCCGCATCGGATAGAGCATGACGCCGATGATACCGACCAGCCCGACGAGCCCGGTGATCCAGCGCATGTTCAAGAAGCTCACCAGCCGCTCGCCGAGCCCGTAGCGCCGCAGGCCATAAATCGTCCCTGCGGTGAGCAGCACGGTCAGCACGATTCCAAGTATGTGGCTCAGGCGGCGCGGCGGGTCCGAGCGATGGATGTTGCGCCCCATCGCGTGCGTCCGATCCATCACCATCAAGCCCTGAATGGCGCCGATCTCGTTGAAGTATTGAATCGGGCTGACGCGCGCCAGCGCCCCCGTCGGGCAGTTCTCTTCGCAACTGTACACCTGCCGCTTGCTGCCTTCGGGGTTGATCGTCGTGTTGTTGCAGAGGTTGCATTTGACGGCGACGAGATCGTCGGTCGCCTCGATGGCCGGCGGCAGCGGGTCTGTGCCGATGCGCATGTAATCTTGCAGCTTGGTGGCAAAGGTGACTTTCTGTTCGCTCGCCTTGTCGCGGCGCGGGATCATCGAGATGGCGTTGTACGGGCATTGCGTGGCGCAATCGCCGCAGCCGATACAGGTCGATTTATTGATATCAATCTGGCCGCTGCCGAAGCGCCCGATGGCGCCCGTCGGGCAACCGGTCAGACATTCGGGGTCTTTGCAATGCATACAGACCGAAGGCGACAGGATGCTCTGCACGGCGCTCGGGCGCGGTGCTTGTAGCCGCGTCACCTGAATGCCGCGCCTTACCAGCCGCGATTGGCCATGAATCTTGTGGCACGCCAGCGAGCAGTTGCCGCAGCGCACACACAAATCCATGTCCATCACCAGCAGGTTGGTGCCATCCACGAGGCCCGTATCGATCAACGCCTGCTGCGCGGCGAGCATCTTGCCGCGCACGACCGGCTTCGGGCTGACGCGCGCCTGGGTGGCGGGCGGCCCCAGTTCGCCGAGTCCGCGCGCCAGTGCCTCGCGCAGTACGGTGTTCTGGCGCAGCTTGGAGATGGATATTTCCAGCACCTCTGTGCGCCCCATCAGCGTCACTGTCCACGGCCAGGTGGTGTTCTTCAGGATGCCGTCCACCCCGAAGGCGAAGCCGCGCCCGAGATAATCTTCCGTCTTCTGGCCGTTGGGATAATTGACGCGCCGCAGCCAGCCGCTCTGAATGACATAGACGCGATCATTCGCGGCGCCCTCGCGAAAGAGGATGTGGTTCTTCGAGAAGACGCGGAACAGCGACATGTTCTTGAGTTCCTGCACCTGCTCAGGGGTCAGGCTGAGGCGCGTGCGCAGGGCGTCGAGGATGTTGTCGCGCCCGTGGCGGCGATAGGTCGAATCGAGCGCGTCGGCGAACGATTTGATCTTGCGCAGCAGGCGCAAGGCGGGCCGCTGCACCTCCATGATCTGTGTCGGCTGTTGGGCGGCGGATCGTACCGTCGCATTGCGCGGCACGCCGGCCAGCACGCTCATCTCACCGAACTGCTGGCCGGGAGCCAGCTCGCTGACCTTCAATGTCTGACCGTTTGGCGCGTTGATGAAGACGTCGGCGTGTGAATTGACGACGATGTAAAACGTATTGCCGCCCCAGTCGCCGGAGCTGATGATCGGCTCGCCCGGCTCGTAGGTCAGCAAACGCACGTATGGCCCTACCTTCTTGCCATTGTAATTGCGCCCGTAGACCGAGACCTCCAGATCGAGCTCATGCTCGAAGTGGCCCTCGGTGACGGCCAGCAGATCGCGGATCGACGGCAGCGTCTGGATGGCGTTAAGGACTTCGCGGCGACTCGTATGTTCTCGCGGCATAGACTACCTTTTCATAAAAATGGGTTCGTATGAATGATCTTCCAAAGCCTCTGTGGATTGGCTGGTCAGAGAGTATACACGGATGAGGGGGCTAGGGGCTAGGGACTAGGGAAGAACAAGCCCTACGTCTGCTGTTTCCCTCTAGTCCCTAGCCCCTAGCCCCTCAGAATGGCACTGACCCTTTGTGACACTTGGTGCAAGCGTTCTCGCGCGCCGGGACGTGGCATTGCCAACAAGCCGAATGGTGGCGTTGACCGCGCGCCACATTGATCTCGGCGATGTCGGCGCGCGCCTGGGTTTCGGGCGCCTCGGTCGTCTTGTGGCATTTGCTACAGTCGCCGCTCTTGGCCAGATGCGGCCCGTGGCGAAAGTTGTAAAGCGCCAACGCCCGCCCTGTGCCACGGGTAAACGCGAGCGCCTGATCTTTCTTGACGTGACAGGTGCCGCAATCGCCGAGGGTCTTGCTGATCTGCCCGACCTGCGTCGTCTGATTCGCCTGATGCGCATGACAGGCATAGCATTCGGGGTGGTGCGGGAAGGCGGCGACGACCTTCGCCTGGTCGAAGCTGTGGCACTTGTCGCAAGCCGGCGCGCCGGGGCTGTCGGCCATCTGGCCTTTCATCTTGTCGGCGTCGCCGTGCTGACGGTGCGAGAAAGCCTTCAGGCCAAACTCCGATTGTTTCTTCGGGAACTCGATGAGCGTGCCCTTGGCGTCCACAGGCGTCGTGTGACAGACCTCGCACATGCGGGATTGCCGGTTGGTAAAATCCTTCTGGTGACATTCAATGCAGGCCGGGTGGCTCGGAAATATGGGCGTCGCGTTGTTGTCTTTGCGCTGATGGCAAAAGGCGCAATCCTTGGTCCTGGTCTGATGCTCCTTGCGGTTATGATCGAAGGGCGAGACCTTTTCGATCACCTTCGAGTCAACGATATCGAAGGCCGACTGGCTGACAGGCTGAGCCGGGGCCGCGGCGTTGGCATTGTCGGGCGGCTTGTTGAGGTTTTGTTTCGTGCTGCGACATGCCGCGAAGCTGACGAACAGCGTCAGGGCAAGCATCGCGACGACGAGCTTGAGCAGTTTTGCGGTGTCGTTTTTCATTCTCAAAAAGTCTACCGAGTCTGCCGAATCTATCGAGTTGAGAGCGGCAAGAGATTTCCGCGCTCAACTTCTTCTCCCTATGCTCCCCTGCCCTTCTGCTTTATGGCCGCTTGCCGAGCTTGTTCAAATCCGGCGCGCTCAACCGGTCGGGCAGGCCCGGCTTTCTCGCCTGGTGGCATTGATTACAATAGCCGGCCTGCGGCAAGGTGATCTGGCTGAGCGCCGTCGTTTCGCTGATCGGGCTGTGACAGTCCGAGCAAAGATAATCGTGCGCCGTCGGCGGCGTCCAGGGCTTCTTCTTCGGGCGGATATCGATGTCGTGATCGATGTAGTGCCGGAACTTCTTGATTGATCCGAACATCTCGACGTGGGCCGCCCCCGCCTCGCCTTCGATCAGTCCGTGACAGCCCTTGCAATCGTTTTCATAAGGGAAGCGGTTGATCTCGCTCAGCGCCCGCAGCTTCGTCGAAGAGCCGCCGTGACAGACGAAGCAGGTCGGATGGTCCATCTCTGTTCGCATGTCCTTAGCATCGGCAGAGGCTTCGCGGATCGGCGCATGACAACTGGTGCAGAGCGGACGCGAGCCAACGCTGAATGGCGCCGCGCCGCGCACAGGTCTGAGCTGAATATCAGAGCGGACGGGCTGCTGGTGCGCTTTGTGGCCGAAGATGTCTTCGAACTCGGTAAAGCGCTTCATCTCAGGACTGGTGAAGTCTGTGCGCAAAGATTCGGGGCTTGCCGTCGAGCGCCCCGGCATATGGCAGATGCCGCAAAAGCGGTTCGAGCCGGCGACGCCGTACTTGAAGAATTCCGCCGCGAAGTTCTGGTGGCAGCCGACGCAGGCGGCGTGCGGGAAGTCTTTCGCCACCGGGCGGTCGCTCTGCGTGGCGTCTCGCTTAGCGCCGAGGTGACAGCTAGCGCAATTGACGGTGCGGTGCTTCGCCTGTTTGTGCGGAAAGCGCGGCGGCCCCCCGGCGCGCGCGCCGCGCTGAGGCTCGGGCAATCGGGATTCATCGGCGCGCGAAGGCCGCGACCCGATAAACGCCGCCAACACCAGCACGCAGCCGAGCACGAGCACGCTACTTTTAATCCCCGCTCTCGCCAATGGCTCCTCCTTGGTTACTGACTCCGCACTGCGCGCGGCACCCCGGTTCCCGGTTCATGACATTCGGTACAGGCGACGGGCGCTTTGCAGCGGCTATCGGCCTGCGCGTTGGTCGCCTGATGACAGCCGATGCATAGCTCGTGGAAGACGCGCTTGTTATACATCTCGTCGCCTTCGTGATTGCGCGGGTTGGTCGGCGTGCTTTCGCTGCGGTGGCATGAATCGCACTTCCACAGCGTCGGCGCATCGCTCACCTCGTTGCGCCGGTGGTGACAGCCGATGCACTCGGCGCCCTTCGCGGTCGTATGGACGAACTCCGAATCGGGATTGATGTACTTTTCGTGCGTCTTGTGCGCGAAGCAAACTTTGCCCTGAACGCCCTTGAGGTCGAGCGTGATGACGTGATTGGCCGGGTCGCCGCACTTGCCGGCCTTGTCGCAAGCCGGCTTCATGGCATTGTCCTGCGCGGGCGCAGACCGAACCACGAACGCCGCCGGCGCGGCCATCAGCAGCAAGTAGGCGATCAAGGTTGCCAGCTTCAGCTTCATTCGCTCCTCTGAATGGAACCACAGATGAACACAGATAAACACAGATCAGAAAGCTCGGAACATAAGTCCGATAGCTCTTTCTCTCCTATCGGTGTTCATCGGTGTTCATCAGTGGTTTCAATCTTCCCTCATCCATCATCCGCGGCGAGCCGTAGACGCGCCGGATGTCGCGGTTGTTCTTACTGTCGCGATCCTGTATGTCAGGAACCGTGAACAGATTGCCGTTGAGCGTGTACAGCCGCAGCAATTCGGTGAAGTTCATCGGGCGCGCGCCACGACGACCGAAGACCGCCAGTTGATTGCCGCTCTCATCAATGGCGCGGTCGCGATCAATGCCTTCTGAAACCGCCAGCGCCGGCCCCTTGGTGTGCGCCGAAGCAATCAACTGCGGCGTCGGGTGCGGGCTGAAACCGTAGTTGGTTGGGCGCGTTTCGGGCGACGTCAACTGCACGACGCGCAGACCGTTCTTGCCGTCGGCGATGTAAGCGAAGAGGCTCACGTTGGTCATGCCGACCTTCACATCGCGGGTGTCGTTGAGCTTGCCGCCGGCGTCGAACATCTGATCGAGGCGCGGCTTTTCAGGATTCTCTACGTCAATGATGGCCAGCCCCTGACGGCCCGCCGCGACGTAAGCATAGGTGCGTACCACATAAATATTATTCGCTTCGGCGAGCGGCACCCCTGCACCTTCGACGGCGCGCGGTTTGGCCGGGTCGGTCACATCAATCACCTTCACGCCGTCGCTGTCGCAGACGAAGGCATAGCGGAATTGAATCTGCACGGCGTGCGGGTTCTTCAACGCCGGTGCGCCGACTTCGGCAACCACCTTCGGCTCGAACGGGTTGTTGATGTCAACGATAACCAGCCCGCGGTCACAGGTGATGTAAGCGTGCGTGCCGGCAATCGTGATGTTGTTAGCGCCGTTCAGCACGCCGTTCGGATTCCAGGTCAGCGCCCGCCGCAGGAAGTTGTTCTGCGGGTCGCCGTCGAGCAGCGTCGCGGCAACGACCGTAATCAGTCCCTCGTACTTGTCTGTGACGTAGAGGAAGGCGTAGAGCGGGTGAATCGGCTGCTTGTCGTCGCGGTAGACCGCCTCTTCGTTTTCGGGGCGGTGGATGCGCAGCTTGTTGACGCCGTACTTCTTCAACAACTCAGCGGGCAGCGACGCCGTCGGGTCAACCGCAAGCGTCGAAGGCGAAGCCACGGCGGTCGCGTACTTCGTGTTGACGTAGAAGCGCTGGCCGAGCGGCGAAACCGGCGCCGTCGTCATGCGCTCTGAAAAACCCTTCTGATCGATGTTCGCCACATCGTAAACCCGCAGACCGCCCTTGCCGGTCGCGGCGTAGAGATATTCGCCGCGAAGCTGCACGTTTAAGACTTCGGTCTGTTCCGGGGCGAGCGGATTCAGCCCGCGCAGAATGTCATTGCCGGGATGTTCGTACGCCTCCTCAAGCTCCTGGTGATGCTCCTGGTGATGCTCCCACTCTTCGGGAAAAGCCAGCTTGTGCAGGAAGCTGCCGATGACCGCCTGCGGCTCGGTGCGCTCGGTGACGACGATGGATTCAAAACCTTCACGGCCTGTGGCGACGTAGCAGTAGCGGCCTATCCAGTTATAGAAGTTCGTCCCCTGCATATAAGTCATGGCAAGGTAAGCGTTGTTGTCGTTCTTCTCTGACAAATGACAATCCGCGCAGCCGCGCGTTTCGCGTGTGCGCACGGTGTGCGGGAAGGACGAGCTGAACGACTGGCCGCTGTAGCCTTCTTCGGACACGGTCTGCTGCTGCGAGTAAATCCACTCGCGGTTCTGGTTCTGTGAGCTGACTAAGATGGCGCAGGCCGAGCGGATGGGTGCGAAGCGTTTGCCGGTGACCGTGCCATCGCGGCCAAGCAAGAAGACATCATCGCGCAGCGTCTGGAAGTTGTATGATGTCCAGTTGCGCAATTCCTCCTCGCCTTCGTTGTGCAGCATGCCGCGCTCTTGATTCGCCTTCATCTTCAAGTGACAGCCGAAACAGCTTGGCGTCCACGACGTGTGACAACTGAAACAGGTCATTGACGAGTTGGCATGCGCGAGCTTCGTTTCGTCCGCGGGTACGCCGCCCCAGGTCTTGTTGTCGGTCTGGATGGTCTTGGCCAGCGCCGCCTTCTCGTTATAGTCGGGACTGGCCGGGTTGACGGTGTCGGCCACCTGCTTGACGCGCCAGACCACAGGCTTGCCGTCGGCATCGCGGCTGACGGCGGCGCGCTGCCAGAGATTGCCCTGTGCGTCTTTGAAGAAGCGGTCTTTGCGCCATTGCAGCTCGCGGTAATCGAGCATGCGGGTGCCGGATTTGGACGCGTCCTCAACATCTTTCTGGGTGAAGCGGTCGGGCATCAGCCGGTTGCCGGCTTTCGCCCTTTGATATTCAGCCGAGGTGCGCGCGTTCGGATTGGTCGGGTCGGCGCGCTCGCTGATCGTACCGTGACAGTCGACGCAATCGATCTCTACGGCGTTGCGCACCTCGCCGTAGAGCTTGCCGTTGCCGTGATTGTCCTGCTTGAAGTGACAGTCCACACAATGCATACCCTTTTCGATGTGGATGTCTTTCAGGTGAACCGGCAGGCCGGCTTTCGCAGGCCCTTCGGCGGCCTCTTTGAGCTTCGCCGCATTCACATCATTGACGACCTCGCCGTTGGCATCGAGGAAGTTGCCCTTGCGGTCGGTCTTGTAGACATCGCGGAAAATCCAGCCGTGGCCGTTGAAGTCGGCGAACTGCGTGCGCGTCAGCTTCGGGTTGATCGAATCGCGCAGGCCGCGCAGGAAATCTACGGAGCCCCAGTTGCCGCGCAACGCCGACTCTTCGGGATTGCGCATCAGGATGGCCTGTTCTTCGCCGGGCGAGTGCGGCTTCTGCTTTTCAGGGTACATGCCCTTGTCGCCGTCGGTCTCCAGGTCCCACCACGTCGTGCCGTAGAAGCTCATCATCACCAGCGTCCCCGGATGCATGTGACAGACGACGCACTGGCTCGAAGGAATAGCGCGAGTGAACTGGTGTTTGATCGGGTGGCCGGGCTCGCCGCTGTCGCGAGCTTCTTTGAGCGCGATGTCATCGGTATGGGTCGCGCCGTCGTGGCCATACTTCTCGGCGTTCGGTCCGCCGTGCAGCGGATCGCGGTCGTTGGCATAGACAACGTGACAGCCGGTGCAGCCCGACGAGCGGTAATCGCCCGGCTGGTCGTTGGTGCCCATCATCCCCAGCATCGGGTCGAGCAGTCGTGTCTTCTGTAGGCCGAGATAGACCGGGTCGGTTCTGAGCAGTGTCCCGAGGCCGCGCGGGCTCAAGAGGTTCTGCGTCGGCTTGCCGGGCGATTCTTCGGAGAGCGGCAGCCCGACTTCGGCGGATTTGCGGCCACCGCGCTCAAACGTCCGCAGGATGTTGCCCATGTGCGAAATTTCCCAGCGCGGTAGCGGATCGAGGAATGGCAACACGCCTTTCTTCTGCGTCTCTTCAGCGGTCGGCTGCGGAATGGTGATGACGCGCTGCGGCTTGCCGTCAGGAGAATAGCTCTCGCCCCAGCGATAATTCTTGAACGAATAGCCGCCGTTGTTATACAGCGCCGCGCCCCAGAGCATTACCCCCGTAGTCATCATGCTCTTGCCGACGTTGTGGACTTCGCGGGTGTGGCACTCACTGGTGCCGCAGCTCATCGCGGCAACGCGCAGGTCGCCGGGATTGACGAAGCGGACGAAGGCCGGGTCTTCATTGTTGATCTCGGCATAAGTGCGCGCCGGGTTGGCCGCCGTCTTCCATAGCGAAGCGTTGCGCGGCAGGACGTGCGCTTTGTCTTGCAGGGCGCGGTATTCGGCAGAGCCTTTCTGCACGCCGTCGGGCCGCCGGATTTCGGCGTGGCCGCCGTGACAATCGATGCAGCCGAGGTTGACTTTGTAGTTGTGAATATCTTCGATGCCGCGGTGGCAGGTGACGCAGCCGCTGCTGCGGCATTCGGCTTCCGCGGGCGTCATGCCGAAAAGCGAAGCCTTGACTGCCGTCGGGTCACAGGGCGCGGTGGCTTGCGCCGCCGCATCGGTCAGTTCCCCGTGTGCGGGCGTCGTTGAATCGCTGGCGGGCGGCGGCGGGCCGGCAGGCTTGCCTGAATCGGCAAAGCTGACGAACGAGTACAGGCAAACGAGCGTCAGGGTCACAATCAGTTTTAACGCGCTGCGATTCGCTGCTTTCATCTTCACTCCCGCCGGTAGCCCTTCGCGCTGCTATATCAATAAGCAGCGCGCTTTCTTAAAACCTTTGAAGTTCAACCCCGTAACGGTCGGCCGGGCGGCATAAACCGGCGGCCCCGTAGGGGCGAAATGTTTATAGTACCCTGCAAGAAAAACATCCAAGCCCCGTAGGGGCGAAATGTCCGTCATTGACCATCAACAAATTCGAAAACATACTTTTCATCAAAGGCAATGTCAAACTTGCGCAACAGAGTCATATACTCATCTTTGAAAGACCTGGCTGAATGGCGTGCCTCCTGATTGCGGATATATCTGATCACCGTATCGAGATGAGAATGTGAATATGAAAATGCGCCGTACCCTTCCTGCCAGTTGAATCTGCCTTTGACCCACTTCTTCTCATTGATGAAGCCCGACGAATCAGCTTTGATATCCTTCACCAGATCAGATAACGCCATGCTTGGCTTCAGTCCAATCAGAATGTGCATATGATCAGGCATACTATTTATCTCGATCAGCTTTTGACCATTATTGCGCACGATGCCGGTGATGTATTTGTGTAACTCTTCCCTATGCTCTCTCCGTAACAAACATTCTCGACCCGCGACGGCAAAAACGGCCTGTATATAAATCTGTGTGAATGTGTTTGCCATCTTCGACATTTCGCTCCTAACGGAGCTTGATCAAATCTAGCCACACAGTACTATAAACATTTCGTCCCTAACGGGACTTTGCTCTGACCGGAATGCCCTCTTGCCTGCATGTGCATCTCGCCTGTAGCCCCATACTTTTAATCTCGCTCTGTTCTTGCTCTCCCTGATGCTCGGCGGCTTCCTTGTTCCGCTATCAATAAACGAACTTCAACTTCACAAAGGCCGAATAGAGTACCTTGCGCTTCTGGCCGCAGTTCTGGCCGTTGCAATTCGAGCTGTAGATGTCTGTAAAGCCGCTTCCCGGTATCAGCGACGAATAGCCCGCTGAAACGATCCAATTCTCGCTCAGCAGCGGGCGGTAGAGCACGCCGACGCCGTAATCAAAGCCGATGCGCTTGCGAATGTCCGGCTGGAACAACAGCTCAGACAGCGACTCGGTGTGGTGGAAGTGCGAGTAGTTGGCATTCAAAATGGCTCGCAGCTTCGGCGTCAGCTCGGCCTCGGCGCCGAGATTGTAAAGGAACAGGCCGGGGTTGACGAAGTTTGACTGGCCCTCGGTCTTGCTGCTGCGCAGGGCCGGAAGCAAACTGCCGGGCGTCGTCAGCAGCACCGTGGTGTTCGTCAGCGGGATGGCTTGCGAGTTGAAGAAGCTCAAGCCGCCGCCGGCAAACTCCTGGTGGTCGAGGATCGAATCGAAGCCGCGCCCGGTGCCGTCAAACGGCTGCTTGTCGCCTGAAGCGAAGAAGAACGAGCCTTTGAAGCGCAGCCAGTCGCGGTCTAAGGATAGCTCGACCGCCGCCATCTGCGCGTTAATGTCAATCTCGCGACCGGCAATCGGATTGTCCGAGTCATGGCCGAGCGCCTGATAGAGCGCGTGGGTGATGTTCCACTTGCCCATGTGACCGTCACCCGTCCAGCCCAGGTAGTACGACTTGACGCCGTGCGGGCGGACGCTGCCGATCAAGGCCGGGCGCACGAGAAAATCATTCTCATCAAAGTGGCGGCTCGGACGGTCGTCGTTGTAGTGGAAGCTGAACTGCGACGTGTAGCCGTGCCAGTGCGTGTCCTGCCGGAAGAGGTTGGCGATCAACACCGTCTGATCGCGGAAGTGCGGCGTGTTCAGCTCGCTGTTGGTGTCCTTCTCCAGCATGTAGAAGTAGGCAATGTTGTACTGGTAGCGATTGTTGGCGTAATTGCCAAAGACGCGCGCGCCGAGATTTACGTCGCTGAAGATGAAGCCGCGAAAATCCGAGATGAACGGTTGAATACCGGCACGGATTGAAGTCGTGTCGAAGAACGGGCTCTTCTTGTCGCCTTTGCGCCCGCCGCCAAGAAAGGGGATGACCTTCGTCGTGTCGCCCAACCGATATTCGCCGAAGGCTTCTTGCAGGGCGATGTAGCCGTCTGTGCGCGTGTTCAAGCGCGCCGGGTTGGCGTTGACCAGTCCGTTCTCCTGCGTGTGCAGATAGTTGATGTTGAAGACCGGGGTGACGTGGACGCGCCAATCTACCGGCTTGAACGAGGTGTCGCCGTTGAACAACTCCATCGACAGGATGAAGTTTTGATTGAAAAAGTACTGGCCGCCGCGCCCGAAGAACTCTTCGCTGTCGGGCCGTTGCGCCGCCACGTTGCTCGGCACGGGGATGCGCCTGGCGTTCAGGAACGACTCGCTCTCGGCGGTGAGCAAGAAGAAGTTATGCTGGCCGAGTATCGGGTAATCGGCCTTCAAGACGTTCTGGCGATAGGGGTTATAGATGTGCCCCGGCGCGTAACGCGGCTCGATGTCGTGACCGGGGAAGCCGACGCGCCAGCGGTCGGTGATAGGCTCGAAGTTGCCGCTCTGCTGAGCCGGCGTGCCGATGTGCGACGAGCCGGCATAGCCAACCGGGTCGTAATGCGTCGTCGGCACGACTGGCGCTTTGCTGTAATCGGGCGGCCACGGGCGGTTTTCGTAGGGCACCGCGTCGGGCTCAGGCTCAGGACGCCGGCTGCGCGCCTCGTACTCTTCGTCGCTCTGGCCAAGCTTATGACACTCGCTACATTTGATAGGCAGCCGATCAACGACCTTGTACTCGCCGCGCGCCACCATCTCCTGTTTCTGCATATGACAGCCGACGCAGAGGCGGTGATAGGCTTCGCGGGCGTTGAGGATGTAGCCTTCACGATCAACGAACTGTGATGGGTCGGCCTCGTCAACTTTGTGGCAGGCTTTGCAGTTTTGAAACTGTTTGCGGTCGGCGACGTCCGTCGTGTCGGGCCGTGCGGGGTCGGCGGTATCGCGGCGGTGGTGACAGACGACGCAATTCATCGAGCCGGCCTCTTTGTTGAGGTATGGCGCGTCGAAGTTGCTGCGAATTTCTAACGATTCATGGCCGCGATGATGGAATAAGACCAGGCCGCGCCTGCCGTTGGTCGCGTCGAGGCTGATGGCGGCCCGCTGCGCCGCGTCTTGCGGCACATCCACCCGCTCGCCGGAATAAGCCGCCGTGTGGCGCAAGCCGACGGCGAGCGCCAGCGCCAAAAATATATACAGTGCAACAACAGTGAGCTTGAACCGCATTCAATCCCTCTCAACCGCGAAAGCAACCAGGGACAGCCGCGATCTAAACCGGGATGCCGGTCAGACGACGAGGTGCAAGAGAGTGAGGAACTTCTATCTTTAGATCAGTTCCTTAGCACAAATAACCTGTTTTTATAGACTACTACTACTGCAACACTGCTGGGTGATACGCGCCGGAAAATATCATTTCAATTTTTCAAAGTCAAGCGCGACCGCCAACTACCAGGGCTGTAACCAGGTCGTTTGCGCGATTGCGCCATGATGTAGGGTAGGGCAAGTCCGCGGCCCGGATGGCCTATCGGCCATGACGATTCATCGCCGACAGGCGATCAGGGCGGCCCTCGTGGCTGCCCCTACTTTGTTACAGCTCTGGGTAGTCAGCGGTCGTCGCTTGCAACTGAAAGCGACTTTGAGTAAACTTGCCGCCGTTTGGTCATTAATCATTTTGTTTTCTGCACAGTCATCAACCATACGGAGCGCGAAGATGTTCAAGAGACTCACATCTCTCAAACTGCAAAGCCTGTTATTTGCCGTCGTGCTGATCGGTTTTACCGGTCAGACGCTCGCTTCCCTGACCCAGACGGCGCAATCGCCGACAATCAACATCCAGGCTTGCGCCTTTGACGTCGGCCAGGGGCGACTCGTCATCAAGGGCGCGAATTTTCAGAAGGGCGCCAGCATCAGCCTGCGCTCAGCCGCCGGCCAGGCGCTCGCTTTTGGCAGCGTCAAGGTCAAGAGCGCGTCGAAGATTTTTGTCACTGGCGTCGCCGAAAGCGATCTCGCGGGCGGCATTGACGTGACCATCACCAATCCCGATGGCAGCAGCGTCTCGGCGCACCTCGAAGTTGCGGCCAGCGACGACAGCCAGCTCACCGACACCGATGTTAAACAGATCATCGCCCAGGCTGCCGCCCAGGCCGACGCCAGCAGCTTGAAATCAACCATCGCCGTGGTTGACAAAGAAGGCAACGTCTTGGGCGTCTTCTCGATGAATGGCGCGAATGCCAATACGACAGTGACTTTGCCGAACCGCGGGCCGCGCGGCGGCCTTGAAGGCGTCACCGTGCCGGCCTGCACGGCGGCGATCTCGAAAGCCGTGACCGGATCATTCCTGAGCAGCCAGGGCCATGCCTTCAGCACGCGCACGGCCAGCTTCATCGTTCAGGAGCATTTCCCGCCCGGCGTCCACTTTCAAGGCAGCGGGCCACTGTTCGGCGTGCAGTTCTCGCAGTTCCTGTGCAGTGACGTCAATGCGCGCTCACCACTGGGTCTTTCTGCCGATCCGGGCGGGCTGCCGCTTTACAAGAACGGCGTCAAAGTCGGCGGCATCGGCATCGAAGGCGACGGCCATTACACGCTTGACCCCGACCCTTCGGATAAAGACGTGCCGGCGGAAGAACTGATCGCGGTGGCGGCGACGCGCGGCTTTGAAGCGCCCGACGCGATTACCGGTGATAAAATCATCGTCAACGGCATCCGTTTCCCCTACGTCAACGCCCAGATGCCTGCATCGACTTCGGTGCCGGCGTTCGGGCAGCTCAACGGCTCGCTCAACACCTGCCTCGGCCTTGCGCCGGCAGCGGTGCGAGGCAGTCAGGCGTCGAAGTTCCGCGTCATCACGCTCGACGCATCGATCCCCGCGGGCCGCGTAGATGATCGCTTCTTCCCGTTCAAAAGCGGCTCGGCGTTGACGGCTGGCGAAGTCAAGACGCTCATCGTGCAGGCCGCGGCGCAGGCGTTCAAGACGCGCGCCGCGATTCGTCAGCCCGAAAACAGCCCGGCTGAAGTCAACATCACCGTCTGCGACGTGGACGGCACGATTCTCGGCATCTTCAGCACGATTGACGCACCGATCTTCGGCTTCGACGTGTCGGCGCAGAAAGCGCGCACGGCGGCTTTCTTCAGCAACTCGAATGCAGCGATACGGTTGCGGCAGGCGGGCTTCAGCAATTATGTAGACGCGGCAGCCAAAGATGGCTTGCGGCTCGACGGCTCGGTGGCGTTCTCGGATCGCGCCGGCGGCTTCCTGAGCCGCCCGTTCTTCCCGGACGGCATTGACGAAACCGAGCACGGGCCGTTCTCAAAGCCCATCGATGAATGGAGCCCGTTTAACGACGGCTTGCAGCTCGATCTGGTTCTCGATGAATACTTCTTCAACATCCTGCGCGGCATCGGCGGCAACACCGCGGCGCTGACGAATGCGCTGACGCCGCCATGCCCATCATTGCCTGCGATTGCCAACGGCATACAGATATTTCCGGGCAGCGTGCCGATCTACAAAGGCGGCAAGCTGGTCGGCGGCCTCGGCATCAGCGGCGACGGCGTTGATCAAGACGACATCATCGCGACGATGGGCAGCACAGGCTTTGAGTCGCCGCCAGAGATGCGCAGCGACCGCGTCTTTGTGCGCGGCGTGCGCTTGCCGTTCGTCAAGTTCCCGCGCCACCCGGATCGTTAGCGCCGGCTCGCGGTTTTCTCCCACAAAGGCACAAAGAATCACGAAGACTGAACGGATGTCTCTTCGTGATTCTTTGTGCCTTTGCGTCTTTGTGGCGAAAAGGATTTGACGGGCTGGCATCACGAGGCGTTGAAAGGAATTTCGAGCGTCACGCTCAAGCCGCCTCTCGCGGTGTTGGCCAGATCGAGCCGCGAGTCATCTCCATAAAGCTGCTGCAAGCGCGCCTGTGTGTTGGCCAGGCCGACGCCCTCTTTCAGAATCCGCCCGTTATTGCCATTGGTGACGAGGCCCGGCCCATTGTCGGTGATCTGCACTTGCAACGAGCCATTGAAGCGGCGCGCGGCGATCTCGATGCGCCCGGCGGCGATGTGCGGCGCGATGCCGTGACGGATGGCGTTTTCGACAATCGGTTGCAGAATGAGATTCGGCAGCCGCGCTTCTAAGGTCTGCGATTCGATGTCCATCTCGACGCTCAGGCGGTCTTTGAAGCGTATGCGCTCGATGTCGAGATAGGATTTCAGGAATTCCAGTTCCTGGCGCAGCGGCACTTCCTGAACGCCGGCGCTGTCGAGCGTCAGGCGCAGAAAGTCGCCGAGCCGCGCGATCATCTTATCCGCCGCCTGCGGGTCTTTGTGAACCAGCGCCGAGATCGAATGCAAGGTGTTGAAGAGAAAGTGCGGTTGCAACTGCATCTTCAACGCTTGCAGTTGCGCCTGCGCGAGTTGCGCTTCAAGGCGGGTGGCGCGAATCTCGCCAGTCCGATAGCGGCGGTAATAATTCGTCGCGTAGCTGACCAGCAGCATCAGCCAGTAGAGCAACGTGCCGTAGTCGAAGAAGAGATAGCCGTTGAAGAAGAGCTTCGTCCACGGCAGCGCGCCGTCGTAGCCCGAGACGAAGTAGACGAACGTCAAATCGCGGAAGGCGCGCGTCGCAAAGCCGAGGATGATCGAAGCGAGAACGTGAACCGTGAGGCTGCGCGTCAGGCGTCCGCGCTCAAGCGGAAAGCGCTGCGCCAGCCACAGCACCAGCGGCGTCAGCGCCGCCCAGATGTAGGCAAACGACATCTCGACCAGCAAAATGCGCTGCCAGCTAAAGGGGCGGACGCTGCGGCTGAAGGCGAGCGTGGATTGACTGGCGAGGAAGACGCCAAACAGCGTCCAGACGCCGATGATGAAGAAGGCACGTAGCCAGCGGCGGTCGAATAATCTTCCGGCTTTCATAATGGTTTCCACGCCACGGGGCCAGTTAACCATAGCACAGCCCGGCGGCGCGCGCCTCACAACCTCGATTGCTAAACTGAGCGAACGGCTTTATCTGTCTGGACGCACGTGGCGCGAGATTGGCTGCGTGACTCTCGCAGCAGCGTGGTTGCTGACGAAATCCGAACAACACAACTGGTGCAGCCGATCTATTCTACGCTGTGGGGCGAAACAACCAAACAACTTGTGACAAACCGGCCTGATCGAGTGACGAACCGGCCCGAAAACGACGCGGCGACGCGGCAAAAGGAAGACAAACAGTTAGCCTCCGAGTCTTTCCCTCACCGCGTCGCCGTGTCCCCGCGTCACTCCTCAATCGCGCCCGACGCCCAGCGCGTCAGCGACTCGATTGATGTAGTTGAACCAAGACGCAATCAAGGTGATCTGCAAAATGGCGCGGTCGTCAAAGCCGACTTCGCGCAAACCGGCGTGGTCGTCAGGCGAGATGCGCGTCGCGTCTTTGGTCAATTGGATGACGTAATCGAGCATGCGGCGGTCTTGGTCGGCGAGCGGCGCGTTCTTGTAGTCTTCCTTGAGCGCCCGCACCATCGCTTCATCAAGTGTGACTCGACGCAGAAACTCTGCGTGCGATTCGATTCAGTAATGGCAGCGGTTGGTCACTGAGACCATCGTGGCGATCATCTCGTGCTGCGCCCGCGTCAGTGGCAGATCAGACGACATCAACGCGCCGAAGGTCGAGAAGGCGTGGTAGAGCGCGTCGGGGATCAAGGTATGTGAAGCGACGATGCCCGACGTGCCATCACCGGTCGGATGCACGGGCGTCGCGTACTCTTGCGGGTAGAGCAACTGTTCCATCTCAATGGCGCGGCGCAGGCGCTCATCGGCTTCGCTCATCAGAACGGTTTTAATCCACGTCATTGGCTGGTTTCCTCTGGCAAGGATAGATCAGGCAGGGCGCACGGGACGCTCGCTTCGTTTGCTCTACAGAGGCCCGCACGTCCTGCCTGATAGCTTTAGAAAGTAAAGCGCGCCGCGAGCTGAACGGCACGCGGGCCGCCCGACCCGAAGACGCCGCCGGCAGTCGTCACCGGCTGCCCGAAGCTCGACGACTTCAAGAATCCAGGACTGCCGGGATCGTTGCTGTCGCGCACCAGGGCGTTGGCGCGGCCCGCATAATTGACCGTCGAGGCGCCGAGGATGTTGGTCACGTTGAACACATTAAACATTTCGATGATCGGCTCAAGCTGGATGCGTTCGCCGAAGCGGAAACGCTTCGACAGCCGCAGGTCGAGCGAATTAAAGCTGTCATTGAAGCTCGCGTCGTCACGCACCAGCGGCAGCGGCTCGCCGTTAATGCCGCCGCCGGCGTTGGCCTCGCGGATGAAGGCGTTCAGCTCCGCGCCGCTGTGGAAGAGGCGGCCGCCGGCATTGCGCTGCAAAGTCGGAATGCGCCTGCTGCCATCGGGCAACAAGATGTCCATCGGCACACCGGAGGCAAACGTCCAGATCGGAGCAAGCATAAAGCCTGCGGGCAGCTCGAAGACGCCGGAAAAGGTGAAGCGGTGGCGCTGATCGTTCGGCGTCGGGCCATATTCAAGTTGCAGGTTGTTCGGATTGATCGGCCCATTAGCAAAGGGGATTTGATCGTCGTTGGCGTAGTTGAAAGCTTTCGCCAGGGTGTAGGCGGCGCGTAGTTGGTAATGATGGGCGAAGCGTTTTTCCAAGCTGACAAGCAGGCCGTCGTACTTCGTCTTGACGCTCGATTCGAGGTTAACGACCGAATCCGGCCCGCCGACGACCGGGTTAAAGACCGTGCCGATAGTGCGCCCGATGATGAAATGTGTGCCGAAGTTGTGCAGGTAATCAACGCGCAGGGCAAAGTCGCGCGCGAATTCCGTCTGGATACCGATGTTGGTCTGCTGCACCATCGGGTTCTGCAAGCGGTTGTCGATGATGTTGATACCGCCGGCGCCGGCGCCGGGCAGAATGAAGCCGGTGAAGGGATTGCTCGTAGTCGGCGCGAACGGCGGAAAGTGGCCGGTCGCCGGGTCGAGGAAGAAGAGGTTGCCGGCGCGCACCTCAATCGGCAAAGCCCGCCCGTCGAGGCCACGTTCGAGCGATTGAATCTCCAGCGTCACGCGGTCGTAGTAGATGCCATAGCCGCCGTGCAGGCTCAGGCGGCCATTGGGCGACCAGTTGAAGCCGAGGCGCGGGCCGAAGTTGTTCTTGTCGCGGTGACGAGTGCCGGACAGGAAGGGCAGGATCAGCGGGTTCAGCTCACCCGTGCGGCTGACGTTCTTGACATCGGTGTCTAGCTCGTAGCGCAGGCCGATATTGAGCGTCAGTTCCGGGGTGACCTTCCAATCGTCTTGCGCGAAGAAGGCAAGGTAGTTGTTGTCGGCGTCGGGAATGATGAGCGGCTGATCGGGCTTGCCGCTGCGCAGGGTCACGGCAAACAGCAGGTCGTTGTCATCCACGCGCCCGTCGCCGTTGTGATCGAAGGTCGGGAAGTCTTCAATGAATTCGATGCGTCCCGATTGAAAAACACCGAGGTTGAAGTCCGAGTCAATGCGCTGCGCCTGGCCGCCGAATTTCATCGTGTGCGTGCCCTTAACCCAGGCGAAGCTGTCGCCGAATTGCAGGCGGTTCATGCGCGTCTGCTGCGGCACGCGGAACGACGCGCCGGCCTGCAAACTGGGAAAGGTCAGTTGCACTCCTGGTGTCACCGGCACCGTGCGGTTGATGAAATTCGTGACGCTGAAATTGAGATCGTTTACCGCCCTCGGCGAAAGCACACGGGTGTAGCTGGCCGAAAACGCCTGATAGTGATTCTGCGCCGTTTGACGTTCCGACGCCGAGCCGATGGCGCGAATCAACGAGCTCGCGGTCGTGTTGTCCACACGCTCGATTGAATAACGGAGATGAAGCTGGTCTCGATCGGTTATCATCCAATCGCCGCGCCCGTTGGCGAGCAAGTCGTTGAGCGGCGCGGGCACGAAGCTGCGTGTGATTGTGCGCGTCGCGGTGTCGCGCTGGCCGACCAGAATCGCGCCGTCCTGGTTGCGGTACTCGAAGGCAGCGAACCAGAAGAGACGGTCTTTCTTGATTGGCCCGCCCATCGCAAAGGCGTATTGCTCGCGGTCGAAGGGCGGCGTCGGGTTGGCGCGATCAAAGGTCGCCGGCAAGCCTTGCAGCTTGCGGTCGCGGAAGAAGAACGACCCGGAGCCGTGATACTCGTTCGTGCCTGACTTGGTGACGATGTTGATGACGGACGAGCCTGAGCGCCCCTGCTCGGCGGCGAAGCGGTTGGTGGCGATCTGAAATTCCTGAACGGCTTCCTGCGTGACGTTGATGAGCGAGCCGCCGACGACATCGTCGTTATTGTCCGCGCCGTCAATCGTCACGCTGCCGCCGCGCCCGATCTGCCCGGCGGACGAGATCAACACGGTCTCGGTCTTCGTCGGATCGAAGTTTGGCGCCGGCGCATTGCCCGGCACGAGCAAAGCAAGTTCGAGAAAATTGCGCCCGTTGAGCGGCAGGTTCTCGATGGCGCGATGATTGATGACGCTATCAACAACGGACGTGCTCTGATTAATCAACTCCGGCTCATAACTACCAAAGTCGTCGGCAATGACATCCACCTTGCTGACTTCCAGCGTTGCATCGAGTTTCACCGCTTGTCCGACTTGCAGTGTCGTCAGGCGAACATTTTTCGCGAAGCCCGGTGACTCGAACGTGACTTCGTATTCGCCGGGCGCGAGGCTGGTCAGGGTGAATAAGCCTTCGTCATTCGTTTTCGTTTCGCGCGCAACGCCGGTGTTCTTCTGCGTGGCCTTCACCTGTGCGTCCGAAATCACTGCGCCCTGCGGATCAACGACGCGCCCGGTCAGCGTCGCCGTCGCCTGCTGGCCCAGCGCCGCAAGCGGCGCAAGGCCGCCGAGCAGTATGCTTAAGAGAATGATTGCAAGTCGTTTCAAGCTCTGCGTCTCCTGGTTTGAAAATGTTTTGTCGCCGCTCTCCTTGACTTCCGGCAACGACCGGGGACACGACTCCCGACTGCGAAAAGCTCGCTTCGCAGCGATCAACTGCACAGCGCTGGTCGAGGGATGCCCACTTGTCAGGTTCGGCTACTGGGATAATCTGTACTCGAAGACGAAACGGCCAAACTGCATAAACCCTTTGCCGCTGCCGTAGGCCGCCGGGCTGATATAGAACTGGCGGACGCCTGTGCGCCGCGTGTCGAGCTTGGCCATCACCCGGCCAAGCAGGCGCTCGCTGGCGGCTTCGTAAAATTTCACTTCCACCACTTCGCCGTCAACCCGCTTGGAGCCGAAGACGTATTCGCCCGGCTGAAGCAGCATATCGCCGATCCGCAGCGGCACCTGTGTGATGATGAAGTGTGTATATTTGCCCTCGGCCTCGTAGCCGGTGACGATCATGAAGACGCCGGCGACATAGCGGCTACCGTCAGTAATGCCGGAAGCGGCGCGGAATTCGGTCTCAATGCGCTCTTTGCCAACAGGGGCGCGCGCCGGGATGATTTGCCGCAGCTCGGTTGTCGTTGCCTGACGCCAGAGCGGGCCTCCGGCCAGAGCAGGCGTACAGCACAACAGAACCCATGCCAGAGCAAAGCGTTTCATAAAAGTTCAGAAACTTGCGTTCGAAAGAGATCTCGCTACACAGAACGCAGAGAAGATTCGGGCTTGCGCCGTGCGCTTGAGACGCCTCCCCTGCACCCTTCAGGGCACTGGCACATCCGCGATCAAAGAAGCTGCGGCTTGAGAGCAGGCAGCCAGAGCGATTCCACCTTGTTTTTGTTATAAGAAAAGGTGCAAGAGCCGTGCCCTTACACCTTTTAAAATCCGCTCTAGAACTTTGAGGTTACCGTTAAGTACGCGATAAGAATACCGGTGATTCGCCCCCCTGTCATTAAACCAGGGTATAAGGTTTACCTATATCTTTAGTTATAGTCCCGGCCCGCCGCTCGTCGGCTAATCCAGGTGGATGATGCCGCGTTGCAAGGCAAAGGTCGCGGCGTGGGTGCGGTCGCTGACGCCCAGCTTGCTCAGGATATTGTTGACGTGAATCTTGACCGTACCTTCTGAAATCGACAGGTCGGCGGCAATAATCTTGTTGCTCTTGCCCTGGGCGATGTGTTTCAAGACTTCAAGCTCGCGCGCCGTCAGCTCTGTGCGGTTCATGCGCTCGGCCAGCCGGCTGGCGACTTCGGCAGGGATGCGGCGCTGCCCTGCGTAGACGGCGCGGATGGCTTCAACCAGCTCGTCGCGTAGCATATCCTTGAGCAGGTAAGCGCGTGCTCCGGCTTGCAGGGCGCGGTAGATGTCCTCATCGCCATCATAGGTGGTCAGGACGATGAAGCGTGCGTCCTGGTAATCCTTGCGGATGGCGGTGATCGCTTCGATGCCGTCCATCTCCGGCATGCGCACGTCCATCAAGACGACATCGGGCCGGTGCCGGGCGTACATCTCGACCGCCTGTTTGCCGGAGGTCGCTTCAGCAATGACCGTCATGTCAGGCTGCGTGTTGACGACCGCCACCAGGCCCATGCGGACGACGAAGTGATCGTCGGCGATCATCACGCGAAGTGGTTTCTCTTTACTCATAAGCCATCCCGTCTGCCGAGCATTGTACCCATCGCCGCCCGGCTTTGAAAGGCGGCCAGTAAGCTGCACCGCTTGCCTGATGGCGGCGATTGCGATATTAAAGAAACGCGCAGTCGCGTGCTTTCACTGGACATAAATCATGAACAGACCACTCTATTGCATCGCCCTTGTCGTGTTTACCGCGCTCTCATTCGCCGTTCAGGCGAGCGCGCAGACGAACCAACCCATCAGGCTCTGGATGGATGCCGCGCCCGGCGCTACGGGCAGCGAGCCCTCGGATGTGCCGACGCTTACGCCTTACCTGCCGCCGCGCGAGCGAGCGACCGGCGCGGCGGTCATCGTCTGCCCGGGCGGCGGCTACCAGATGCTCGCGGATCACGAGGGGCGGCCTGTGGCCGAGTGGCTCAACTCGCTGGGCATTGCCGCCTTTGTGCTGAAGTACCGCATCGCGCCGCGCTATCACCACCCCGCGCCGATGCTAGACGCGCAGCGCGCCATGCGATTGGTGCGCGCCCGCGCCGGCGAATGGGGCATCGATTCGCGCCGCATCGGCATCCTGGGATTTTCTGCGGGCGGCCATCTCGCCTCGACCGCCGCGACCCACTTCGACGCCGGCAAACCGGACGCACGCGACACAATCGAGCGAGTCAGCTCGCGGCCCGATCTGGTCATCCTCGTCTATCCGGTCATCACCATGCGCGAACAGACACATGCCGGCTCGAAGCGCAACCTGCTCGGCCCGCAGCCCGACCCGCAGCTCGTCGCGCTGATGTCGAACGATGAGCAGGTGAGCAAAGATACGCCGCCGGCTTTCTTGATTCACACGGTCAACGACGAGGCGGTGCCGGTCGAAAACAGCCTGCTCTTTGCCGCCGCCTTGCGCCGCGCCGGCGTGCCTTACGAGATGCACCTGTACGAGCGCGGCCCGCATGGCTTCGGGCTGGCCCCGAATGATCCGATCCTGTCGAGCTGGCCGGCGCGCTGCGCCGACTGGCTGCGCCTGCATGGCTTTGCCGCGCCGCATCCGTCTAGCCCAGCCAGCAAGTAAGCGCGCGGCTGATGGTCAGGCTTAAATCAGCTCACTTTGACTGCGCCGCGAGCATGGCGTATCTTAACGACAATCCGCTGTCAATCCGACGAGCAAGAAAGGAGACAGGAGAATGAAACGCTGGTTTATAATCGGCGCACTGATCCTCATCAGCATCTCTGCGCCGGCGCAGGACAAAGACAAAGAGAAGAGCACGGATAGCGGCTCGCGCCTGGTCTACGCCGATTTCGAGCAGCTCAAAGAAGGCCGCGCCGTGAGCGCGCGCGGCGGCCTGGTCATGCTCACCGGCTATCAGGAAAATCCGGCGATAACGGTATCGTTCACCAACTCGGACAAGCCGTGGCCGCAAGCGCCGCTCGTCATACCGGCGGCGCAAACCCACAGCCAGTTGATCGCCTACAGCTTCAGGATTCCGGCCCCGAACCAGTGGGCCGGCGTCACCCTGGAGATTCGCGGCTTGCCGGACAAAGACGGCAAGCAGGTCGGCGAAGACCTGAGCGCCTACAGATACATCTCGTTTGACATTCAGGCGCAGGGGACGACGGTGATGAGGGCTGAATTGATAAGCAAAGACAATGGCGTCGGCATTCCCGACGGGCAGAATCACAGCTTCCCGTTCAACCTCACCACGGGCATGCACACCTATCGCCTGGAGCTGAAGAAATTCTCGCAGCCGAACTGGGATACCGTCACCCGTGTTGACGTCAAA
>JBJMGU010000211.1:0-29933 GCA_045807765.1 Blastocatellia bacterium
CAGCTCCTGGGTGATCTCCTGGTCTTTGATCAAGAGGCCGAAGTCGCGCGCGTAATGTAGATTCTTCTGCGTCGGGTTGAAGGTCAGAATGAGCGACTGCTGCTCATCGATCATCATAATCTTGTAGTGATAGCGCTTGAGCTTTTCGTGGCGCGGGCGCGTCTGTCGCACTTCGAGGCCGAGCTTTGAGAGGTCTTCGGCAAGTTTTTTGTTGCGCTTCTTCCAGCCCTTAGCCGACGGCGCGATCAGCGCGCGTATCTTGACGCCGCGCTGCACGGCGTAGTTCATCGCGTCACGGACGATGGGATCGTCCATGCGAAAGATGGTCATCTTAATGCTGTGCGTCGCTGCGTCAATCGCGTCAACGATGGGGAAAAAGCTATCGCCGGGCTGGATGATGAGCGACAGGTTGTTGACGTGACGGTATGCTTCCATCGTGTAAGCAAGTCTGACAACCGTATAGGGCGTGCGGCCACTCGTGCCCTGCGCGGCGGCAAAACGGGAACGCCACGCCGCCTAAAGCAATAACACAGGGGAAAGGCAAAAGGCAAAGCGCCGCGGTGACACGGGGACACGGCGACGCGGTGAAAGAAAGAAGGATGACAGCGCCTGAATGACTGTCTCCCTCGCCGCGTTGCCGCGTCGCCGCGGCGCTCTTTGCCTTTTGCCTTTTGCCTTCACTATAATCCCAGGCGGGAAATCCCTATGGAAAACACGATGGCAAGAGTTGATGTGGGCGAACTGCTGACGCGCATCGCGGCAGGCGAGCGATTGACACTGGATGAGTGGCGCGCCGTTGAAGAGGCGGCCCCGACCGCCGAGCTTGGCCGATTAGCTGACCGTTTGCGCAAAGCGCTGCACCCGGACGACGTGGTGACTTACGTGGTTGACCGCAACGTCAATTACTCGAACGTCTGTGTGTCGGTCTGCTCGTTCTGCGCTTTCTATCGCAAGCCCGGCTCGCCGGAAGGCTACGTCCACGACTACGAAGAGATCTATCGCAAGGTTGAAGAGATGATGGCGCTCGGCGGCAGCGGCGTGCTGATGCAGGGCGGCCTGCATCCCGACCTGCCGCTCGATTATTACACCAATATGCTGCGCGAGCTGAAGACGCGCTACGGCATTCATCTCCACTGTTTCTCGCCGCCTGAAATCGATCACCTCGGCAAGATCACCGGCCTCGGCGTCGAAGGCGTGCTGAAGGAATTGCGCGCCGCCGGATTGGATTCGATACCGGGCGGCGGCGGCGAGATTCTCGTAGACGAAATACGCCGCAAGCGCCGCACCCATTGCAACGCCGAAGAGTGGCTGCATGTGATGGACGTGGCCCATTCGCTAGGCATCCCGACGACGGCGACCATGATGTTTGGCATGGGCGAAGTGCGCGACCATCGCTTGCAGCATCTTGAAAAACTGCGCGCCTTGCAGGATCGCAATCCGGGCTTTGTGTCGTTCATCCCGTGGACCTTGCAGCCCGACAACACGCCCATCGGCAAGCGCTTCCCCGACCGCATCGAGCCGGACGAGTATCTGCGATGGCTGGCCATCAGCCGGCTCTACCTCGACAACATTCCCAACGTCCAGGTGTCGTGGCTGACGCAAGGCATGGACGTGGGCCGCATGGGATTGCATTCTGGCGCCAACGACCTCGGCTCGACGATGATCGAAGAAAACGTCATCAGCCTGGCGGGCGCCAATCACAAGGCGACCGAGATGATGCTGCGCGACGTGATCATCAGTGAAGGCTTCACGCCGTTAAAACGCCGCGCCGATTACGTGCGCGTCGAAACGCCCGCCTATGAAACAAATTAAAGACGAATCGCCTGAGCTGGCGAATGACCTTGGCGACATGAGCGCCGAGGAGTTTCGTCGCATCGGCCATCAATTGATTGACTGGGTCGCGGATTATCTTTCGCACCCCGGGCGCTACCCGGTGCTGTCGCAGAATCAACCGGGCAATGTCAAACACGCCTTGCCGACGGCACCGCCCGCCGCCGGCGAAGGCTTCGACCACATCCTTGAAGACCTCGACCGCGTCATTGTGCCGGGCATAACGCACTGGAATCATCCGGGTTTCTTCGCTTACTTCTCGAACACCGGCAGCGGGCCGGGCATCCTCGGCGAGTTGTTATCGGCAGCCTTCAACGTCAACGCCATGCTGTGGCGCACGTCGCCGGCAGCGACAGAGCTTGAAGAGGTGACGCTCGACTGGCTGCGGCAGATGATCGGCTTGCCCGAAAGTTTCTCAGGCGTGCTGTACGACACGGCTTCGATTTCAAGTCTGTGCGCGATTGCCGCAGCGCGCGAAGCCGCGCCGCCGGGGCGACTGCGGCTCTACGCTTCTGAGCAGGCGCATTCGTCAATAGAGAAATCGGCCATCACGCTCGGACTTGGGCGCGAGGCGACACGCGCTATCCGCAGCGACGCCGAATTCCGCATGGACGTTGAAGCGCTGGCCGCCGCTATTGCCGAAGACCGCGCGCAAGGCTGGCAACCCTTCTGTGTCGTGGCGACCGTTGGCACGACTTCGACGACCAGCATTGATCCTGTGCCGCAGGTCGCCGACCTCTGCGAGCGCGAGAAGCTGTGGCTGCATGTGGACGCGGCCTATGGCGGCTCGGCGGCGGTGATACCGGAGATGAGGTGGATTCTCAAAGGTGCCGAGCGCGCCGATTCGCTGGTGATGAACCCGCATAAATGGTTATTCGTGCCGGTTGATCTGAGCGTGCTCTATTGCCGGCGAATGGATGTGCTGAAGGCAGCATTCAGCCTGGTGCCCGAATACCTGCGCACCAGCGAAGAGACTGTGCGCAATTACATGGATTATGGGCCGCAGCTTGGCCGCCGTTTTCGAGCTTTGAAGCTGTGGTTCGTGCTGCGTTACTTCGGCGCAGATGGGATTGCCGCACGTTTGCGCCATCACATTGAGATGGCAAAAGAATTCGCCTCGTGGGTGGACGGCAGTCCTGACTTTGAGCGGCTCGCGCCCGTGCCTTTCAGCGTCGTCTGTTTTAGAGCTTACCCGCAGGCGCTGCGCGCACACGTTGACCATGGGGTTTCAGAGACAGAGGTTGAAACGTATCTGGATCTGCTCAACGAACGGATGATGGAAGAGGTGAACCGTCGCGGCAAAATTTTTATGTCGCACACCAAGCTGAATGGCAAGTTCACGCTGCGGCTGGCGATTGGCAACCTCCGCACGACGCGCGAATACGTTCGGCTGGCCTGGGATGAGCTGAGCGCGGCCCATCAAAAACTCGATAATGATTTGCGGCCTGCGGGGTTGAAGGACTAAGCCCTGACGGCAGGGTATCGGTCAGGAATTACTGCGCGAAGCTGATCGAATCGATTTCGTTCCAACGCACTTCGATGCGCGTTGCCGTTCCCATCTTCACCGTCACCATCTCGCCGCTCAAGGCGAACTCTTTACATCGCAGCTCGCTGCCGCCTTTGAGGCGGATGCTGATCGAATCCGAAGCGCTGGCCGAGGATTGAATCGCCGAAGTGTCTTCAGGGGCAATCACCGCATAGCTGCCCTCGGTCATCGCTAGCCGCAGCTTGCCGCTCGCGTCGTCGCGGCTCAATTGTCGCCCGCGCACCGTGCTGCCATTTTTTAACGAGATCACAAAGCCGGATTGCGTCGCGTCCTGCGCGGCGACTCCGAGCGTCATCCAGAGCATTGCCGCAAGCGTACACCACACGAGTCTCTTTTTCATTTGTCGCGCTTCTTTTCGTAAACGGATTTCAGTTTCTCAAGATAATTACTGCGGTCAACGGCATAGTACACGGCAGCCGGGCCTGAATCAACTATTCTCTGAATCGCCAGCTCGAAGTCTTCAAAGGCGTCGTCGCCGGCGATCTGATGCGCTTCGAAATAACCGATGCGCCGCAATCGTTTCATGAATTCCTGCAAGGTCAGCCGTCCCTCGAACGTTCGCCCGCCATGCTGCTGCGAGCGCGACAGCAGGTGTTGAATCATCAACACATCGCCGTAAAGCGCCGGCGTGACGTAGAGCCAGCGGTTCTCGTAATGCCAGTCGCCTTCGACCTGGCGCGACAACTGCACGCGCTCGACGCCGGTTTGTAAGATGTCGTTCCAGTCATTTGATGGCGCGGCGCGCTTGATGGTTTCGATGGCGACGCCGAGCAGCCAGCGGTCGCTGTCAAAATCGGTGGCGCGCTTCATGCGGTCTAACCATTCGGAAAAGATCTGCATCTGCGTGCGCTCGGGCTGCCAGAGAGTGAAGCGGTCGGACTCCTTCTTGAGCGCGGCCCAGAGCTTCTTGCGCTCTTTTTCGAATGACGGGTGAGCGTCTACGCGGTGTGCGGTGTAGACAGCAAACCAGCGCTTCGCTCCGTTGCAATAGGGACAATGCGTCGTCGTGCCATCGTCAAAGAAGTGGGGCCGCGCCGTGGACGCGCCGGTGAAGTCGCTCTCTTCGGGGACGTGCTTGCGCAGCTCTGTATAAGCGGTGCGCGGCGCGAGCTGCAATTGCTTGGTGAAGAAATCGAAGGCGCACTTGAGGCAGATCGTCAGACGGGTCTCCGAAACAGCCGAGGCAGGAATCACAGCGAAGCTGATCTCGGATTTTTTCATGAGCCGTTGGCGGTTGCCAGTTGCCAGTTGTCAGTTCACCTGGCTGCTGCAACTGAGAACTGATAACCGACAACTGGCAACTGCGGATGGGGATGGTGGGAATCGAACCCACACGAGAGTTAATCTCAAAGGTTTTTGAGACCTTCGCGTCTGCCTGTTCCGCCACATCCCCGTGGTGTCAAAAAGCGCCGGCGCAATTGCCCGACTAAAGCGGAGTACCATTCTAGCTTTGGCGCTCGACGCGCGTCAACTGCGCCTTCCTGAGAAAAAGTGAAACCACAGATGAACACGGATAAGAAGAAGAAGGTTTTCTATCTGTGTTCATCTGTGTTCATCTGTGGTTCCAACTCTTGCTGATTAGCCGGCGGCGCGCCGCGAAATCTTGCTGTGGCGCGCGCCATAAAGGAAATAGATCAGCAGGCCGATGACCAGCCAGACCGCCAGGCGAATCCAGGTGTCGCCCGGCAGGAAGCCCATCATGGCGACCGAGAAGAGTGCGCCGAGCGTGCCAGTCACATAAACAGCGGGCGCCTTGAAGGGCCGCTCGATGTTCGGCTGCGTTTTGCGCAGCACCATGACGCCGACACAGACAATCGCAAAGGCGAATAGTGTGCCGATGCTCACCAGCTCACCGACAATGCCGATCGGCAGGATGCCTGCCGCGACCATGACCACAAGCCCTGTGATGATCGTCGTGATGTAAGGCGTGCGGAATTTCGGATGCACCTTCGAAACGAAAGGCGGCAGCAGCCCGTCGTTGGCCATTGAAAAGAAGATGCGCGGCTGCGCCAGCAACATCACGAGGATGACCGAGCTGAGGCCGGCGATGGCGCCGAGCTTGACGAAGGTTGAGAGCCACGGCATGTGAATCGCGTCAATGCCGACGGCAATCGGATCGGAGACTCCAAGACGGTCGTAAGGAACGACGCCGGTCAGCACAAACGACACTAGGATGTAAAGGATCGTGCAGATGATCAGCGAACCCATAATGCCGATAGGCATGTCTTTCTGCGGATTCTTGGCCTCCTGCGCGGCGCACGAGACGGCGTCAAATCCGATGTAGGCGAAGAAAACGACCGACGAGGCGCGCAAAATGCCGGTCACGCCAAAGTTGCCGAAGGCACCGGTCGGGTTGGGCGGAATCATGCTGCCGGTCGGATTCGCTGGAGTCACCCAGTTGCTGGTTGACACATAACCAATGCCGGCGATGATGAAGATCAACACAATGGCGATTTTGATGATAACAATGACGCTGTTGACATTGGCCGATTCCTGCACGCCGATCACCAGCAAGACGGTAACCGCGGCAATGATCAACATCGCAGGGATGTTGACTATTGCGCCGGTTGATGACCAGTGGTGCGCAATCGGGTCGAACGCCAGCGGCGCCGAAGAGAGTTTCGCCGGCACGTGTATGCCGAGCCCGTTCAGGAAGCTGACGACATAGCCCGACCAGCCGATGGCGACCGTTGTTGCGCCGAGCGAATATTCCAAAATCAAATCCCAGCCGATGACCCAGGCGACGAATTCGCCCATCGTCGCGTAGGCATAGGTGTAAGCGCTGCCGGCAATAGGCACGGTCGAAGCCATCTCGGCATAGCACAGGCCGGCAAACGCGCAGGCGATGCCGCCGACGACGAACGAGAGCATGATGGCCGGGCCGGCATAGCCAGCGGCGGCCTGACCGGTCAGCACGAAGATGCCGGCGCCGATGATCGCGCCGATGCCGAGGGTCATCAGGTTCAGGGCGCTCAAGGCGCGCTTCAGCCCATGCTCGTTGTCTGCCGCTTCGGCTTTGAGCTGGGCGATTGATTTGGTGGCGAAAAGAGGAGATGCCATTCGTTGCCTCCGGTTCTGAGTTTGTAAGGATGACTACCGACGGCTTGCCTGCCGTTTTCTCTGCGCGACAACGGGGAAGCCATCGTATTGCCTGACGGTTGATCCGTCAAGCCGGTTCATATAGCGCAAGCTAACCGCCTTGCGCTACAGCCGGGCGAATCGACGCTACTCCGTGTCGCTCTCCGTGTCGGTTGCCGGAACGCCCGACCGTCGCCACAGGAAATAGATCGGCACGCCCGTCGCGATGATGGCCAGCCCCGGCCACGTCGTCGCCGTCTGATAGATGAACAGCACGACCAGGATCACCGACGCGCCGACAATATAAAGCGCCGGCAGCACAGGGTAGCCGAACGCTTTGTAAGGCCGCTCGGCGTTCGGGCGCTTGGCGCGCAACACGAAAACACCGGCGATGGTCAGGATGTAAAAGATCAAGGCCGCCGAGATGACATAGGTCAGCAGATCGCCATAGAGGTTGCCATAGGTCAACTGCCCGTCCGCGCCCTTGCCGGTGATTGTTCGCGGCAGCACAAGCACCGCCGCCCAGATGCCTTGAATCAACAGCCCCCAGGCGGGGACGCGGTGCGCGTTCAACTCGCCTGAGGATTTGAAGAATAATCCATCACGCGCCATCGCCCAGTAGGCTCGCGCACCCGCCAGAATCAAGCCGTTGTTGCAGCCGAAGGTCGAGATCATGATGGCGACCGCCATGATGGTCGCGCCCGCGCTACCAAAGATCACGCCGGCGGTCGCCGACGCGACGCGGTCGCTCGGTACCGTCTGAATCTGAGTGAACGACTGCGTCACCAGGTAAGCAACGTTGGCCAGCAGGTAGAGGCCGATGACGAGGAAGGTGCCGAAGGCGAGCGACAGCGGGATGTTGCGCTTCGGATTTTTCACTTCTCCGGCAGTGAAGGTAATGTTGTTCCAGGCGTCCGCGGAAAACAGCGAGTTGGTCTGCGTCACGCAGAGGGCAACGAACAGGCCGAAGGTGGTCGCGGCGGTGAGCCCGCCGACATCCTGAAGATTACCGCGCATTGACCAGAAATCGCCGAAGTTGGCATGTGCCGCCATTGCGTTGTAGCCGACGGTCAGGCCGAGCAGAATCAAGGCGACGAGCGCGCCGGTTTTTGTCACCGTAAAGACGTTTTGCACCAGCTTGCCGAGCTTCAGCCCGCGCGTGTTCATCCAGGTCAGCAAGGCGATCAGCAGCACGCCGATAAGCTGCGCCGTCGATAATGACACGGCGTACTTCGAGCCGATACTGATCGGCTTGATGAGATAATTGTCTACTGACACCCACGGCACCAGCACGCCCAGATACTTCCCGAAGCCGACGGCGACCGCGGCAATCGTGCCCGATTGAATGACCAGAAAGAGTGTCCAGCCGTAGAGGAAACCCCACAATGGCGAGAACGCTTCGCGCAGGTAAACGTACTGGCCGCCGGCCTTCGGCATCATTGCCGCCAGCTCACCATAGCTGAGCGCCGCCATCACCGTCAGCAACCCGGTGATGACCCAGGCGACCAGCAACCAGCCCGGCGAGCCGACCTGCCGCGCCATGTCTGCCGAAACAATAAAAATGCCGGAACCAATCATGGAACCGGCGACAATCATCGTCGAATCGAGCAACCCAAGCCCGCGAATGAATCCGGTAGACTTGTCCTCGACAGAGACGGCCATATCCGCCATGCGTTCTCCTCCGGTTAGACTGAATCCTGTTAAAGCTGCTTGTTGAACCTTAAAAAGTGCGTGTTACCCCACCCTGCTCGGCATTCATACTAGCTGCACAACTTCAGAAGTGACAAGACCGATCAACAGCCGGTTTCATCGGTGCTGCAAAATCACCAGCAACAAATAGGCGATGCTGATGAGCGCGACGATGGTTGCAACCGCCATACTGGTCGCGGCTTTGCCGGCGTAAGCCGGAGCCGCACCACCGGCGCG
The DNA here is from genome assembly GCA_045807765.1 of Blastocatellia bacterium. Classification (GTDB taxonomy): domain Bacteria; phylum Acidobacteriota; class Blastocatellia; order UBA7656; family UBA7656; genus DATENM01. The sequence continues at coordinate 8,381 of JBJMGU010000211.1, forward strand.
CGCCCGCATGGCCCGGCGAATGATGATCGGACAAAGCAACAACGCATTGAGCGCCAGCGGCACGATGAGAAAGAACGATATCTCCATCCACGGCGCGGCGCGAAAGAGGTTAGCGAACGGCGCGCCGGCGTTTGCCCCAAGCGAGGTCAGCCACGGCTCGGCTTTGCTGAGCGATTCCATCGCATCGGCATTCGCCGCCGGGTCTTGAATAGCGGTCATCCACTTGTGCGCCACCAGCCAGACGTCAAAGGCGCGCATAAAGAGCAGCAGCGCCGTGCCGATCAATAACAGCCACATGCCTGTGTGAGCGGTATGCGCCAGGTGCTCAGCTTTGCTTTCGGTGGTGTGCGCGCCGGTCAGCACGCTCTTCATCGAGCCGTAGCCGACGTAAATCACGAAGCCGAAGTTGAGCCACGCCGCAAAGCGCAGCCAAGAGGTCGGCGGCAGAAAATAGATCAGGTAGATGCACGAGATGATGCCAAACATCGGGAAGACCAGCCCGCCCGGGGCTCTAAACGGGCGCGGGCGCGCGGGGTCTTTGACGCGCAAAACAATGATGCCGGCGCAAACCAGAATGAAAGCGAAGAGAGTGCCGATGTTGGTCAGGTCAACCACTTCGTCAATGCTGGCGATGGCGGCAAAGAAGGCCACGAAGGCACCGGTGAGAATCGTCGAAACGTGCGGCGTGCGGTATTTCGGATGGACTCTGCGGAACAGCCCCGGCAACAACCCGTCGCGCGCCATCGAGAGAAAGATGCGCGGCTGGCCTAATTGAAAGACCAGCAGCACCGCCGTCGAAGCGACCACCGACCCGAAAGCGACGATGCCGATGATTAAGTTTGAATTGGCGTTGGCGTACCTCAAGGCCAGCGTCAGCGGCTCGGCCAGCTCACCTTTCGGCGTGTCTTGCAGGACGTTGAAGGGGATCATTCCTGTGAAGACGCAGGCGACGGCGATATAGAGTATCGTACAGATGACCAGTGAGGCGATGATGCCGATGGGCAGGTTCTTCTGCGGGTTTTCGGTCTCTTCGGCAACTGTCGAGACAGCGTCAAAGCCGATGAAGGCGAAAAAGATGATCGCCGCGCCGGCGCTGACGCCTGACCAGCCATTCGGCGCAAACGGCGTCCAGTTCGCCGGCTTCACCCACGCAAAGCCGACGATGATGAAGAAGGCCAGCACCAGAATCTTGATGCCCACCATGATGGCGTTGAAGCGGGCGCTCTCTTTGATTCCCCATACCAGCACGACCGTGACCAAGGCGACAATCAAGACGGCCAGCAGGTTGAAGACGATGGGCACGCCGAAGACGCGCGGCGCGGCGGCTAAGACCTCCGGGGTCGCCGTGCGGTAGTTGTTGACCAGCCAGTCGGGAACATGAATGCCGAAGCCTTCGATGAAGGTCTTGAAGTATTGCGCCCAGCCAATGGCGACGGCGATGTTGCCGACGGCGTACTCGATGATTAAATCCCAGCCGATGATCCAGGCGACGACTTCGCCGAGCGTCGCGTAAGAGTAGGTGTACGCCGAACCGCTGATGGGCACCATCGCGGCGAATTCAGCGTAGCAGAGCGCCGTGAAAGCGCAGGCGATGGCAGTAATGACGAATGAGAGCATCAGCGCAGGGCCAGCGCCGGGGCGGATGCCGGCTTCGCCCGCCGCCGCCGTGCCGACCGTCGTGAAGATGCCGGCGCCGATGATCGCGCCGACGCCGAACAAGGTCAATTGCACGGGGCCGAGGGCGCGATTGAGCTGATGCTCCGGCTCGTCGGCGTTTTGCAGGATGGCGTCGAGCGGCTTGACGCGGAATAACCCGCCGAACGTGAGCAGCGAGGTGCCGTTCGCCTTACCGTCTGACTGTTTTTCCATGCGCTAGTATTCCCCCATCTGTCGCGGCATGAACCTTAGCGTCGCGCCGGGCCTGTGGCCCGCCGTTTCGATGACTGATAACAGTGCTGGCTGACGAATTACAGATTTGCTGAAGCGCGCCGATTATTAACTTTCAAGCGAAGCCATGTCAAGGAGAAGCGACGCGGCGCTCTTCCGCAATCGGCGGCGCTCGTGTATATTCGCTGCTTTGCGCAAACCGCGAGTTTGCGAATAGAATGAATAATCTCGCACTTTATTAGAGGAGTTGACATGGAAGGAAAGGGAGTAACCCTGTGGTTTACTGGGCTTTCGGGCGCCGGCAAGACGACGCTGGCGCGCCTGCTTGAAACCGAGCTGCGCAATCGCGGCCACAAAGTCGAAGTCCTCGACGGCGACGTGGTGCGCACGAACCTGTCTAAGGGCCTGGGCTTTTCGAAAGAAGACCGCGACACCAACATCCGGCGCATCGGCTTTGTCTGCAATCTGCTGACGCGCAACGAGGTTATCGCCATCGCCGCCGCCATCTCGCCTTACCGCGACGTTCGTGATGAAGTGCGCCGCGACATCGGCGCGTTCGTCGAAGTCTTCGTCCAATGCCCCATTGACGTGCTGGCCGAGCGCGACGTCAAAGGGCTTTACAAAAAGGCCCTTGCCGGCGAGATCAAAAACTTCACCGGCATTGACGACCCCTACGAAGCGCCGCTCGCGCCCGAAGTCACCGTCGATACCGACAAAGAGACGCCTGACGAGAGCGCCGCGCGCATCATCGCCAAACTGGAAGAGTTGCAATACATCGCCGCCGCGAGCGCAATGGATACCTACAGCGACGCAGACGACGCCGAAGTCCGCCGCCGCCTCGAAGCGCTCGGCTACGTTTGAAGCAGTTGTCAATTGCCAGTTGCCAGTTATCAGTGGTCGGCAGCTTCCTGTCAAGGGACTGACTGATCACTCACAACTGGCAACTGGCAACTGACAACTGGCAACTGTTTATGGGTTTATTCGACCGGTTCAAAGCGAAAGAGCAGAGCAAGCGCGCCGTGCTGATCGGGCTGGACGGCACGCCCTGCACGCTTGTCGAGCAGTTCATCAAAGACGGCACGATGCCGAATATGGCGAAGCTCTGCGCGAATGGTTCGCTGCTGCAAATGGATACGTCAATCCCGGATATCTCGTCGGTCGCCTGGACTTCGTTTATGACTGGCGCCAATCCGGGTCGTCACGGCATCTACGGTTTTCTCGACGTGCAGCCGAACAGCTACAAAATCTATTTCCCGAACTCGCGCCACATCAAGAGCGAAACCCTGTGGGCGGTGGCCAACCGAGCAGGGAAGCGCGCCATCGTCATCAACGTGCCCTCGACCTATCCGGCGCAGCCGCTCGACGGCATACTGATCGCCGGGTTTGTCGCCGTCGACATCAACAAGGCAACGTATCCGGCGTCGCTCGTTCCCCGATTGCAGGCGATGGATTACCGCATTGACGTAGACGCGCGCAAGGTGCAGCAATCGCACGACGCCTTGATGGACGACGTGCTGACGACGCTCGACCGCCGCGTCAAGCTGTTGCTTGAGCTATACGACAAAGAGCCGTGGGATCTATTCGTCGGCGTCGTCACCGAGACCGACCGCTTGCAGCATTTCTTCATGGACGCGATTGCCGACCCGGCGCACAAGTATCACTCGGCGTTCCGCGATTTCTATAAGCGCATCGATGCATTCCTCGGCCAGATCGCCGAGCGCTTGAAAGACGAGACCATGCTGATTATGAGCGATCACGGCTTTACGCCTATCAAGCAGCAGGTCTACTTGAACCGCTGGCTGGTTGACCACGGTTATTTGAAGTTGAAAGAGAACGCGCGCTCGATTGAAGAGATCGCTGACGGCTCGCGGGCTTTCGCGATGGACCCGGGGCGCATCTATATCAACGTCAGAGGCAAGTATCCGAACGGCACAGTCGAGCCGACAGACGCCGCGCGCCTGATTGCTGAAATCAAACAAGGACTGTCGGAAATCAGCGACAACGGCGCGCCGGTGGTCCAAAAGGTCTATGAGCGTGACGAATTGTTCAGCGGCCCTGTCGTCAACTTCGCGCCCGAACTCTGTGTGCAGAGCCGTTATGGGTATGACTTGAAAGGCGCGGTCAACAAGACGCAGTTGATGGATCGCGAAGTCTTCACAGGCATGCACACGCAGGACGATTCGACGTTATTCATCAACTCTCCAGCGAGCCGCTTGCGCTCCGGTAAGCCTCACATCACGGACGTTGCGCCGACGCTGCTTTCGGCGCTCGGCCTCGACGTGCCAGCGACGATGGATGGCCGCTCGATGTTCCGTTAAGCTGAAATGGCGAGTGCGAAGTCCCGTAGGGACGCGATGTTTATAGTAACCAGCGTGGAAAGAACCCAAGCCCCGTAGGGGCGATATGTCTACATTCCGCTCCTACGGAGCTTGGTGATTAAACCGGCGGGTTGGCTATAAACATCACGCTCCTACGGAGCTTTCTTTGTTTCCGAATGAAGACCGTAATCATAGGATTGGATGGCGCGACGTTTGACATCATCCGCCCGCTTGCGGCGGCGGGCCGCTTGCCCGTGCTGGCGCGCTTGATGCGCGAAGGCGCGAGCGCACCGTTGCGCTCGACCATCTTGCCAAACAGCTTTCCCGGCTGGGCCAGTTGCACGACCGGCACCAGCGAAGGCATGCACGGCGTCTTTGCCCCCTTCATCAAGAACCCCGGCAGCTACACGGTGCGCGCCATGAGCGGACGCGACATCATGACGCGCCACGTCTGGGACTTGCTCGGCGCGCAGGCGGGCCGCTCGCTTGTCATCAATGTGCCGACAGCTTATCCGCCCGAACCCTTGAATGGACGGATGGTCACGGGAATGCTGACGCCCGGTTTGCAATCCGATTTCACTTATCCGGCGACGCTCAAAGACGAGTTGTTGCGCGCCGTGCCCGATTACATCATCGAGCCGTCGCGCATCCCTGACAAGCACGCCCGCGCCGCTGAATTCCGCCGCGCTATCGAATGCCGCGAGCGCGCGCTCGGTTGGTTGATGCAGCAGGGCGAGTGGGATTTTCTGATGGTCGTCTTTTCGGTGCTGGATCGTGCCCAGCATGATTACTGGGCCGACATGGATGCAACGCACCCGCGCCACGACCCGCGCACCCCTGCCGAGTTTCGCAACTTCATACATGAAATCTATGAGCGGCTGGATGGCGCGGTCGGGCGCATCCTTGAGCGCTTGCCCGCCGACGTGCGCGTCCTTGTCGTTTCCGATCACGGCTTCTGTTCAGAGTTGGTCGAAGTGCGCGTTAACGAGGTACTGGCCAGCGCAGGACTGCTCACCTTCAAATCACCGGCCACCCGGCGGCAACGGGCGCAGGCCAGAGCGCTGAAAGAAAAGCTTGCCCGCCGTCTGTTACCGCGCACCTTCAACGGCAACGTGTTGGACAAGAAGGTTCAATACGGCAGCGACTTTCTCAGCGAGATTGACTTCGCACGGACGCGGGCTTACTTCGCACAGGACAAAGGCGTCTGGGTGAACCTGGCAGGCCGCGAGGCCCAGGGCTGTGTCCGCGAAAGCGAATTCGACGAGGTTGTTAATCAGGCGCGCATGGCGCTTGAGAGCCTGACTGATCCGACGGATAGCCAGCCGGTCTTCGAGCGCGTCCTTCGTCGCGACGAAGCATTCAAAGGTGTGTGGTCAGACCGCTTGCCTGATCTAGTGATGGTGCCGCGCCGCGATGAGGTCGTTTACAACGAACGCCCAGGCTATGGCCAGGTGATCGTGCCTGCTGATTCGACGACCGGGACACATGCGCGCGACGGCGTCTTCATTGCCTGGGGACGCGATATTGTGCCCGGTGTTCTCTTTACCGCGCCGCCGAACCTGCGCGATGTCGGGCCGACAGCGCTTGCCTCGCTCGGTTGCCCGCTGACGATTGATATGGATGGCCGCGCTCTGATTGAGCTTTTCCCTGAAGCGACCGCGCCGTCGCGTGAGGGCAGCTCATACAAAGACACGGCGCAGGCGGCGGCAGCCAATCGTTCGGTCTACAACGCCGGCGAAGAAGCGGAGCTGCGCGAACGGTTGCGCGCGCTGGGCTATATCGAATGAGAAGATTTGATCATGAAGATTCTCATCATCGGCCTTGATGCCGCGACCATCGAGTTGATTGAGCCGTGGGCCGCGGCAGGTCACTTGCCGACGCTGGCGGGTTTGATGAGCGAGGGCGCGTGCGGGCGGCTGATCTCGACGCCAAACATGCATAGCGCCTCGGCGTGGACATCGATCCTCACGGGCTTGAATCCGGGCCGGCATGGCCTCTTCGTATTTTCAGACCGCAACTTTGCGACGGGCCGGCAAGAGTTTTTCAAAGGCGGCGACCGCGCGGGCCGCATCCTGGGCGATTACCTGGCGCGGCACAATCTGACGAGCGGCTTTCTGAACGTGCCGATGACTTATCCGGCAAGCGCGCCGGAGGGCAGTTGGATGATCAGCGGCTTGGACGCGCCGGCGCTGAATGAATCGGCTTTTTCTCCTGCGGCGCGGCGCGAAGAAGTCTTTAGCCGTTTTCCCGATTATGCTTTTACTCCTGTCGGGCTCGGCGACCTGATGAGAGCCGGGCGCATCGATGATGCCATCAGCGCATGGCTGCGGCTTACGGAAACGCAAACCGCGGTGGCCGAGTATTTGATCGAACAGCACCCAACCGATCTCTTCATGACCGTCTTCACGGCGAGCGACTGGGGCGGGCACAACTTGTGGGATTCGCCTGCCCAATCACGCGATGGGCTGCGCCACATTTATGAATCCCTCGACATGGCGGTGGCAAGATTGCTGGCGCTTGCGAACGAGCAAACACAGGTTTATGTCATCAGCGATCACGGCATGGGGCCGCACAGCGGCGCGTCTTATCACCTGGCCGAATGGCTCGAAGCGCGTGGCTTTCTGGCGAGGCAATCATCAGCGCCGCCGCGCGCTTCATTGATGAATGCTAGCCGCCGCGTCGCAAAGAACCTCCTGCCGGTTGCGATCAAGGAAACGATCAAATCGCGCCTCGGTGCCGAGCGCGTCAAACAGATGCAGGCCGCCGAGAAAGATGCCTTCTATGATTCGCTTGACTGGTCACGTAGCCGAGCTTACACAGAGCCGGGGCGTCACGTCATCAACATCAACCTCGCGGGCCGCAACCCGCAAGGCATTGTTGCCGCCGGCGATTACCAAAGCGTTTGCGCCGAAATCATCGCCGCGCTCGGTGAATGGCGCGATACGCGCGGCACGGCGGTTGTCGAACGCGTCGCCCGCCGCGATGAGTTATATGCCGGGCCGTTTGTCGAGCGCGCCAGCGACCTCTACATCTACTGGAATCCGCGGGCCGCATTCGGTGAGCCGCCGCGCGAAGTCCGCGAGCGGGGTTACTGGTGGAGCGGCGATCATCGGCCCGAAGGCATTCTGATTGCGCGCGGGCCGGGCATTGCGCCGGGCGCGCGGCTGGCTGAGCCGGTCGTCTACGATCTGTTGCCGACGTTGATGTACGCCGCGGGCCTGCCGGTTCCCGGCGACCTCGATGGCCGCATCATCGAGCAAGCGTTCAGCGAAGCTCATCTGAGCGCGAATCCGCTGCGCATTGATCGAGCGACAGGCGACACCGCAAGCGAGCCGGGCACGTTGAGCGAGGCCGAAGAAGAGTTGATCGAAGAGAAGCTGCGCGCGCTCGGCTACCTGTAAGGCGAAAGATGAAGGCGGAAACCGAAATCAACTCCGGCGACAGCGCAACCACATCGCCGCAGGCCCGCGCGAAAAACCCGCCCTCTCTTTCGCACACCACCTGGCAGCGTCATGCAATCAACCTCGCCTTGCTTGTGTCACTGCTGCTGGTGATGTTCTGGCGCGTCTTCCTGCTCGGCGAAACGCTGATTGATGTGGCGACGCTGAACAACCAGTTGCCCTGGGGCTACAGCGCAGGCCCCAGCGATTACCCTTACAATCGTCGCGACCTCACAGATATGTATGTGACCCGCGAGTATTTTGTCGTCGCGGCTTATCGTGACGGCGAGATGCCTTTGTGGAACCCGTACACGATGGCCGGACATCCCATCTATGCCGACGGCGTGACGCGGACGCTGTCGCCGTTCCTGCTCTTTTATAAACTCTTCGACGTGCCGCTCGGCTATTCGCTGGCGCGCATCGCCGAGCTGATGCTGGCCGCGATCTTCATGTACATCTTCCTCGTCGCCATTGGCGTCAGCGCGCGAGGCGCTTTGATCGGCGCGCTGGTCTTCGAGCTGTCGGCGCACGCGCTGTTGCACTTGACGGGGCTCGGCTGGTTCGGCGGCTTCATGTGGCTGCCGCTGATCATGCTCTTCGTTGATCGTGCAGCTCGTCGCCAACAGTTCAGGCCGGCTTTGCTAGCTGGCGTGATGTTTGCCGCGCAATTCTTTTGCGGTTATTTGCCGAATCAGATTTATTACGCCGGGGCAATCATTCTTTATTACCTGATCGCCGCCCACCTCGAATTCGGCAAGCTCGAAGCTCGTAAGCGAATGCGGGCGCTCGGCAGGACCGTGGCGCTGATGGCGACGACCCTCGCGGTTGGCCTGGTGCTGGCGGCGACGCAATGGGCGCCGATGCTTGAGTTGCTGCGTTACTCGAACCGCAAGATCGTCGGCGCGGAGATGGGTTACATCTACCTGCCGCCGTGGTACGGCTTGACGCTGATCTTTCCGAATCTCTTCGGCGCGGCTTACGACACGCGCACGCTGACGCTATTTACGGCGCTTGGTGTGTCGCACGATCACATCCTCTACATCGGCATCGCCGCGTTAGCGCCGCTTGGGTTTGCGCTCTTCTGGTGGAAGCAAGCGAAACGCGGCGACGCGGCGACGCAGCGCCGCGTCATTCTCTTCGCGTGGCTGGCGGCAGTCTCGCTTTTAGTGATGATGACGACGCCGCTTTACGTGCCGGTGACCCGCTACGTCCCCGTGTTGCAGGTGATCCGCGTCGCCGTGCGCGCCGGGGTAATCTTTCACTTCGCGGCGGCGGTGCTGGTCGCGCAGGGCACAGACCTGTTGATGCAGGCAAGCGCCGATCTGTTCGGCGCATTCGCCCGTTTGGCGCGGCGATGCTTTTATGCCGTCGCCGTTTTTGTGGCGCTGGCTACAATTGCTGCCTGGGTGATGAAGGCCACAGGCTTTGCCGCCGAGAGCGAAGCGCGCGGCTGGCGAGCCTATCTTCATCGGACGGCTGCCGCGCTCGCGCCACAATTCCTGCCGCCCGATGCCGGCATTCTGGTGCCGCTCGGCATGCTGGCGATGGTCGCGGGGCTTTTCTGGCTGGCGAGTGCGAGCCGCTTCAGCCGCCGGGCACTGCTGGCCGGACTTTGCAGTCTACTGGTTGTTGATCTCTTCTGGCTGAGCGGGCAATTCAATCAATCTTACGAGCGTTCGCGGGTTTATCAACCGACCGAAATTACCACGATGCTGCGCGGCTTGCCGCCGGGGCGCGTGCTGGTCGTGCCTGCCGACCTGGAATCGAACCGCCGTGTGTCGTCGAACGAAGACAAGATCATTGCGCCGCCGAATACGCTGCTGCCATACCAGATTTCAACCGTCGCCGGCAAGAATCAGCAATTCCCCAGGTGGTATCGCGACTACGCTGCGCTCATTGAGCCGCAGCCGAACCTGAGCCATGTCGTTTTTAACGAGCCGCGCTCGCGTTACTTCGACCTGCTCGACGTGCGCTACGTGATGACCCATGCCGATACGCCGCTTGATGGGTATGAGCGGCTGGCGACGGCTGAAGGCGTTGCGGTCTACGAGAACAAGAACGCTTTGCCGCGCGCCTTCTTCGTTGATCGTGCCCTTGCCGTGACCAGCCACGCTGATGCCGTTGCCGCCTTGCGCGAGGCGACATTCGATGCGCGTCGCGAGGTTGTCATCGAAGGCGATGCGGGCTTGTCCACAAACACCTCGCCTTCACCTGCCGGAACGCCGGCGAGCGCTAACGCGGCGTCCATTATCGAAGATCAGCGCAATCGCGTGGTGATCGAAACGGCGAGCCAAACAGATGCATGGCTGGTGTTGAGCGATAACTTTTATCCCGGCTGGCAGGCGACGATTGACGGCAACCCGACCGAGATTTTTCAAGCGAACGTCACCATGCGCGCCGTCAAAGTTCCCGCCGGTCGCCATGTGTTATCATTCGTCTTTGCGCCGCGCGTCTTCAGGGCGTCTCTAGTGATAAGCCTTGTAGCGGCGGCGCTGCTCGGCCTGGGACTGGCATTTGTCGCTGTGCGCCGCGGTAAATAAGTAAAGATCAACGGAGCAACGGTCACGATTTACGGTAAGATCAAAAAGACGGTCAAGCACACGCTGATCTTCGGCATCGGCAGCGTCGTCAACAGCGCCTTCGGGTTGATACTGGTGCCGCTCTACACCCGCTACCTGCGCGCCGCCGAATTCGGCGTGCTGTCGCTGCTGACGATCACCCTGACGCTGGTCACTATCGTCCTGAAGTTCGGGCTCAATCACGCCTTCTTCCGCCACTACTACGATACCGAAGACCCTGCGCACCGGCGGCGCATTGTCGGCTCGACGCTCGGATTTTTGCTGATCTCGTCGGTGCTTTCCACCGGCTTGCTCTATCTCATAGCGCCGCAGATGTCGTGGCTGGTCTTTTCAGGCGACGCCTCGAACGCCAGCCTGCTTAGGCTGATTTTTTTCATCAGCTTCTTTGAGATCATTTCGGTCATCCCCGATTCGATCTTGCGAGCGAACTTTAAGTCGGCGCACTACTCGGCGCTCAACATCACGGCGTTCGTCGTGCAGCTCGCGGTCATCTGCTACCTGGTGATCTTCGTTGAAGCGAGCGTTGAAAACGTCTTGCGGGGCCGCTTGATCGGCTCGGCTTTTGAAGCGGTGATTTTTTTCTTCGTCGTGCGGCGCGACCTGAGCTTGAGCTTTTCTTCCAAGGAGCTGCGCGGCATGCTGGCCTTCGGCACGCCGCTGATCTTCAACCAGATCGCCATGACGCTGTTCAAGATGATTGATCGTTTCTTCCTCGAACGCTATGGCAAGGCGCGCGATGTCGGCGTTTATGCGATAGCCAACACGCTGGTCTCGGTCGTTTCGGTGCTGGCAACGGTGCCCTTCAGCCAGGTGTGGACGGTGATGCGCTTTTCGGTGATGAACGAAGAGGGCGCCGAAGAATACTACTCGCGCGTGCTGACCTACATCACCTTCGTCAGCATGTTCTTGTCGCTGGGTGTGGCGGCGATTGCCGGTGACGGGCTGCTGCGGTTTGCGCGCTCGGATTACTGGCCCGCCGCCGGCATCATCCCGCTGCTGGCGCAGGCGATGGTGCTGGACAGTGCCGCCCGCGACCTTAACATCGGCATCACCTTAAAGAAGCGCACCATCTACGCGCCCATCACCATCGCCATTGCGCTGGCGTTCAACATCGCGCTGAACTTTGCGCTGATCCCGCGTTATGGAAGCTGGGGCGCGGCGGTTTCGACGTTGCTCTCTTACGCGGCGTTCTGCGGCTTGCGCTTCTGGGCGTCGAACCTGTTTTACAAAGTGCGTTATGAATGGGGGCGCGTCTTCACGGTTGGCGGCGTCGGCGCGCTCGTGGCCGCGGCTTTCTATGCGATTGATTATCTGCGTGGCGACTTGAGCGTGATGTCGTACGACGACCCGCACCGGCGGCGGTTGATTTACATATCGGCGGCGGCAAAGGTCGGGCTGGCGCTGGCCTTCCCGCTCGTCCTGCTGGCGCTCGGTTTCTATGATGAGCGTGAGCGGCGGCGCCTTACAGACATCTATAAGCAAGCGCTCGGCGCGCTCCGTAATGGCAAGCTGAAAAGTGCTAAGCCTGACAACACTGACGACATGCCGATCAATGCTGAAAAGAGTTTTGACGCCGGTGATTGAACAGCAATGATGAATGAAAAATGATGAATGAGGAATAGGGACCGGGCTTCCGGCAGTTCATCATTCATCGTTCATCATTTCTCATTTCCTATCTGCCGGGTTGAGAATCGCGCCATAATCCTGTAAATTTCTTAGTCTTTTGTTATGAGCAAAAAAGTTCTCTTCATAGGTCTGGATGGGTCTACCTTTGACCTGCTCGACCCGCTGATGCAAAAAGGATTGATGCCGCGTCTGCAAGCCTTCATCAACGAAGGCGTGCGCGGCTGGCTGGAAACGACGATTCCGCCCATCACGCCGACCGCCTGGGTGTCGTGGATGACCGGCAAGAATCCCGGCAAGCATGGCGTCTTTGAATTCCTGCTGCGGCGCAAAGGCTCGAACGCACTGCCCGATCAGCCGGTCAGCGCCCGTGCCCGCGACGGCCTGCCCTTTTGGGACATCCTCGGCCAGATGGGCAAGCGCGCCATCGTCACCAACATGCCTTGCACCTATCCGCCGACCATGGTCAACGGCGTGATGGTCGCCGACTTCCTGACGCCGCGTGGTCGCCGCGACTTCACTTATCCCGAATCGTTGCTCGAAGAGATCGAATCGCGCTTCGGCCCCTATCAACTCTACATCACCGAAGTCTACGCGCCCGGCAAGGTGGATAACATCCTCAATCAGCTTTTCGACGAGCTGAAGTACAAGACTCAGGTGAATCGCTACCTGATGGACAATTACGATTGGGATGTGTTCGCCACACACTATTGGGGCACGGATCGGTTTCAGCATGAGCTGTGGCATCTGCTCGATGAGTCGCATCCTTTTTTTGACCGCAAAGAGCATGACGCCAACATCAGGCGCATTCATGAATACTGGAGCGTGGTTGACGCGATGCTCGGCGAGCTGTTCGATGCGGTTGGACCGGATACGACGATTTATATGGGCTCGGATCACGGCTTCGGGCCGATCAAGAAGTTTCTCTGCTTCAACGTCTGGCTGATCGAACAAGGCTTGCTGGTCTTGAAACGCGACGCGATGACGCGCTTCAAGCGCACCCTGTTCAAGCTGGGGCTGACGCCTGACCTGGCCTATCGTTCAGCGATGAAGATGGGACTGGCGCACCTGCGCTTGTCGGTCGGCGTATCGAATCGCTCGTCGTTGATGAAGCTGGCCAACGCCCTGATGCTGTCGCTCGAAGATGTGGATTGGTCGCGCACCGTGGCTTTTTCTAAGGGCAACTACGGGCAAATATTCATCAATCTGAAGGGGCGCGAGGCCAACGGCATCGTCGAGCCGGGAACCGAATACGAGCGCGTGCTTGGCGAAGTGAGTCGTAAGCTACGCGACTTGACCGACCCCGAAACCCGCCAACCGCTAATCGGCCCCATCTGGCGGCGCGAAGACCTCTATACCGGGCCGCATATCGAGCAAGCGCCCGACCTGCAATTCTTGCCGGCAGATATGTCGAACAAGCCGCTCGGCACGCTCGACCTGACCTCGAACAAATTCATCACGCCGGTCTATGGCAATTCGGGCGATCACCGCATGCATGGCATCTTTTTGGGGCGCGGCCATGAGCTAAGGCGCGGGGCGAGTGTCGAAGACGCGCGGATCATCGATTACGCGCCAACTATCCTGCACTCGTTCGGCGTCGAAGTGCCCGCAGACATGGATGGGCGCGTGCTGGAAGCGATCTTCACCGACGATTATATGGCTCATCATCCGGTGCGGTTGACAGACGCGGCGTTTGCAGAGGCGGAAAAGAGCGGCGCGATGACCGACGAAGAGAGCGACGAAATCCGCGAGCGACTGCGCGGCTGGGGCTATTTGGGATAAACTAAAAGCAAAAAGCAGAAGTGGCAGTAAGCCGCCGGCGTTTGGCAGGCGCCAGCGGTGGGTGTTTGTGAACAAAATCATCAAGGGAGAATCAGGCAAATCATGACAAAAAGTGGTCACAAGGGGATCAGCCGTATCGATCAGGCCTCACGCAATACCTTCGGCTGGTACGTCCGCGTGATGTTTAATGGCAAGCAGGTCTCTAAGTTTTTTAGCGACAAAGTTCATGGCGGCAAAAAGCAGGCGCTCGATGCGGCGGTGGCGTACCGCGACGAGGCGGAGAAGAAGCTGGGTCGCCCGCGCACCGACCGCCAAGTCATCGCTCGGCAGACGCGCAATACTTCGGGGATCGTTGGCGTCCAGCGCCGCACCAAGGTCGTTCGTACCAAAGATGGCGAGCGCACCGTCAGCAAGTATTACGTCGTCACCTGGAACCCGGAGCCGGGCCGCGTCGAGACGATCTTCGTGCCGGTTGAGAAGTACGGCGAGCGTGGCGCGCTCTTGAAAGCCTGCTCGATCCGCCGCGAGAAAGAGAAGCAAATTTACGGCACCGTCTTGCGGACCAACTGGCAAGCCAGCCTGGCGAAGCTGGTCTCTTAAGGCGCGCCTTCGAGTTTGTGGGACGGATTACTGAAGATGCCATTCGACTCCATCTCGGCGGTCTTGCCTGCGTACGACGAGGAAGAAAACATCGAGAAGGCGACGCGGGACATGGCTGCCGTGCTAGGTGGGCTCGGTCTGCGCGACTGGGAAGTGATCGTCGTCAACGATGGCTCGACTGACCGCACAGGCGAGATTGGTGATCGGCTGGCCGCCGAAGACCCGCAGCATATTCGCGTCTTTCATCACCAGCCGAATCGCGGTTACGCCGAGGCCTTACGTACAGGCTTCGGCAGCGCGCGGCACCAGTTGATCTTTTACACAGACTCGGACAATCAATTCGATGTCAAAGAGATGCCGCGGCTGTTGCCCCTGATCGAAGAGGCCGATATCGTCTGCGGCTTCCGCATCTATCGCTTTGACCCGCTGACGCGGCTGATTCTGAGCTGGGGGTTCAACCTGCTGGTGCGGATCATGTTTCGCATCAACGTGCGCGACATCGATTGCGCTTTCAAGCTCTTTCGCCGCGAGGTCTTCGACAAAGTCACGATTGAATCGAAGAAGTTTTTCGTAGACGCCGAGGTGCTGGCGAAAGCCAAGTATTACGGCTTTCGCCTGATCGAGATCGGCGTGCGCCATTACCCGCGCCCGGCGGGTCGCTCGACGGTGCGCGCTAGCCATATCATTTCGACGCTCGGCGAGTTGATGCATATCTGGATGAACATTCACTCGAAGCCGCGCGGCAAGCGTTAATGTGGCACTAGTCGGATCATGTTTGGCCGGCGCAATTCGATGAGGCGCAACCAGGCGAGAATCATATATTCTTTGGAGAAAAGTCCCGTTAGGGACGAAATGTTTATAGTAGACAGATGCAAATAGAGACGCAGCCCCGTAGGGGCGGGATGTCAATATTGCGCTCCTGACGGAGCTTGCAATCTATAGGCAACGATTACTATAAACATTGCGCTCCTACGGAGCTGACTTCCAGGGGTTGCTCTGAACAACCGATGCAACGACGCCAACCGAGTCCACCGTCACCGACGAACGCCGCGCCGCGCGCCGTCAACCTGCGCGGCCTCGCGCAAGTGATTATCGGCGTCGGCGCGCTGGCGCTGGTCATTGCTCGATCCGATCTGCACAGCCTGCTCGAAGCGATCCGCTCAACGCGCGTCGCCTACCTGCCGCTCGCGGTGCTGGCGTCGTTCGCCGTCACCTGGCTGATGGCGTCGCGTTGGCGGGCCATTCTCGCGGTGCGCGGCCACGGGCTCAAAACCTACCGACTGTTTGCGGTCTACCTGATCGGCATCTTCTTCATGAACTTCATTCCGGGCGGCGGCGTCAGCGGCGATGTGGCGCGCTTGATCTATGTTGATCGCGAAGTGCGCGACAAAGCCTTCGTGCTATCGACGCTGGTCTACGAGCGCATGGTCGGCGGCTTTATCATCCTGCTGCTCGGCCTCGTTGCCGGCGTCGCCAGTCACAGCTATGCGCAGACGAACCGCGTCGTCGCCAGCGAAATCTTTCTCGCCGTTGCCTTCGCCGCAGCGGCGTTGTTGATGAGCGAGCGCGTTTCATCGCGGCTGGCGGGTGTTTGTCGGGCGCTGGGCGGACGCTTCAAGCTGGAGCGCTTCGGCCAGGCGGCGGCGCGCACCCTCGAAGCCATCTCCGAATTGCGCCATCACCGGCGGATGGTGCTAAGCACGCTGGCGCTATCGGTGCTGGTGCGCGTGGTCTGGAGCCTGGGTTGTTATATTGTCGCGCTGGCGCTCGGCCTGCCGCTCAGCTTTGCGATGGTCTTCGCGTTTATGTCGCTGGTTGATCTGGTGCGCATGCTGCCGATATCGATTGGCGGCATCGGCGTGCGCGAATGGCTGTTGATCGCGCTATTCGCCGGCGTCGGCCTGAGCCGCGAACAGGCGCTGGCCTTCGCGCTGCTGGCTTTTGCGCCGATCTATTGC
The DNA here is from genome assembly GCA_045807765.1 of Blastocatellia bacterium. Taxonomy (GTDB): domain Bacteria; phylum Acidobacteriota; class Blastocatellia; order UBA7656; family UBA7656; genus DATENM01. Next base: position 24,568 of record JBJMGU010000211.1, read on the forward strand.
AACGCCATCGCCGGCGGCATCATTTACATCTCGATGGCGCGGCTCAAGCAGCCAGAGCGGCCCATCGCCGAACTCGACTTCAAAGGCTCGGAGGCCGGATAGCCAGCCATGTACCGCCATCATCGCATCGCCGTCGTGATGCCGATTCACAACGAAGAAGACCGCGTCGAGCGCGCCATCGGGCGGGTGCCGTCGTTCGTTGATGTGATCATCGCCGTAGACGACGCCAGCCGCGACAACACGGCGGCGCAATTGCGCGACATCGCTGATGCGCGATTGATCGCCATGCGCCATGCGACGAACGGCGGCGTCGGCGCGGCGACCAAGACCGGCTATCGGCGGGCGCTTGAGACCAGCGCCGATTTGATCGCCGTGATGGATGGCGATGGGCAAATGGATGGACGTGACCTGCCTGGGCTGCTGGACGCGGCCATCGCCGGAGCCGATTATGTCAAAGGCAATCGCTTCCTGCATCGCGAATCGCTCAACGCCATGCCGCTTGCTCGTTTGTTTGGCAACTGGCTGTTCAGTCAGTTGACGCGCCGTGCGGCGCGCTGTGCCGTTCGCCTTGACGCGCAGTGCGGCTACACGGTGATCCGCCGCGCGGCGTTGCTCAGGCTGCCGCTCGATACGCTGTACGACCGCTATGGCTTTCCTAACGAAATGTTATTTGCCGCCGCGCGGGCGCGGCTTCGAGTCGCCAGCGTTGCGGTGCGCAGCATTTACGAAACCGAAGTGTCCGGCATCAACCCGTTGACCGCCGTGCCGATGATCAGCTTTCTGATTGCACGCCACTGGTGGCGCGACCGGCTGGCGACGCTAACCTCTGAGCTGGGCCTGCCGGTTGAGTGGCTGTTGAAGTGAGTAAGCCCGCCTGTGAAACCAGAGACTAAGTCCAGGTTGTTAATCCTTACCAGCTCATTCCCGTGTGGGCCGGATGATGAGACCTGTGGTTATGTTCGCCATTTCGCGCGCCACCTGGCGTCTGATTTTTGCGTCACTGTGCTTGCTCCACCAGCCGATCAAACTGTCGTGATGGCTGTTGAGCCTTACAGACTAATTCGCTCTGCGTCGCTCTTGCCTGGACGATTTAATCCTTTCCGGTCAGCGACCGATTTAAATCATCTGCGCGAAGCGAGCTTTCTAATAAAACTGGCTGCCGCGATTGCGCTGCTGAGCTTCTTTGTCAGGGCTGCGGTGTTGGCTTTGCGGGCCGACGTGATCTGCTCGCACTGGCTGTTGCCATCGGGACTGATGGGTGCGGTGCTGTCAAAGCTTCTCCGCAAGCCGCACGTCGCCGTGGAGCATTCCGGCGCGTTGCATCTACTGGCCGGCTTGCGTGGCGGCGCGCTTCTGACTCGCTTCATCGTTGCCGGTAGCCGCCGTGTAGCCGTTGTCAGCCAGGATTTGCGGCGCAAGCTCATCACGCTCTGTCCCGCCGCCGCCGACAAATGTGAAGTGATGCCGATGGGTGTCGCCATGACGGGACGAGCCGATGTGGCGCAAGCTATTAGCTTGTGCATGATGGATCATGCTCGAAATACTGCGCAAGCTAACAGCTTGCGCCACATCCTTTTCATCGGGCGACTGACTCGGATCAAAGGCGTGGACGTGTTGATCGAGGCGTTGCGCGAAAATCGTAACGCGCGGCTGATCATTGCCGGCGATGGCCCTGAACGAAACCCCCTGGAACGAATGGCCGCCGAGCTAGCGATCAACGTCGAGTTTCTGGGCCGGATCAATGCCGCGCGCCGTGATGCGCTGCTGGCTTCGTGTGATGTCGTCGTGATCCCGTCGCGCCTAATTGACAACCGCAGCGAAGGCACGCCGGTGGTTTGCCTGGAAGCGCTGGCCGCCGGTCGCGCGGTCATCGCGTCTAGCACAGGCGGGCTGGCGGAAATCATCTGCGATCCGCACAATGGACTGTTGTTCGAGCCGGGCAACGCCAGTATGCTCGCCGAAAAGTTACAAACGATTTTGCAGGATGCGGCGCTGCGCCGGCGGCTCGGAGAAAACGCTCGGCGCACGGCGGCTGAATATGCATGGCCGCGCATCGCTGCGGTCTATGCCCGGCTCATCAAGGAATCACTGAACAGGAATGCAATCCATACCAACACCAGCGCCGACGCCGAGCGCGCCGCCTGCTGACGTAGCGCGCATCGCCGGGCGCGGCACGCTTTACATCAGCGCCGCCAAGCTCTGGTTCATTCTCAGCGGCCTCGGCATTCATTTCAGCCTGCCGCGACTGATGAGCCAGGAGCAATTCGGCCTTTATCAAGTCGTCATCGGCATCGTTTCGATCATCAACGCGGTCGTTGTCACCGGCACGTCGCAAACCGTCTCAAAGTACATTTCGCAGGATGAAGGTCGCGCCGATTCGGTTAAAGCAAAAGCCTTGACGTTGCAATTGCTGATCGGCGGCACGCTGGCGCTCGGTTTCTTTCTGCTTGCGCCGCTGATTGCTGATTACTTGAACGACGCGCGGCTGACGAATCCGCTGCGACTGGCGGCGCTCATCACCCTGTCCTATGCGTTCTATTCGGTCTACACCGGGTACTTCAACGGTCAGAAAAAGTTTCTGACGCAGGCGGCGCTTGACGCGACTTACTCGACGCTCAAACTGGCTTGCATTGTGTTGCTGGTCTGGACCGGCATGGGCGTGATGGGCGGCGTCGGCGGCTTTGCGCTGGCCGCGGCGGGCGTGCTTGCGTTGTCGGCGACGATTGCAGGGAAGGGAAGGCGAATCGGTGAAGTGAAGGCGAAAGAGCTATTCGCGTTTCAGTCAACCTTGCTGGCCTTCACGCTGGTGTTGAACCTTTTGCAGAAAGTTGACCTGATTCTCGTCAAAGCGCTGTCGTCGCCCGAAGCTGACGCCGCCAGCGCTAACGCCGGCTTCTACGGGGCAGCCATCAACGTGGCGAATATCACATATCAAGTCATCATCTCGGCGACCTTCATCATCTTCCCTCTGGTGTCACAAGCGACGTTTGCCAATGACCGCGAGCTGACCCGAAACTACATCGCCAACACGGTGCGCTACACGCTGATGATTATGGCAGGGCTGGCGACGCTGTTTTCGGCCAATGCCGCAAGCGTGCTGCGCGTCATCTACCCTGAAGCCTATCAAGCGGGCAGCGGCGCGCTCGGCTGGGTCGCTTTCGGAATGCTCGCTTTCGGATTGCTCTACGTGCTGACGACGATCATCTCGGCAAGCGGTCGCCCGGCAATCTCTCTGGTCATTGGCGTCGTAACGTTCGCCGCGAGCGCCGGCATGAACGCGCTGTTGATTCCGCGAGCCGGATTGGTGGGCGCTGGCCTGGCGACGACAGTGGCCATGTTCGTCGGTGCGGGTATCGCCGCAGCATACTTGCTCAAGCGATTCGGCGCATTGATGCCGCCGCTGTCACTGGCGCGTATCGCCGCCTGTTCGGCGTTCATCTATGCCTTGTCGCTCGCTTACACGCCGACGTCGAAGGCCATGATTGTGATAAAGCTCGCATTGCTTGGCTTGCTCTATGTCGCTGGATTGATCGCCAGCCGCGAGGTCGGGCGCGGCGAGCTGCAATTGATTCAGCGAGTGCTGAAGAAGTGACAAGTTGATGAACCCGCCGCCGGGCAAGTATATTGATTAACTGGTCTGGGTCGAAGATTATGAGCAAGAAATTATTGGTCATCGGATTGGACGGCGCATCGTTTAACGTCCTCGATCCGCTGATTGACAAAGGGTATCTGCCGAACCTTGCGCGCCTGATCGCTGGGGGGGCGCGCGCGCCGCTTGAAACCACCTTTCCGCCCATCACCGCTGTCGCCTGGTCCTCGTTTATGACCGGCAAGAACCCCGGCAAACATGGCATCTTCGAGTTCGTGCGCCGCGATAGAGGGACGCAGCGCGAGCTGGCTGTGAATGCTTCGTTTCGCGAAGGGCGCGCCATCTGGGATTTGCTATCGGATGCGGGCCGCCGCGTCATCGTGCATAACTTTCCCTGCACTTATCCGCCGCACGCGGTGAACGGCTTGATGATCGCCGACTTCATGACGCCGCGCGGTCGGCGGGATTTTACCTACCCGGCCTCGCTGCTTGCGGAGTTGGAATCGCGGTTCGGGCCTTACCGCCTGCACCTCTCTGCGACTTATGCCGGCGGCAAGGCGCAAGGCGTGTTGGACGAGTTGAACGACGAGCTGGATTACAAAGCCGGCGTTGCCGAATACCTGGCGAGCGCCTACGAATGGGATGCGTTCTTTCAATACTTCTGGGGCACCGACCGCATACAGCATGAGCTGTGGCACATCTTCGACGAATCGCACCCGCGCCATGACGCTGAAGAGGCGCGCACGTATCAAGAGAAAATCTTTGCTTATTTTCGCCGCGTAGACGAAATCATCGGGCGGTTGATCGAGCTGGCAGGCCGCGACGCGATGGTCTGGGTGGCGTCCGATCACGGCTTCGGGCCGGCGCACAAGTATTGCTCGTTCAACCTCTGGCTGCTTCAAGAAGGATTCTTACATTTGAAGCGCGACGCGCGGACGCGGCTCAAACGCGCGCTGTTTCGAATGGGTGTCACACCGGAGAACGCCTTCAAGGTAATCAAGCGGCTGCCGCTCGGCGGCTTGCGCCCGGCGCGCGGCGCGAGCAACGAGCCGGGCACGTCGCGGCTGCTCTCGACGTTGTTCCTGTCGTTCGATGACGTGGACTGGTCGCGCACGGTGGCGTTTGCAAAGGGCAACTACGGGCAGATTTATATCAACCTCAAAGGCCGCGAAGCGAAGGGCGGGGTCGAAGAGAAAGATTACGACGCGCTGTGCAATCGCATCGTCGAACGCTTGAGCGATTTACGTGACCCACAGACCGGCGAGCCGTGGGCCGGCGAAGTCTTTCGCCGCGAGCAGGTCTACGACGGGCCGCGCGTCAGCGATGCCCCGGACATCGCTTTTCTGCCGCGCGACATGCGTTACCTGCCGCTCGGCAATGCCGACTTCACATCGAATAAGTTTATGGTGGATGCGTTCGGCATTTCGGGCTGCCACCGCATGCACGGCGTGATGATCGGCAATGCCGCCGCGGTCAAGCCTGCGCAGTTGGACGCGGCGCGCATCTATGACATGGCGCCGACGCTGCTTTATCTGATGGGCGAGCCGGTGCCTTCGGATATGGACGGGCGCGTGCTGACCGAGATCGTCAACGAAGATTATCTGTCGGCGAATCCCATCCGTTATTCGCAAGCCGACGAGCACGCGCCGGCGGCTGCGGTTGAATATTCGGATGACGAGAATGCCGAGGTCATCGAGAGCTTGAAGAATCTCGGCTACATTGGTTAAGCGCGAAGGCGTGTGCAGAGGAACGCGGAGAAGAGATCATTGATGGCGGG
>JBJMGU010000212.1:0-24752 GCA_045807765.1 Blastocatellia bacterium
GTGTAGCGCAAGGCGGTTAGCCTGTGCGAGTCGCGGCGCAAGCTAACCGCCTTGCGCTACATCGACCGGCTTTCGTTTGTCGAAGGTTTGTCGTGACGCCATCGTTGGCTTATAGTTGCGCCTATGCTAAACCGGATTCGTCTTGTCCTCCTGTCGCTGATGTTGTGTGTCTTCGTGCTTGTCGCCGCCTGTCGTTCGGCGAATAACGATTCATCTAAGACTAAAAGCTTGAGCCTGGCACTGGCCTCGGGCGTCGAAGGTGATGCGCTCAAGCAGGCGGCGCGCGAATACGAAGGCCAGACCGGCACGCATGTCACCATCGCCGAGTTTCCTTATGACGACCTGTTTGCTAAAGAGCTGGTTGATCTCAACGCGCAGACCGGCGCCTATGATGTCGTGATGCTCGACGATCCCTGGTTCCCGCGCTTCGCCGCGCCGGAATGGCTCGCGCCGCTCGCGCCGCTTTATCAGAAACGCAATCAGGCCGGGCCGGACGCTGATTTCGTGGCGACCTCGATGGGGCTTTGTAAGCATCCTTACGAAACCGGTAAGCTCTATGCGCTGCCTTACGTTGGCAACTCGCAGTTGTTCTTTTATCGCAAAGACCTGTTTGAGAAATACAGTCTCAAAGAGCCGCAGGCCTGGGATGATGTGCTGGCGGCGGCGAAAGTGATTGACGAACGCGAACGCACAGGGGCGCCCGACGGCTCGCGCGTTCATGGCTACGTGATGCGCGCGGCGCGCGGCAATTCGGTGGTGGCTGACTTCCTGCCGATCTTCTGGGCCTATGGCGCCGAGATGTTTGACGACAGCGGTCAGCCTACGGTCAACAGCCCGCAGGGCATTAACGCCTTGAACTTCATGCTGGAGCTGGGCAAGGTCGCGCCGCCCGGTTATGCGAGCTTCAACGCTACAGAAGTCTCGGCGCACTTGCTGCAAGGCACGGCGGCGATGTCGATCAACTGGCCGGCGTGGATCAGCGCCTTCAGCGACCCGGCGAAATCGAAAGTCGTAGGCCGCATGGCGTTTACGACGCTGCCGGGTGCGCAGGGCACAGGCCGCGCCGAGATCGGCAACTGGCTGGTGGCGATACCGCGTGGCTCGCGCAATCAAGAGGCGGCTTTCGACTTCATCGCCTGGGCGACCGCCGCCGAGCAGATGAAGAAGTCGGCCTTGATCGGCAACCCGCCGACGCGCCGCTCGGTCTTCAACGACACAGAACTGGTCGCCAAGTTCCCTTCGTACCCGGCACAACTGAAATCGCTCGAAAACTCGAAGCCGCGCCCGCGCACGCCGATGTGGAACGAGATCGAAAACGTCTTCGGCATCTACCTGTCACGCGCCAACAGCGGTGAACTGTCGGCGGAAGAGGCGATGAATCAGGCCAACGCCGAGATTGGCAAGATCGTCGAGCGCGGGCGCTGAAGGCGAAAAGAGATCAGGCGATGCGCCCACCTTTCTCATCTTCAAAACAGCAACCGCGAAGGCGTAGACTGCCACGCGACTCCTCGCTTGCCTTTCTGCTCACCGCGCCGACCGTCGCTGTTTTGCTGGCGCTTTCGGTCTACCCCTTGATTTACGCGATCAAGGTTGCCTTTCAAAGCGGCTCCGGTGCAGAGGCGCGCTGGACGTTTCAGCATTTCACGCGGCTTTTTTCCGACGGCTTTTTCCTGGCGGCGCTTGGGCACACGCTCTTGTTTGCGGCGGCGGCGCTGACCTGCGAGTTTTTGCTGGGGCTTGGACTGGCGCTGCTCGTAGATCGTCCGCTGCGCGGGCGTGGCTTGTTTCGCGCCTTGCTGCTGGTGCCGATGATGCTGCCGCCGGTCGTCGTCGGCGTTGTCTGGCGCTTGATGCTCAACCCCGACTTCGGCGCTATCAACGGCACGCTGCGCCGCATAGGATTAACGACAGAGGCGCTGACGTGGACGGCATCGCCGAGACTAGCGATGCTGTCGGTCATTGCAGTTGATGTGTGGCAGTGGACGCCATTCGTCTTTCTCGTTCTGCTCGCCGGCTTGCAAGCCATCCCGCAAGAGCCTTACGAAGCAGCACGCATTGATGGCTCAAGCGCATGGCAGACATTCCGCTTTATCACGCTGCCGCTGCTCAGGCCGGCGATGCTGATCGCGCTGCTGCTGCGGACGATGGACCTGCTGCGAGTCTTCGACCAGATCTTTATCCTGACCGAAGGCGGGCCGGGGTTTGCGACCGAGACCGTCAGCCTCTACATCTACCGCGCCGCCTTCCGCTTCTTCGATTTCGGCTATGCGGCGGCGATGTCGTTTGTCTTACTGATTATCACCAATTTGATCAGCGCCGGTTATATCCGCTTGCTGCAACGACAGGAGGCCATGTGAGCAAGCCACGTCTGACGCGGGTGATGATCTATGCGGCATTGATTGGTGCTGTCGCCGTGGCATTGGTGCCGGTCTACTGGATGCTGACGATTTCGCTGAAGTCGGAAGTCGATCAGTTCGCTTCGCCGCCGCGCTGGCTCTCGTTCAGCCCGACGCTGGCGCATTACGCCGACGCTTTCGTGTCGCGCTCGTTCGGCCAGTACCTGGCGACCAGCGCCACAGTCGCCGTGTTATCCACCCTTGCCTCTGTAATCTTAGGCACATTTGCCGCCTACGCCCTGGCGCGCTTTCGCTGGCCGGCAAAGCTCGACCGGCGGCTGTCGCTGTGGATACTTTCGACGCGAATGTTTCCGCCCATCGTCAGCGCTGTGCCGCTCTTCCTGATGATGCGCGATCTGCGATTGCTCAACACGACGGCGGCGCTGGTTATTGTCTACACAGCCTTCAACCTGCCATTCGTCGTCTGGATGATGCGCGGCTTCTTTCAAGAATTGCCGCGCGAGATGGAAGAAGCGGCGATGATTGATGGCGACTCGCGGCTCGGCGCGCTGTTTCGCATCATCCTGCCACTGGTGGTGCCGGGGTTGGCGGCGACGGCGGTCTTCTGCCTGATTATGTCGTGGAACGAATTCCTGCTGGCGCTGGTGCTGACGCAGACTGACGCCGCCATGACGCTGCCGGTCGGCATCGCCGGGCGCGTCACTCAATATGAGATCAAGTGGGGCGTGATGAGCGCCGCGGGCGTCGTCGCCATGCTGCCGATACTGATCTTCGCGATGTCTGTGCAGCGTTATCTGGTGCGCGGCCTGTCGCTTGGCGCGGTTAAAGGATGAAGGTAAAGTTCGACAACGTGACCAAGACATTCGGCAACCGCGCGGTGGTTGATCACCTGTCGCTTGAGATTGCCGAAGGCGAATTCGTCGTGCTGCTTGGCCCGTCGGGATGCGGCAAGACGACGACGCTGCGCATGCTGGCCGGGCTCGAAGACGTCACGTCAGGCGACATCCTGATCGGCGACGAGCGAGTCAACGAGGTGCCCGCTCGTCACCGCGACGTGGCGATGGTCTTTCAGAGCTACGCCCTCTACCCGCACATGACGGTCGCGGAAAACATCGGCTACCCGCTGCGCGTCCGCAAAGTCGCTAAAGACGAGATCGCCCGGCGCGTTCGGCGTGTCGCCGAGATGTTGGAGATTGACGGCTACCTCGGCAATCGCCCGCGTCAGCTTTCGGGCGGCGAGCGGCAGCGCGTGGCGCTGGCCCGCGCCATCATCCGCGAGCCGCGCGTCTACTTGATGGACGAGCCGCTGTCGAACCTCGACGCGCGGCTGCGCGTGCAGATGCGCGGCGAGTTGAAACGCTTGCAGCATGAGCTTGGCACGACGACCGTCTACGTCACCCACGACCAGGCGGAAGCGATGACCCTGGCGCACCGCGTCGCGGTGATGCGCGGCGGCTTGCTGCAACAGTTCGACTCACCGATGAATATCTACACCCAGCCGGCCAATCGCTTCGTCGCCGAATTCGTCGGCACGCCGGGGATGAACTTCATCGAAGGCCAGATTGATCAAAGCAGCAGGACATTCAATGGGCGCGGCGTCAGCTTATCGCTTGATGATCGCTTGCTTGCACAGTCCGGCGGGCGCGCTCGCGCCATACTCGGCATTCGGCCCGAGCATGTCCGCGTGCAGATGACCACAGGCGACGGCTGGCAGCCGGCGGTGATTTATGTCACCGAGTTGATGGGCAACGAAACGCTCTGCTTCTTGCGCCTCGGCGACGCGAAGCTGATCGCCCGCGCCCCGGCTGACTTTCGCGCCGAGATTGAGACACCCATCTGGGTGCGACTCGATCTGTACAAAGCCGACCTCTTCGACGCCGACTCTGGCGCAGCCCTGCGCTGACGCTCGCCGCAAAAATCTATCGCTCTATCCATAAAGGTTCTCTGCCGCCCTCGAACTCACTTTATCTGCAATCGCCGTCCGGCGTGCTGCATTCGCTGACAAGCTTTACGCATGGCAACACGGCGCAAAGAAAACTTTGTTCGACATCGAACAAAGCATTTCAGGGTTGCCGAAACAACAGAGACCGATCATCGCTATCGAGTAGGCATGAATGACTCAGTTGTCGGCAGGCTCTGCACACTCGCCTCATCCGTTCGTCGCTAAGTTTACTGTTTACACCATCGAGATGCGGCACGGTTCTTGCCCTATTGCTTAGCGATCACCCATTAGCCTGAGCGCACAGGCGCGGGGCCGGACACATCAACGCAGATGTCCGGATTGGGTTTTCACTTATTTGTCCGCAAGCGTTCACGACGAACTGATAAAGGATAATGCATGAAGAATGGCGAGAACTGTCTGCAAATTCCACCGCGCGGTTTGAAAGAGCCGCACCGCGCTTATGCCGAGCTGCCGGTTAAGCGCTTCGATCTCTTCAAAGGTCGAGCGCCCTCCGCAGCCGACGTCATCTGCCTGTCGCACCTGCGCTGGGACTTTGTTTACCAGAGGCCGCAACACCTATTGACCCGTTGCGCGCGGGAACGGCGCGTCTTCTTCTTCGAGGAGCCGATCTATATCAAAGGCCAGATGGCGCAGTTCGACCTTGCGGCGCGCGGCGACAATCTCTTTGTCATTCAGCCGCTGCTGCCGAAGGGGCTCAGCGAAGTCGAAGCCGAGCGCGCCCAGCAGGCCATCATCAACGAGCTGATCGCGCAGAAAGAGATTAAGGATTACTTGCTCTGGTACTACACGCCGATGGCGCTTGAGTTCACTCGCCACCTCAAGCCGCTGGCCACCGTCTATGACTGCATGGATGAGTTGTCAGCTTTTCGCGGCGCGCCGCGGGAGATGGTCGAGCGCGAGGCCGAGCTGCTCAAGCGCGCCGATGTGGTCTTCACCGGCGGGCAGAGCCTCTACGAAGCCAAGCGCCACCAGCACCACAACATCCATCCGTTTCCCAGCAGCATTGACGCGGCGCACTTCGCGCAGGCGCGGTTCATCGATCAACAGCCGCCAGACCAAGCCGCCATCCCGCGCCCGCGTCTCGGTTTCTTTGGAGTCATAGACGAGCGCATGGATATTGAGTTGCTCGACCGCGTCGCCGCCCTGCGGCCCGATTGGCAGCTCGTCATGATCGGCCCGGTCGTCAAGGTAGACGCGGCGGATTTGCCGCACCGCCCGAACCTTCATTACCTCGGCAGCAAAGAATACAAAGAGCTGCCCGCCTACATCGCCGGCTGGGACGTGGCGTTGATGCCGTTTGCGCTGAACGAATCAACCCGGTTCATCAGCCCGACGAAGACGCCCGAATACCTCGCCGCCGGCAAGCCTGTGGTTTCGACGCCGGTGCGCGATGTTGTCCGCATCTACGGCGAGATGGAATTGGTGCGGATCGCCGAGCAGCCTGAAGCCTTCGTCGAAGCCATCGAGGCTGCTTTGCGCGAAGACATCGGCAACGCCGACCGCTTGATGCGCGTTGACGAGCTATTGGCGCGCACGTCCTGGGATTGGACATGGACTCGCATGACAGAGCTGATCGAATCGGCCATCGCCACAGGCCAACTGCCCGAATCCATCAGTCAAGTTGCGCCGGGCGCGACCACAAGCGAGTCGGAATCCGAGGCGCAGTTGGCCGCCGATTAATTCTTCATCCACGGTTGTGGAAACCGAGCGAGTAAGGGGAAATATGTTCGACTATCTCATCATCGGGGCCGGGTTCGCCGGCAGTGTCATTGCCGAGCGGCTGGCCTCGGCGTCAGGCAAGCGAGTCATCCTCATCGATAAGCGCCCGCACATCGGCGGCAACGCTTACGACCATTACAACGACGACGGCATACTGGTGCACAAGTACGGCCCGCACATCTTTCACACCAACTCGCGCGAGGTCTTCGAGTACCTGTCGCGCTTCACCGAGTGGCGGCAATACGAGCACCGCGTGCTCGCCAGCGTAGACGGCCAGCTTGTGCCCATCCCCATCAACCTCGACACGATCAACAAGCTCTACGGCCTGAATCTGTCGGCGCGAGAGGTCGAAGAGTTCTTCGCCTCGATGGCCGAGCCGCGCCAGCCGATTCGCACTTCGGAAGACGTGATCGTCAGCAAGGTCGGGCGCGAGCTGTACGAAAAGTTCTTCCGCAACTACACGCGCAAGCAGTGGGACTTCGACCCGTCAGAGCTGGACGCCTCGGTGACGGCGCGCGTGCCGACACGCACCAATCGCGATGGCCGCTATTTCACAGACACCTATCAGGCGATGCCGCTGCATGGCTACACGCGGATGTTCGAAAAGATGCTCGACCATCCGAACATCAAAGTGCTGCTCAACACCGACTACCGCGAGGCGCTGCAATTCATCCCGCACAAAGAGGTCATCTACACCGGGCCGGTCGACGAGTATTTCGATTATCGCTATGGCAAGCTGCCGTACCGCTCGCTCGATTTCAAACACCAGACGATCAACGCTGAGCGTTATCAGCCGGCGCCGGTCGTCAATTATCCGAACGAGCACCTCTACACGCGCATCACCGAGTTCAAGTACCTGACCGGGCAAGAGCACCCGAAGACGAGCATCGTCTACGAATACCCGCGCGCCGAAGGCGACCCTTACTACCCTGTGCCGCGCCCGGAAAACGCCGAGCTGTACAAGAAGTATCAAGCGCTGGCAAATGCCACCAAGGGCGTGCATTTCGTAGGCCGCCTGGCGACCTATAAGTATTACAACATGGACCAGGTCGTGGCGCAGGCGTTGACGCTTTATGGCAAGCTGAGCGGTCTGAAGCGCAGCGCATCCGCACAGCGAGGCGTCGAGGCGGCTCGGTCAAACGGCAACGCACCGAGCCACGCGCCGAGCCTGCGCTGACGTTGGTAGGGATACTAACGGCTCGGCCTTGAGCCGCGAGATGAGAGTGCGCCGATGTCCCATCTGATATTCGCCACCGGGATCGAATGCAGCTATCCGACGATTGCGCTCCCCGACGGCACGACCAAGCGCATAGACGAGATGGAGAAGGCGGATCATTACCGCCGCTGGCGCGAAGACTTCGAGTGCGTTAAAGAACTGGGGCTCGAATATCTGCGCTATGGCCCGCCTTACTACCGCGCGCATCTCGGTCGCGAGCGCTACGACTGGGAGTTCACCGACGAGACCTTTGCGGCGCTGCACGAGATGGGAATCATCCCTATCGTTGACCTGTGTCATTTCGGCGTGCCCGACTGGCTCGGCAATTTCCAGAACCCGGAATTCCCTGAAGCCTTCGCCGAATATGCCGGCGCATTCGCGGCGCGCTTCCCCCACCTGAAGCTCTACACGCCGATCAACGAAATCTTCATCGCGGCGCGATTTTCGGCAGAGCTCGGCTGGTGGAACGAGCGGCTGGCGAGCGACCGCGCCTTCGTCACCGCACTCAAGCATCTGGTGCACGCCAACCTGCTGGCGAAAGCGGCCATTCTGAAAGTCCAGCCAGCGGCGCTCTTTGTCCAGAGCGAGTCTTCAGAGTACTTCCATGCCGCCGAGCCCGCGGCTTACGACCGTGCCGACTTCTATAATCAGAAACGTTTCCTCTCGCTCGACCTCTGTTATGGGCGTGATGTGCGCGGCGTGATGTACGAGTACTTGATGGACAATGGCATGTCGCGGCAAGAGTACCACTGGTTCATGCGGCAGGGGCGGGCGGTCAAGCCGCACTGCGTGATGGGCAATGATTATTACGACACGAACGAGCATCTAGTGCCGGCGGGCGACAAACCGTTTACGGCATCCGGCGAAATCTTCGGCTACTATGTCATCACCAAGCAGTACTTCGACCGCTACCACCTGCCGGTGATGCATACCGAAACGAATCTGAAAGACGAGCAACTGGCGCCCGGCTGGCTGTGGAAGCAGTGGGCCAACATGATGCGTCTGCGGCAAGATGGCGTGCCGATCATCGGCTTCACATGGTATAGCCTGACCGATCAGGTGGACTGGGACACCCTGCTGTGCGAAGACAACGGGCGCGTCAACCCGCTCGGCCTCTTCGACCTCGACCGCAAAATCCGCCCGGTCGGCGAAGCCTATCGCCGGCTCGTAAAAGAGTGGCACAACCTCAGCCCGGTCGAAAGCCATATCCTCGATCTCAGCACGTCTATCTCGCCTGACGGCGGGAACGATTGAGAGCAAGGCTGGAAGTCTGGTATGCAGCAACACTCAACAAACAATTCGCCGCTTGAGCTATGGGCCGGCATCGAATGCACGGTAAACCGCGTCGGCGATGGCTACTTCGATCAGCTTGAGCGCAATGGCCACGCGACACGCATCAGCGATCTTGACTTGATTGCGGCGCTCGGCGTGCGCGCCGTGCGCTACCCTGTGCTGTGGGAGCGCACGGCTCCCGATGGGCTGGAGCGGGCTGACTGGTCGTGGGCCGATGCGCGCCTCGGACGGCTGCGCGATCTCGGCATCAGGCCCATCGTCGGCTTGCTGCATCACGGCAGCGGGCCGCGCCACACCAGTTTGATCGATCCTGATTTTGTGACCGAGCTTACATGCTATGCGCGAGCCGTGGCCGAGCGATTCGAGTGGGTGGAAGATTATACGCCGGTCAACGAGCCGATGACGACGGCACGCTTCAGCGGCCTCTATGGACATTGGTATCCGCACGGTCGCGATGATCTAACGTTTGCTCAGGCGTTATTGGCTGAGTGCCGCGCAACGGTAGTCGCTATGCAGGCGATACGTCGGGTCAACCCGGCGGCGCGGCTCGTGCAGACTGAAGACCTCGGCAAGACCTTCAGCACGCCACGGCTCGCCTATCAAGCGGAATTCGAGAACGAGCGGCGCTGGCTGACCTTCGATCTATTAAGCGGGCGCGTCAATCGCTCGCACCCGATGTGGAGCTACTTGCGACACATCGGTGTGGGCGAAGACGATCTGCTCTGGTTTCTGGACAACTCGTGCGCGGCTGACGTGCTAGGCATCAACCACTATCTGACCAGCGAGCGCTTTCTTGACGAGCGCCTCGAACGTTATCCCGACTCCTTGCATGGCGGCAACGGGCGGCACTGCTATGCCGATGTGGAAGCGGTGCGGGTCTGTCGCCAGGGCAACGCCGGGCCGCTGGCCTTGCTGCGCGAAGCCTGGCAGCGTTACCAAACTCCTCTCGCCGTCACTGAAGTGCATCTCGGCTGCACCCGCGAAGAACAGTTGCGGTGGCTCAAGGAAGTCTGGAGCGCGGCGCGGCAACTTTGGAATGAGGGCATCAAGGTGCGCGCCGTGACCGCCTGGGCGCTGTTCGGCAGTTTTGATTGGAACTGTTTGCTGACGCGCCAGGGCGATCATTACGAGCCGGGAGCCTTCGACCTGCGGGCTCCGCAACCGCGCGCCACGGCTATTGCTCGCATGCTGCGCAATCTCGCAGTGGGGCGCGAGCATGATCACCCGGCGCTCGATTCCATCGGCTGGTGGCGGCGCACAGAACGCTTGCTCTATCCACCGGTCATTCCGGCTCAAGCGGGGCGCGAGCAAAATCCGATTGTGAAGCGGCTTACAAAACCTGCCCGCCCCATCTTGATTGTCGGGGCGACAGGAACGTTGGGGCGCGCCTTTGCCCGGTTGTGCGCCATGCGAGGTTTGGAGTATTGCCTACTGGCGCGGCACGAGATGGACATCGCCAACGCGCGTTCGGTGCGGGCGGCGCTGTCACGAATCAAGCCGTGGGCGGTGATCAATGCGGCGGGCTATGTGCGTGTGGACGATGCCGAACAAGAGGTTGCGCGGTGCAGGCGAGAGAACACACAAGGCCCGGCCATGCTCGCCGCTCACTGTGCCGCGCACGGCATACAACTCGTGACCTTCTCATCCGACCTGGTGTTTGATGGCGAGCGGGCGACGCCTTATGTCGAAAGCGACCGCGTTGCGCCGCTGAACATCTATGGCGAGAGCAAGGCGCTGGCCGAAGCATGCGTTTTGCAAAGCCTGCCGGCGGCGCTGGTGATTCGCACGAGCGCGTTTTTCGGGCCGTGGGATGAATACAACTTTGTGACGCTTGCCTTGCGCGCCCTGGCCGAAGGCCGCGAGTTTGTCGCCGCTGATAATTTAGTCGTATCGCCAACCTACGTGCCCGATCTGGTAAACACCAGCCTCGACTTGTTGATTGATGGCGAGCGCGGCATCTGGCACCTGGCCAACGCCGGGGCATTGGCCTGGGCCGACCTGGCGCGGCAAGCGGCGACCATTGCAGGGTTGAGCAGCGAGCAGATCAAGGCGCGCCCGGCGGCGGCGCTCGGCCTGATCGCGCCTCGTCCCCGGTATGCGGTTCTCGGAAGCGAGCGCGGCACGCTGATGCCTTCGCTCGAAGATGCGCTGTCGCGTTACTGTCGCGAGATGAGCTTGAATCGCCCGCTGCCCGCGCCGGTTTTGCCGATGGCGATGGCTGGCGCTCAAGCAATGGCGACCAGCGAAACGCCGATTTAAGCACAGGGCGACGTAGACAAAGCCGACACTTCAATGCAGAATCCGGTGCAGCATTTCTCACTCGGAGGGCGCATGGTATGAGCAGGCTGAAGGTCGGCATCATCGGCGCGGGATATATCGGCAGCTTGCATGCGGCGGTGCTGGCGCGTGACGAGCGCGTCCATATCGTCGCTATCCATGACGCGGTCAGCGAGCGCGCAGAGGCCCTGGCCAGCTCAATGGGCGCGACCGCAAACGCAAGCGCCGACCAGTTAATCGAGACGAGCGACGCCGTTTACATCGCGACGCCGAATACACAGCACACCGAGCTTGCGCTTGCCAGTCTTCGCGCCGGCAAGCACGTCTTCTGCGAAAAGCCGCTGGCTACGAATCTCGACGACGCCCGCCTGATTCTCGAAGCCTCGTCACAACAAAAAAGCATCTTTCAGGTCGGCTTCAATCGCCGCTTTGCGCCGGTCTATCTAAGGCTCAAAGAACAGCTCGCCGAATCGCCGCCGCATTCGGCGCACGTCAAGATGAATCGCGGCGAGCTGCTCAACCCCGCGTGGGTCGGCGATCCGCTCCTGACGGGCGGCTTTCTTTACGAGACGACGATTCATATGCTCGATCTGCTGCGCTTCCTGTTCGGCGAAATCGACGCCCTCGATGTCGCGGCGTCCGCCCACGAATATACCGAGATGGATGACTTCTCGTGCCTGCTGCGCTTCGCCAGCGGAATGCACGCGACGCTCGCTTCGTCGGCGGACGCCGGCTGGATGTTTCCTTACGAGCGCATCGAAGTCTTCTGCCACCACGCGACCATCGTGACTCGCGAAGTCGAAAGCCTGACGGCGCTGCTCGCCGTTGATGGCCGACAGCAGACAGAAACTCTGGAACGGCTGTCGAAAGAAGAAAAATGGGGCTACAGTCAAGAAGACCGCGCCTTCGTGGATGCGATCATCAATGATCGCCCTGCCGCCGTTACCGCAGGCGATGGCTTCAAAGCGGTCGAGCTGGTTGATGCCTGCTACCGCGCGGCGCGCAGCGGCGGTCGCGTCATTTTTCGCGTCTAGCCCTTGCACAGTGGTGTAAAATGAAACCTGTGGATGGGCGACCGAGCCATTCATTTAACTTCTCCCCTCCGAGGAGGGACTATGGTCACAGCAAATCCCCCGCATCCGTCGGCCCGCAGCCAGTGGGCGGTCTCCTACACGCAGGGCGATGTTGATACGATCCGCGAGCAGATTGAACAGAACGAAGCCACCAAGCGGCGCTGGTTGTGGCTGACGCTGATGATCGCGCTTGCGGCACTCGCCGGCGTTGTTATCCTCCTGACCTCTAGCTATGCGCTCTATTCGAGGAGCGAATCTGACAAGCGCCGCCTGAGCGACGAAAACGGCGCGCTGAAGAGTGGCAGCGAGCAGTGCCAGCAACAGCTCAAGGCGGCGACCGCCGCCCAGGAGCACGAAGCCCAGACACGCACAGAGGCACAGACCCGATTGGGAACTTTGCTGCCTGTCGTTCTGCGCGGCTCGGCTTCAGACAATGACACCGCCGCCTTCGCGCACATGGTCGCGAGCCTGCCCTACAGCCGCGTCGAAGTCGAGCAGAAGCCGCCCGACAAGCTCTTCCGTAACTGGCGCTACAAAGCAGATTCGGACATGGAAGTCTACACGCTGGTCGGCGGCTTCGTTGACGGCAAGTGGGTTATCCATTCGAACCTCGTGGCGCGCAAGTAAGCCCTTGTTTGCTTTGGCAATCACTCACCCTGGCCTGCTACGCTGGCAATGGCGCGGCAGGCGATTCTATTGCCAAGCGAAAGAGCCGTTTGTTACTATCCTAGCTAGCTGTTTCCGCAACGACAGCTCCCGTGATCAGGCCGGAGGAAGCTTCTCAATGACAGCCGCGCCCCGCGTAATCATAGCGATAATCACTCTACTGGCATTGCTGGCGGTGGTCGTGCTGGCGCGCGAGCTGGGGGCGCGCGAGGCACGCGAGAAGGTCGCCGCCGCGCTCGGCATGGATAAGCCCGACCGGGTTCACATCAAATCGATCACGCCCGGCTCTGGCAATCAGGCGATTGTCGAGGCGCAGTTCGACGCCGCCTTTCGCTTCACCACAGACCAGCAGGGCAACTGGCAAGCGGCAGAGGTAAGAACCGGCGACCGCAATTGGGAATCTATCGAGCTGATTCAAACCGCCATCCGCAAAGAGAAAGCCTTGCGCACGACCGCTGACCTGCGCTCAATCGTCACGGCCCTCGAAGCCTTTCGGCGCGAGCGCGGTTATTACGTCGTCGCCGACAATAACTCTGCCTTGATCGATAATCTCGCGCCGCGTTATCTGGGCGCTGTCCTCAGACTCGACGCCTGGTCACATGAGTTTCAATACAAAGGCAGCGAGAGCGCTTACCGGCTGACGAGCCTCGGCGCTGACGGCAAGGCGGATAGCGGCGACGAGATTGTTTTTGAAAACGGCCAGTTGGTCAAAGGAGCGAGCCAGTGAGCAGCCGCACCGAGGCGAGCGGACAGGCGACGCTTGAGGCACGCGTCAGCGAAGCGCAGCGCCGCGCCGGCATGATCGTTATGGCGATCATCGTCAGCATCGTGATGTATGTCGCTATCGCGCTTTATATCGCCGGCTCGCGACAATCGCCAGGGCTCACGGAACAGACACGCATCGGCTTTTACGCGGCGGCGGCCTTTCTAGCACTTGGCTCGATCTTCTTCCGCCGCACACAGATGGGTCGCACGCGCCTTGAAGTGGTCGCCGGCCTGCGCGGCATCAGTGGGTTGTTGAAACACTTTTTCCGCGTCACCATCGTCAGCATCGCGATGGCCGACTTGATCGGCTTGTTGGCGCTGTTCGCGGGCTTTTTCGGCGGCGATCAGAATGACGTGGCGCGCTTTGGCGTCGTCGCGATTGCCGTCGCGCTCTACAACTACCCGCGCCTGCGGTCGTGGCAGCAGGCGGCAGAGTATTTCGCTGAAGCCGTGCCCGGCAGCGACGAGTGAGAATCAATCGTTTCGTAGAGTAACCCGCGCAAGCCGTCGGCTTGCGCCGCATTCATGATAGAGAAAGGAAGTTTAACTTTGACGAAGAACAAGATGGTGAGAAGCGCCGCGCTGGCGCTGGCGATTGTCGTTGCGCCCGTCGCGCCAATGAGCGCCAGCCTGAAAGCTGCCCCCAGAGCCGGTTTCACGGCGCAGGATAACAAAGACACAAAGGACACGCAGGCCGACAAGCGCGCCCAGGCGGCAAAGAAATATCTCGAAGCCAAGCGTCTCGAAGACACCGGCAACCTGCCGGCGGCGGTTGTGGCGTACAAAGAAGCGGTGGCGCTCGACCCGGCGTCGGTTGATTTGCGCACCACCCTCGGCGCGCTCTATCTCAAGAACCGCAACACGATTGACGCCGAGGCGCAGGCGCGCGAGGCGCTAAAAATCGCCCCCGACAACGCCCAGGTTCACAAGCTGCTGGCTCGCGTCTTCGTCGCGCAGACTTTCGTCGGCACCACGGTCGCCAAGGACAAAGCGCGCGCCGCCATCGGCGAGCTGGAGCAGGTCGTCAAGCTCGACCCCTCGGCCAAGGTCGAAGTCGGCGACCGCGAGATGCCGGCCATGACGGTCATCGGCGAGCTTTACTGGACGCTTGAAGAGCAGGACAAAGCGCTTGACGCGTTCAAGAAAGTCTCTGAGGGCAATGCCACTGCCGACGAGGCGCACTTCCAACTGGCGTCGCTCTACTTCCAGAAGCGCAAGTACCGCGACGCCGCGCAGATCGCCCGCAAGGCTTACGAGATCAATCCGAAATCGCCGCAATACGCCAGCCTGCTGGCGAAATCGCTGCTCTACATAGGCCGCACACAGGAAGCGCTCGACATCTATAAGAAGGCCATCGGCATCAAGGACGCTTCGGCGAAAACTCCGAAGGAGGCGAAAGACCCGAAGGACAGCAAGGATCAGGACGACGATGTAGACGTGATGCACGGCGGCACGGCGCTGTCGCCGCTGATCTTTGATTACGCCGAGGCGCTGGTTTATGCGGGCCGTTACGACGACGCGGCCAAGACGCTCGATCCGCTGCTGAAGCTGTTGCGCAAGGAATCGCCGGCTTACCTGCAAGCGGTGCGCATCAAGACCGACGCGCTCAAGCGCGCCGGCAAGCGCGACGAGGCGGTGCAGGTTCTCGAAGAGGCGCTCAAGGGGCAGGACGTTTCGGACAGCTTGCCGCTGGTCTATTCGCTTGCCGAAACCTATGAAGGCAACCTGCAATTCGACAAGGCCATCTCGATTTATGAGGAAGCCTTGAACTCGATTGTTAACCCCGACGGCACCGTCGGCAACAACGAGCAGAACAAGAACGCGGCGCGCGTCATCCTGCAACGCATCGGCCTAGCCTATCGCCTGTCGGGCAAGCGCGACAAGGCGATGGAGACCTTCGAGAAGATGAAGAAGATGCTGGGCACGGACTCGGCAGTCGCCGACCAGCTCATCATTGACACGCTGATCAACGAGGGCAAATTCAAAGAGGCCCTTGAGGCGGCCAATGCGGCAGTGACGCGCTTCCCTGACGAGCGTGGCTTGAAGTTTCAGCGCGCCCAGGCCGCCGGGCGGCTTGGCGACATGCCGACCGCCGACGCACCGCTGCGCAGCCTGCTCAAGCAGTCAGCGGAAGACATTGATGTCTACCTCTACTGGTCGAGCGTGCAGTTGGAAGCCAACCAGTTGAAAGAAGCCGAAGACAGCGCCCGCAAGGCCATCGATCTCGACCCCAAAGACGTCGCGCCGCTGATCACCCTGTCGAGCATTCAAGAGCGCCAGAAGAAGCTCAAGGAGTCAGAAGCGACGTTGCGCCGGGCGCTCGATATTGACCCGGACAACGCGACGGTGCTGAATAACCTCGGCTACTTTCTCGCCGACCGCAACGAGCGGCTGGCTGAAGCCGAAGCGCTGATCCGCCGCGCCGTGAATATCGAGCCGACCAACGGGTCTTTTCTGGATTCGCTCGGCTGGCTGCTCTATCGTCAAAATAAGCTGCCGGAAGCGCAGAAGTACCTTGAGCTGGCGGTGATCTATCAGTCGCGCTCGGCGACGATTCACGATCACCTCGGCGACCTTTACAAAAAGACCGGTCAGGCCGACAAGGCGCGCGCCAAGTGGGAAGATGCCCTCAAGCTCGCGACCGAGCCGGACGAGGTCAAGCGCATCAAAGAGAAGTTGGGTAAGAAGTAGCTCTCGAATAAGTCAGAGGTCAGAATTCAGAAAGCCGAATGCCGAACGATGAGTGAGGGGCGGAGTGGTAACTCCGAATCACTCATCATTCGACATTTAATACCTCTGGTTCTGACTTCTGACGGCTGATTCCAGATTTTTCAATTCTTCAGGTGAATATGTATCGCAGGTTCGGCTTCTCTCTACTGACAATTGTGCTGACGCTTATGGCCACGGCCTATGCGCAGCAGGACAATGGCAAGCAATCGCAGAAGGCACCGTCGCGGGTGGATAGCCTGCGGGTCGAGCGCCGGCCCGATGTCGGCCCGCCTGTGGCAGGCAATGCGGAAGACGAGCGCAACGTCTACACGGACGATGATGTGCTCAGGCCCGAGCCGCGTGATCCGCGGCTTGGCGAGATTGAGTCGTTCGAAATGCAATGCTTCAACGAAGTGAACCGCCTGCGCGTCGCCCACCGACTGAGTCCGCTGGCCTTTAACGAAAGCTTGCAGCACGTCGCCCGCGATTACAGCCGCCGCATGGCCGAAGAGAAGTTCTTTTCGCACGACGACCCCGACGGCCACACAGTACGCGAGCGCGTTTCTGATGCGCACGTCCACTGGCGCGTGCTGGGCGAAAACCTCGCCTACTCGAATGGCTACATCAACCCCGTGGCCGTCAGCCTGACGGGCTGGATGGACAGCCCCGGCCATCGCCGCAACCTGCTCGACCAGATGTGGCGGCAGACTGCCATCGGCGTGTGGATCAGCGACAATGGCACGGTCTACTTCACAGAGATTTTCATGCTCTAAAAGCGGTTGCCAATAGAGTCAGTTTATTTGCCGATGCAAAAGGTTGAGAAGATCTGTCCGAGGATGTCTTCGGTGAGTGTTTCGCCGGTGATCTCGCCGAGACTTTGCAGCGCGCCGTGCAGCTTCAACAGGATGACTTCTTCAAGCTCGCCTTGAATCATCAGGTCGCGCGCTTCACCGATGTCGGCGATGGCTCGCGTCAGTGCCGCGTGCTGGCGCGCGTCGGTGATCATAAGGTCGTCGCGCTCGCTGCCCTGCTCTCCTCCAAGACGAGCGAATAGGCGGGCCGTCAGCTCATCGAAGCCGCTGCCGGTCAGCGCTGAAATCTTTACCACATCGCCCGCCGCTTCCAGTCCTTCATCCAGCCGGTTCGGCAGATCGCACTTATTGATCGCCACCAGGCGACGCGACGAAGCGACGCTGTCGAGCAACTCGGCGTCGTCGCGGGTCAGCGGTTGCGAGGCGTCTAGCACCAGCAAAGTGATATCGGCGTCGGCAATCGCCGCGCGGCTGCGCGTGATGCCGAGGCTTTCAACCAGATCACTGGTCTCGCGAATCCCCGCCGTATCAATTAACCGCACCGGCACGCCACCGATAGAGGTGCTTTCGTAGAGCGCGTCACGCGTTGTTCCCGGCAGCTCGGTGACGATGGCGCGCTCGGTGCCGACGAGCCGGTTGAAGACTGACGATTTGCCGACGTTCGGGCGACCGATGATGGCCAGGTCGAAGCCTTGCTTGATGAAGCGCCCGAAGGCGAAGCTGGCGGCCATCTCTTTCAAGCTTTCATTGATGCGCTCAAGCCGCTCGCGCAAGGCAGACGAGGCGGCGGGCGAGATGTCGTCTTCGACGAATTCGACCATTGATTCGAGATGTACGATCACCTCGACCAGCGCGTCTTTGATGGGCGCGAGCCGCTGTGACAGCGCGCCTTCGAGCTGGCGGGTGGCGACGCGCGCCTGATACTCGGTCTGCGCGTTGATGCAATCGCGCACCGCCTGCGCCTGTGCCAGATCCATGCGGCGATTGAGGAAGGCGCGCAGAGTGAACTCGCCCGGCTCAGCGATGCGCGCGCCTAAGGCGGTGAGCATATCAAGCACGCGGCGCAGGATGACCGGGCTGCCGTGACAGCTCAGCTCGACGACCACTTCACCGGTGTACGAGTGCGGCGCTTTGAAATAAGTCAGCAGCGCTTCGTCAACCGGCTCAGCAGTAGCGGGGTCAATGATGCGCCCGAAGCGCACACGTCCCGCGTTGTCAAGCGGCGTTGATGTTTCTGTGCGGAAGATTACAGAGGCGATTTCGAGGGCGAGGGTGCCGCTCAGGCGGATGACGCCGATGCCGCCGCGACCCGGCGGCGTCGAGATGGCGGCGATGGTGTCATTGCGGAACATAGGGGCTAGAGATTAGGGGCTAGGGACCAGGGAAAAGCCAGCGCTTGTTCCTGCTAGCCCCTAGTCCCTAGCCCCTCACTTTGCGGGATAGATGGTCACTTTGCGGTTGTCGCCGGTGCCCTGGCTTTCGCTGCGCACGCTCTGGTCAGTGGCCAACGCCAGGTGAACGATGCGCCGCTCGCCCGGGCTCATAGGATCGAAGATGAATGGCTGGCGCGTCGTACGCACGCGTTCAGCAGCTTTCTCGGCCATCAATTGCAGCTCTTTTTCGCGCTGCGCCCGATAGCTGACCGAGTCGAAGATGACGTGATGCTCTTCGCCGGTGACGTGTGCCAGCATGCGGTTGCCGAGATGTTCAAGCGCATCGAGCAACTCGGCATTGTGGCCGAGCAGCACGGCACGGTCGCCGCCGCGCACCTGAACGCGCACGGCCTCGCCGAGCGGCTCGACGCTCGCCCGCAAATCCAGGTCGCTTTGTTCGAGCACGCGATTGATGAAGTCTACGACGCTGTTGATATCCCCTTGCATCCTTCACACCCTCAATGGTTTTTATGACAGATCGCCGCTGGGCAGCGCGGCGCGATCCTTGCCGGCTTTCGGCTTGCCGCCTTTTTGCTTGTTCGCTTTTTGCGCGCCGCTTGAGGCGACGGCAACGGCTTCGGCTGGTGGCCCACTGGCCTGCTTATTGATCAATAACTGAATGCCGACGCCGACCAGATTGCTCACCATCCAGTAAAGCACCAGGCCGCTCGGCGCCGACAGGAAGAAGAAGTAGGTCAGCATGACCGGCATCAGCCAAGTCATCATCACGCGCTGCATCTTCATGGCCGGGTCGGCGCTCGCGGGCTGCGGCGTGAACTTCGTCGAAGCGATCATAGAGATGCACATGACGATGGGCAGAATCTTGAACGGGTCCGGCTTTGACAGGTCATGAATCCAGCCGAGCCACGGCGTCAGGCGCACGTCGAGCGACATGCCCAAGTACATATAGACCGCCCAGAAGATCGGCAGTTGCAAAAGCAGCGGCAGACAGCCGCCCAGCGGATTCGCCTCCTTCATGATCGAGAGCTGTTCCTGCTGCAACTGCTGTAACTCGCGCTCGTACTTCTTCGGGTTCTCCTTGAGCTTCTTCATGCGATCCTGAAGCTCTTTCAAGCGCGGCTGGTGCTTGGCCGCCTGCTTCATCTTCTTCGAGCTGGAAGCGCGCAGCGGCCACATCGCCAGGTTGATCAGAATGGTGACCACAACGATTGCCCAGCCATAGTTGCGGAAGATGCCGGCAAAGAAGTTCAAGGCCCAGGCCAGCGGATAGATCAGCGGGCGGACAATGACGCCGAAGAAGCCATAATCGATCACGTTGCCGAGGGTGGCGCTGTGCAGCTCGCGGCTCACTTCGGCGAGCAGCTCGCGGTCTTTCGGCCCGACAAAGATATGGACATCGGTCGCGGCAGGCACGGCGACCAATGGGTAGTCATGCGGCGGCTGATTCGGGTCCGGCTTGACCTGCACGTTTGCCGGCGTGACGCCGCTCGCTGGCTGATCGGGCACCGCCAGCATCGCAAAGTAATGATCAACGACGCCCGCCCACTGATAGGTATGAGAAGCGGCGCTGGCGGGATTGACCTTCGCGCCGGCCATCTGCTCGCGGCTGCCGTCTGTCGTGTACATTACGATTTGCGGCGGCGTGCTGTAACTGCCGCCGGCTTTATCGCTCTGATCGCCGAAGCCTGACCCGATGACAAGCTGCGCCGGCGATTCGCTGCCGGTCACGCTCGCCTTAGCGTCAAAGACCATGCGGTCGCCGTAGAAAGTGAACTCTTTCGTCGAAGTGACTCCGCCCTTTGCCGCGGTGAAAACAATCTTGCCCTGCTCGCCGGAATTGATGGTGATCTCGTTGCCGCTAATGGCGACGCCTTCGACTTTGGTCTGATAGTTTGTAGTGTTGAACTGCGCGGCCAGCTCAGGCTGCGCCGGCAATCTCAGGGCAAGCGGGGCATCCAAGCCCTCTGGCAACGGCTGCGGGATGAGTTGCAGATCGTTGCGATCGGCCCCTAGCAACGGTCTATCTTTATCATTGTCGCGATAATGATGCATCACCCACGAAGTCGCTACCGCGCCGTGATTCGTCAGGGTGACTTTCCAATAAGGCGTATTGACGATGAGGTCGCGCGGCGTCTCTTCGATGACAGGTGTCGGTGCCTGTGCCTGCGGCTTGGTCTTGGCGGCAGCAGGTGCGGGCGCAGGTGTCGAAACGGTCGGCGGCTTGGTCGGCAAGGGTTGCGGCGTAGTCGCCAACGGCTCCTCAACAGGTGGCGGCGGTGGCGGCGGCGGAAAGAAGCGATTCATCACCCATGAGTAGCCCATGAGCACGGTCACAGAAAGAACCAGTGCCAACAACAGACGTTTACGTTCCATCAATTCACATCGGGCGTTGCCGGCCCGTCCTTAAGATTTTATGACCGCTTGCAGCAACGCAAGCCGCCTTATTTCACCGGGTCGTAGCCGCCGGGATGAAATGGATGGCACCGCAGCAGCCGGCGCACGCCCATGTAAGTACCGCGCAGCGCGCCGTAGCGGCGAACCGCTTCGAGAGTGTACGCAGAGCATGTGGGCGTGAACCTGCAAGCCGGCGGGAGCATCGGCGAGATGACCATTTGATAGCCGCGAATTAAAGCGATTAAGACTACCTTCACTGCTGTCCCGCCCTCGCCAGAAAGGCGATAAAGTCGCCTTCCAGATCGCCATAAGCCGCCTCGACCAATGGCCGCTTCACGTTAATGACTATATCAACTCCCGCAGGGACAAGCCATTTGTTTTTCCTGAACGCCTCGCGCAGCAGCCGCCGGGCGCGATTGCGCTCAACCGCGTTGCCGATCTTGCGCGTCGTCGTAATCCCGAGGCGCGGACGCTCGCTCTGACTCGGCAGAACGAACGCCGTGAAGTAGCGACCATGAAGCTTGCGGCCTTGCTCGTAGACGCGGCGGAACTCGTCGCGTTTCAGGATGCGGTCTGACTTGGGAAACTTCCGGGATGCGTCACTCATGAGCCGTTGCCAGTTTTCAGTTGCCGGTTGCCAGTGGCAGGTGCGTTTGAACCGGCAACTGAAAACTGATAACCGACAACCGCTTAATAATGTGCCGGCGTTAAACGCTTGCGCCCTTTGGCGCGGCGACGTTTGAGGACGAGCTGGCCGCCCTTCGTGCTCATGCGGACGCGGAAGCCGTGCGTCTTGGCGCGGCGGCGATTGTTTGGTTGAAAAGTTCTCTTCGGCATTGCCTACACCTCTCGATAAACGTCTCTACAGAAAAGGGTAAGCCTATCGGACTGAGCGGCTGGTTGTCAAGCTTGTCGCTGCGCTCAATCAGACAAGCCCTGCCGTTTGAGGAATTATCGGCAGCCGCGAGCGAGCGAGCGCACAACTAACTTTGACGATGCGGATTTGCTATGATAAGTTGAGCAACCTGGACATATGCTTAGGAGGCAGCTATGGATATCAAAGAGCGAGTAGTTGATGGGGTGAGCGTGCTTGATCTATCGGGCAAGATCGTGCTCGGCGAAGGCGATGGACAGATTCGCGAGCGCATCAAAGACCTGCTGGCTGACGGTCAGCGCAAGATTCTGCTGAATCTCGGCGACGTCAGTTACATTGACTCGGCGGGGCTGGGCGCGCTCATCAGCAGCTACACCACGACGAAGCGCGAGGGCGGGCAGTTGAAGCTCGTCAGTCTGACCAAGCGCATTCAAGATTTGCTGGCGATCACCAAGCTCATCACCGTCTTCGATACTTATGACGCGGAAACCGAGGCGATCGATTCATTCTCGTCGAAGTAAAGCCGAATCGTAGACGCGAGCAGAGGAGACAAGCTGTAGAGGAGAGATACAGCACTTGCGATTCGCTCACTCTCTCCTCTGCCCTCTGCTCTCGCCCTTCCCTTCCGTCCCCGCCTCAGGGCCGTTGCGAGGCTAGCGCGCGCACGCGCTCGATGCTGGTTTTAATGGCCGGATCATTGGTCGCCGCAAACGCCTTCTCGTAAATCCGCAATGCCTGCTGATACTGCTTGTCGCTCTCGTAGACATACCCCAGTTCTGACAGCGCCGCCACGGAATCGGGCAATAACTGAATGGTAATCTCCAGAGCTTCCATCGCCTTGCGCATCTGGCCGCTGCGCGATAGCGCAAGGCCATAAAAGAGCCACGCCTGCCCGTTGTCTGTGTTAGCTCTGGCGATCTTTTCCAGCGGCGCGACCGCCTTGTCAAACTGCCGCAGGCTGAAATAAGCGCGGCCCAGAATGCCCGCCGTCTTTTCATCGTCACGCAGGGCACGCAACTTTTCGCCGACTTCCGCCGCCTCTTGCCACAAGGCATTGACGTTGGTCTTGCGCGCTTTGCGAATCAGGCTCTCCGCTAACAAATCCGCCGCCGCAATTTCTTCGGGGCTGACTTTGACGGCTTCACGCAACGCGGCGATGGCGCGGTCGTCGTCTTCGCGCTTGAAATAGATCGCGCCGAGATAGTAATAGCTCACGCCCGCGTCTTTCGTCTTTTCCGGGGTGCCGCCTTTGCCGCTCGCCGCCGCGAACGCCGCTTCCGCTTCATCAAAGCGAGC
Source organism: Blastocatellia bacterium (assembly GCA_045807765.1). Classification (GTDB taxonomy): domain Bacteria; phylum Acidobacteriota; class Blastocatellia; order UBA7656; family UBA7656; genus DATENM01. Next base: position 22,809 of record JBJMGU010000212.1, read on the forward strand.
CAGCTCATAGTAAGCCCGCCCGAGCGCCGTACGCGCCGCTGCATCCACCTCGCGCTTCGCGTTGGTGTTCAACTCGATGTAACGCTTGAGCGGTTCGATGGCCTTTTCGTAACGCCCCGCCAGGTAGTGCGAGATGCCTATGGTGTACCACGCGCCGGCGATCTCGGCGCTTGCCGGCGCTTGCACATCGAGAAGATCGATGGCGCGCGCCATCGGCGTTTCGACGCGGTCGTAATGCTTCAGCTTGTACTCGCAGAGGCCAATGTAATACCACGCCCCTGCGGCGTCCGGGCGATCGGTGATCAGGTCTTGAAACTCGGCAAGCGCCGCCGCGTAGTCGCCTTTGTTATAAAGCGCGACGCCGCGCTCCCAATCCGAAGCCTCGGCGGTAGCAATCATCAGCGCCACCAATACTAGTGCCGCGCACACCTTGTTAAGCATCGCTCGCATCGTCAAGCATTATGGCATGAGCCGTTAGCCATGTCGAACGGGCCCGACATACCCGCTCCTGGCGTCAAAATAGGCTTATTGACAAAGGGGGTGTTAAGTACTAAACTCTGTCCCGTTCTTACATTGACAATGTAGGAACGAATTGCTCATTTATCCTACCGGGATAAGCCTATAACTCACTGCAACCCAAGGCAAAGGTTTAGTAACTAGGGAGTGAGGCTTGGCCACTGAATTCAGCTTGGGACAGGCGAGTTTAATACCTTATGCCAAGTTGCGGCTGATAGCCTGTACAGTCTTTCTCAGCGGGCCTTCACAGCCGTTGACATCGTCACGGCCTTTAACCGGAGGACGAGGATGCCGAAACGGGCCAAAAGACACACCCGGCGATTATCTCCAAGACCAACCACCCAGCCGCTGACCGCGCCGGTGCCCTCGCGGCGGGCTGCCGCGAGGGCTCAAGGGCCTGGGTTTCTCAACTGGCTGAAGCAGGAAAGGACCTACCTCTATCAGAAAAGTCTCATCTGCCGCTTGTTCGGGAAGATTCGAATTGGAGGACGTCACCCTTTTGATGACCGCGTAGAGACCCTCCAGCATAGCCCACTCGGCATGTTTTTTTACAACCAGCGAGCCATCTTTTTCGGCCTGGCCTTCTTTTACCTTGTCGTGCTGACCGCCCTGGTTTATGGGCTGCCGGTTTATGAAACATTCGACCGCGCCATCGTCGAAGAGTTGCATCGTACCGTAAGCGTTTTAATCGCCTTCTGGTTTATCGGTGCGGTCCTGACCATGAGTCTGCACAGGCGGTTTATAAGGGACCTTAGCGAGTGGGCTTTGTCGCCTGCGGAGTCTAAAGTGCCGCCGATGTTCGGGCGCTATTTCCTGCTCGATTTTGTAGTGATCTTCATCCTGATCCTGGTCGGCAAGGCCCTGGATTTGAAGCTGGACGCGTTGACCTTCTTACTCATCGCCAACACCGTGGTGTATAGCGCCTATGTCGGCGGCGGGCGTGGCTTTAACATCTTGCTCACGGCTGTCCTATTTTTACTCCTGGTCGTCACCTTCATCCTTTTCCCGGTAACCAATATCACCGTGAATGCGCCGCGCTGGTTCTACGCCATGCTTTACCTGGGGCCACTGCTGGGCATGCTTCTCGTGACGGTGCTTTCGGTGACCGTCATCTCATTTTTGCGGACCATAGAGCATCAAATCACGGAGCGGCATCTGGAACTTCTGGGAACTTTCGAGGACATCCTTTCCGGCCCCGCCCTTCAGGGTGTTGGCGGCGGAGTTTCCGGTGAGCCTGTCGTTGCCCGCTCCCCCGACCACGTTCTCGATCAGCGAGCGGGAATCCCCTTCATATTGCAGCGCGTTGAAGATGTTGCCGCGCGCATAATGGCCGTCACCCAGATAGGCGCGCTGGCTCATGCCGAGGGCAATGTACCCGCCGGGAGCGAGATTGGCCGAGACGCCGGTGGTATAGTTGGAGAAGTCGTA
>JBJMGU010000213.1:0-28817 GCA_045807765.1 Blastocatellia bacterium
CCGCGTCCCCGCGTCGCTCTTCCCGCGTCCCGCAGCGGCTCCGGCGGGTTGATTGAAGTGTGTGCGAGTGGATGGTAGAATAGTTATTCCATCCCAGCGCATTGCTTCGATGAAACCTGGAGAGCTGTATGAAAGTATGCCCAGTATGTAATGAAACCTTCGCGGACGAGATGAGGTTCTGCGACCTCGACGGCACGCGGCTGGCGCGGCTGGCCGAAGCCACCGGCGCGCCGGCGCATCATCGCACCTGGTCGTTGCTTGGCATCGGCTTGCTGGTCGGAGCGTTAGTTCTGTCCGCCGTATCAGTTTTTATGATCCCGCGCTCGCGCGCGCTGCCGAGCATCACCAACTCATCCGCGCCGGCTACGCCTTCAACCGGCAAGCCTGCGGATTCCGGCAACTCCGCGAGTGCCGGCGACAGTGCCACTGCTGCTCCGAGCGATCAGCCTGAGATCGTCATCGCGGAAACGCCGCCCGACCCGAACGCCAAGAAGAAAGACAAGGCCAGGCCAACCGCTGAAAACGATACGGCCTCGTCGCTCAACCCCAAGGCCGCCGCGCAGACGGGCGAAGAGTCCACTACGCCTGCGCCTGTAGCTGCCGAGCCGCCACCCGCGCCTAAGAAGTCCGAGCCCGCGCCCACGCCGAAGGCCGCGAGCGAAACCCGCGAGCCGGAAAGCACGTCGAAACCAGCCGCCGCACCCGATCCAAAGCGCGACCCGAAACACTCGAACGCGGCTAAGGATTCAGACAAGAAGAGAGAAGAGGATAAAGATAAAAAGAAGGGCGGCGGCTTCTTTAAGGTCTTCAAGAAAATCTTCGGCAAAGACTGATGCTCGCTGGCCATCCTTTTGGATCGCCACGCGGCTCACACGCATCCCGGTAAACAAAAAGGCGAGCGTAAAGCTCGCCTTTCTTCATGAGAGAAAGCAGACAGAGATTCGCTGCGCGTTAGCTGTTTGCCTTGAGTCGTGCGCGCAAGCTTTCGACGAGCGTTTCAATGGCCACATCTTCTGATTGGCGCGTAGCGCGCGTCAACACCTCGGCCTTGCCGTCCTTGATCTTCTTGCCGACCGTTACGCGATAAGGGATGCCGATCAGGTCGGCGTCGTTGAACTTGACGCCGGCGCGTTCGTCGCGGTCGTCGAGCAATACGTCAACGCCGGCGGCTTCAAGGTCGCTGTAGAGCCTTTCGGCGGCCTCAAGCAGCGACGCGTCGCGGACGTTCACCGGAGTGATGACGACTGAAAAGGGCGCAATGGCCGCCGGCCAGATGATGCCCGCCGCGTCGTTGAACAGTTCGACCGCCGACACCATCACGCGCTCGACGCCGATGCCGTAACTGCCCATGACAATCGGCACTTCCGTGCCCTCCGCCGTCAGGACGTTGGCACCCATGCTCTCGCTGTACTTGGTGCCGAGCTTGAAGATGTGGCCGATCTCGACTGCCTTGAAGACGTCGAGCGTGCCTTCGCAGTTCGGGCAGCCTTCGCCGGTCTGCACCGTGCGCAGCGAGGCCCACTTGTCCACCTGGATGTCGCGGTCAATGGCGACGCCGCGCAGGTGATGGTCATCCTTATTCGCGCCGGTCGTCATGCCGCGCCGTCCGCGTAAAGATTCCTCGGCAACGATTAATGTCACGCGCGGGTGCGAAGCGCGCGTCACACCCACCGCGCCGAGACTGCCGGCGGAAGCGCCGAGCGCGTCACGAATCTCTTCAGGGCGCGCCGGCCTGATGTCGAGCGCGCCGGTTGCGTCTTGCAACTTGGTCTCGTTCAGTTCGTGATCGCCGCGCATCAAGATGAGCGCCAGGCGGTCGTCGAGCACGTAGACGAGCGTCTTGATCTGGTGATCGGCTGCCGCGCCGCCGAGAAATGTCGTCAGGTCATCAATCGTACGCACGCCGGGTGTCGGAAACTCTTCGGGCTGCGCCAGGCCGTCGCCGTCATCAATCGCCTCTAGCCGCGAGGTGGCTTTCTCGACGTTGGCCGCATAGCCGCATTGCTCACAGACGACGATGCGGTCTTCGCCGGCTTCCGTGCGCACCATAAACTCTGTGGACTGGCTGCCGCCCATCGCTCCAGAGCTGGCTTCGACCGGCGTGAACTTCAATCCGCAGCGCGTGAAAATGCGGCAGTAGGCGTCGTGCTCGTCCTGAAAGGCTTTGTCTAATCCGGCGCGGTCAACGTCGAACGAGTAGGCATCTTTCATCGTGAACTCGCGGACGCGCAGCAGGCCGGACTTGGGGCGTGCTTCGTCGCGGAACTTGGTCTGAATCTGATACCAGACCTGCGGCAACTGGCGATACGAGCTGATGGCGTGGCGGGCGATGGCCGTGAAAATCTCTTCATGCGTCATGCCGAGGCACATCTCAGCATTCTTACGGTCGCGCAGGCGGAACATATTGTCGCCCATTACTTGCCAGCGGCCTGACTCTTTCCAGACCTCAGCCGGATGCAAAGCGGGCAATAAAAATTCCTGCGCGCCGATACGGGCCATCTCTTCGCGGATGATCCCCATAACCTTCAAACGGACGCACTGCCCGAGCGGCAGCAAGCTGTAGACACCGGCGGTGAGCTGGCGGATGAAGCCGGCGCGCACCAGCAAGCGGTGGCTGGTGACCTCGGCGTCCGCCGGGTCTTCGCGCAGTGTCGGGACAAACAGTTTAGACCATCGCATTCGCGGGACTCCTTTGTTGAACAGTGTAGCGCACATGACGGCTGCGGCGCGCTCAATCGAAACTCCAACGCTAACAAGCGGAAAACTTCGATGTCAAGTAATGCGACCGCCGCGCTTGCCATCGTGCGAGCCGCTTTGCTACATTCCATAGCTGGGGACTACAAATCCAGCAACGACATCTTGTGCTTCACCGACCCCGACAGGTGAGAGCAGAGCATTAACCCGGCGCTCCGTGGCGCGCCCACATTCGAGGTGTTCATTATGCTTGCTGGTGAAATCCAAGAGGCCCTGACTTTTGACGACGTAACCCTCATCCCGGCGCGCAGCGACGTCCTGCCGACCGAAGCCGACACGACGACGCGCTTTTCGCGCAACATTCCGGTTAACATCCCCGTCTCGTCATCGGCGATGGACACGGTGACCGAATCGCACCTTGCCATTGCTATCGCCCAGCAAGGCGGCATCGGCGTCGTTCACAAGAACCTATCCGTCGAAGAGCAGCGCGACGAAGTCGACAAGGTGAAACGCAGCGAATCGGGCATGATTGTCGACCCGGTGACGATGACGCCCGACCGCCGCATCAGCGACGCCATGGATGTCATGGATCGCTACCGCATCTCCGGCGTGCCGATTGTCGAGGCCAACGGCCATCTCGTCGGCATCCTAACTAACCGCGACCTGAGATTTGAGACGCGGCTCGACCTGCCCATCAGCGAGGTGATGACGAAAGACAATCTCATCACCGTCCCCGTCGGCACGACGCTCAATGAGGCGAAAGCCATCCTGCAACGCCACCGCGTCGAGAAACTGCTGGTCGTGGACGACAATTACCGGCTCAAAGGCTTGATCACCGTCAAAGACATTCAGAAAGCCATCAAGTACCCGCTGGCCGCCAAAGACGACCTCGGACGCTTGCGCGTCGCCGCGGCCATCGGCGCCACCGGCGATTACCTTGAGCGCGCCGAAGAGCTGGTGCGCGTCCGCGTTGATGCACTGGTCATTGACACGGCGCACGGTCACACCGAAGGCGTCATCGCTGCCATCAAGAAGGTCAAGAGCCGCTTTCCCGAGCTTGACCTTGTCGCCGGCAACATCGCCACTGCCGATGCCGCGAAAGATTTGATCCATGCCGGGGTTGACGCCATCAAGACAGGCATGGGGCCCGGCAGCATCTGCACGACGCGCGTCGTCAGCGGCGCCGGCGTGCCGCAGATCACTGCCATCATGGAGACGGCGCGGGCGGCACGCGGCTCAGGTGTGCCGGTCATTGCTGACGGCGGCATCAAGTATTCGGGCGATATCGCTAAAGCCGTCACCGCCGGCGCTGATTCCGTGATGATCGGCTCGCTGTTCGCCGGCACCGACGAGAGTCCCGGCGAGATCATTCTCTATCAGGGCCGCTCGTTCAAAACCTATCGCGGCATGGGATCGCTCGGCGCGATGAAGGAAGGCAGCAAAGATCGTTACGGCCAGGCGAGCGAAGCGCAAAGCAAGCTCGTGCCTGAAGGCATTGAAGGCCGCGTGCCGCATAAAGGGCCGCTCTCGTCGCTCGTACATCAACTGGTCGGCGGCCTGCGCTCAGGGATGGGCTACTGCGGCTGTCGCACGATTGCCGAGATGCACGAGCGCGCACGCTTTATGCGCGTCACCTCCGCAGGGCTGCGCGAGAGTCACGTCCACGACGTCATCATCACCAAAGAAGCGCCGAATTACCAACTGGAATAAGGCGACGCGGGGACGCGGCGACGCGGCGACGCGGCGAGGGAAAGAGACAGAGGCTAACCGCTTGTCTTTCTTTCCCCGCGTCTCCGTGTCCCCGCGTCCCCGCGTCACTCTTCACTTATGAGCTTCGACACCAAGACAACCTGGGACGCTTGCGGCGCGGCTTTTGACCGTTACACCTCTAGCGAAGATTCTTACTCGGAAAACGTTGAGCGACCGGTGATCGAATCGCTGCTCGGTGATCTGTCGAGGGCGAGCGCGCTTGATCTCGGCTGCGGGTCGGCCACCTACTCGACGCGATTGGCAGCGCGCGGCGCGCGGGTCATGGGCGTTGATCTTTCGGCGACGATGTTGAAGCTTGCAGACGAGCGGGCAAATACAGATCAGGTCGAGCTGGATTTGCTGATCGCAGACATCAGCAAGCCGTTGCCCTTCTTAAGCGAACAATTCGATCTCGTCTTCACAGCGACGGCGCTGCACTATGTCGAAGACCTGCAAAGCGCGATGCGCGAGATGGCCCGTGTGCTGCGGCCACAGGGGCGCTTGATCGCCAGCGTCTTGCACCCGATGAGCACGGGGCGGTTTCCTGTGCGCGACCGCGACGACGCCGGCTCAGATGAATGGGAAGGGCGCGCGCGCTGGCCGGCGCGTTATTTCGCCGCCGCGCCGCGCCGCATCCAAACGCCGTGGCTCGGTTTCGGTGACGTGTCCGACGAGGGCCACCACCTCGACTGTTTTCATCACACCGTCAGCGATTACTTTGCGGCGTTGCAGTCGGCAGGGCTGCGCTTGACGCAACTCCACGAGCCTGTGCCGCCCGCTGCGTTCGCCTCCAGGAATGCCGCGCGTTATGAAGAGGCCATGAGCCTGCCGCTTTTCCTGATCTTTGCGGCTTGCAAATGAGCGGGTCGGGTGGCCTGAACCGATAGCCTCTCGCGTCAATTGTCAGGTAATCACTGCACTCCACGCCTGCTTGCTGCGGTTCGCGCGGCGCTTTTACCATACTTGCAGCGCCGCGCGAACGGCATCCGAGTTGCACTCACACGAACGGAAGCGACATGCCGCAACAGCAAGCCGTGATCATCTACAACCCGATGTCGGGGCGAGCCGGCAGCCGCGCCGAAAATGCGCGGCACATGACGGGTCTGCTGGCGGCACGCGGCATTCGGGCAGAAGCGTATGCTACGACCGGGCCGGATGACGCGACGCGGCTGGCCCGCGAAGCCGTGAGCCAGGGCGTTGAAACGATTATCAGCTACGGCGGCGACGGCACACTCAACGAAGTGATTCAGGGGATGGCGCGCCGCACGGCGGCGCTCGCCATCTGGCCCGGCGGCACGTCGAATGTGGTCGCCCGTGATCTCGGTATGCCGTTTACTGCCGAGCGCCTTGCCGATGTGATTGCCGCGGGCAAGACCATACGTGTCGCGCTCGGACTGGCGCTGCGCGCAGAGACACAACGCTATTTCCTGATGATGGCCGGCATCGGCCTTGACGCTTCAATTGCGCGCAGCGTCAACAAGCGATTGAAGCGCCGCGCCGGCGAGCTGGCTTACTGGGTGAGCGGCATCAAGCACCTGTTCACCTGGCCCGCCGAGCTTTTCACGATCAACGTGGATGGCCAGCGGTTCGAGAGCGCCTTTGCCATCATTGGGAATGGTAAAGGCTACGGCGGCGGAATGTTGCTGACGCCGAACGCCCGGCTCGACGAGCCGCTGTTCGAGGTTTACATTCTGCCGGTGTTGAGGAGCAATGTGGCTTACCTGCGCGTGCTGTCGGCCTGCATGCGCGGCAAGCCGGAAGCGAGCGGCGCGACGATGATCAAAGGCCGCCGCGTCGAGGCCAATTCCTCGCACGCGCCCTGGGTCCAAGCCGACGGCGAAGTGATCGGCCCGCTGCCAATGCGCTTTGAAGTCGTGCCCGATGCCCTGACCCTGATTGTCCCTTGATGTGCTCGCCACAGATCAATGGAAGTGAAACAAAGAGTATTCAGGAGTCCGGAGTCAGGAGTCAGAATGAAAGCGGCGGCGGACAAGCGTACTCGCGACAAGCGGACTCGCTGCCGCCGACTTCCTTATTCATTCTGTCTTCTGACTTCTGAATTCTGACTCCTTCTCTTTTAGGAGATTCAACGATGCGTGGAGTACCGATTCTACTCATATCACTGCTACTGCTGGCTTCAGCCGGCACGGCACAACCGACCGCGAGCGCGACAGCGAAACCAACAGCCGCCAATGTTGCCGAGTTTGACCGCGTGCGCCAGGAGGGCAATGACGCGCTCTATAACATGGATTACACGACGGCGCGCGAGCGCTATATGCAGATGACCCGGATAGCGCCCGACCACCCGGCGGGCTATGTCTATCTGGCCAACAACCTGTGGCTCGAACTGTTGAATCAGAGTCGCCGGCTGACGACTTCGACTTACACCGGCGGTTCGTTTTACGAGCAGGATAAGGATGAGGATAAAGTTGACCCGAAGCGCGACCACGAGTTCAGCGAACTGATCAAACAGGCGCTCGCGGCGACGCAGGCGCGCTTGCGCGCCAACCCGAAAGATGCCGAGGCCCTTTACTATCAGGCGTCGGCTTATGGGTTGCGCGCCGGTTATGACACGACGGTCAAACGCAGCTTTGTGCGCGCGATGGGCGACGCTAACGATTCGATTGCCATTCAAAAGAAAGTGCTAAAGGCCGATCCCGATTATGTTGATGCGTACATGAGTATCGGCCTCTACGAGTACGTGATTGACAGCCTGCCGTTCGGCTGGCGGTTGCTGGCGCGGGTCGCCGGCCTGAAGGGCTCGAAGCAAAAAGGCATCGAGCACCTTGAGCTGGTCACGCAGAAAGGTAAGTATGCCGCGGACGACGCCCGCGTGCTGCTGATCGGCATCTATACCAAAGAACACAAGCCGGAGCGCGCGCTCGATATCATCAGCCAGCTTGCCTCGAAATATCCGCGCAATTACCTGTTCGGCATCGAGCGCGCGACGATGCTCTATCAGATGAATCGAGCCGCCGAAGGCAGCGGCGTCTACGCCGAACTGCTCAAAGACCCGCGCATCGCCGCGCAGGCTACCGATCTGGTTAATTATCAGTGGGGCGAGTCGCTGGTTGCGAGTGGCGATCATGCGGCGGCGCTTGAGCGGTTCAATGCCGTGGCGCGCTGGCCGAAGTCGGACGAGGATTTAATTTCGCTGGCGCATCTGCACGCCGGTCAGGCGCTCGACGCGCTCGGCAAACGCGAAGCGGCGGTGGCCGAGTATCAGATCGTCTTGAAGCGCAGCAACGTTTATGACTCGCACAAGCAGGCGACGCAGCACGTCAAGAAGCCTTACGCGCCGCCAGCGCAAAAGGGATAACGAGTCATTAGAATCAGCAATCTGGCCGGGAAGCCTTCGCCGCGATTCTTCAAAGGAAGGTGACAAGTGAGGCGAAGCTTTTCCGGCTTCTTTAGACACCGTCGCGCGCCATTTGTTCCCGCTGATGCCGCAACGCACTCCGCTAATGCGCGGCGCTGCTGGCGCGTTGCACGGCCAGCTCGACCGCCGCTTCAGGCAGCGTCTTTTTGATCGCGTCCGTAAGCTCGGGCGTCACCCGGACGCGCACGAATTGATTCGGCTGAATGCGGGCGACCTGGCCATCGTTCAACTCGACTTCAAACACGACGTTGCATTCGCCACGATGGCTGTCGAGCAGGTGGTGAAGCGATTCGAGCCGTTCGCTGGTGATGGCTTCGACGCCGAAGCGAATGATGATCGAGCGCGCGGCGCGCTCGCGGATGTTTTCGAGTGACTGAACTTCTTCGGCAATGATTGTCACCGAGCCGCCGTCATCAATTTCGAGCCGCCCTTTGACCAGCACCGCTGCATCGTTCTTCAATGCAGTTGCCGCTTTGCCGTAAGGCTCGGGCCAGACGACGACCTTGACAGTGCCGTACTGGTCTTCGAGTTGAAAGAGCGCAAAGCGGTCGCCCTTCTTCGTCATCTTCAAATTCATTTCCATGACGATGCCGCCGAGAGTGACGACCGCGCCATGATGAAAGTTCGGCAAGCGCTCCATATCCGCGTTGGCAAAATCGGCAAGCGCATGATCGTAGCGCATCAGCGGGTGGCCGGAGATGTAAAAGCCAAGCGTTTCTTTTTCGCCCTTGAGCAGTTCGGTCTGTGCCCACGGCTCGGCCCGCGGCAGCAGCGGCTCGGCCATAGACATCGAGGCGGCGAGCGCGCCGAACAGATCAACCTGTCCGGAAGCGCGCGACTTCTGCGACCGCTGGCCGCTTTCAACCGCCGCATCAATCGCCGCAAACATCTGCGCGCGGTTGTTATTGATCGTGTCAAAGGCGCCCGACTTGATCAGGCTCTCAAGCACGCGCTTGTTGACGGCCTTTGAATCCACCCGCTCGGTGAAATCAAAGAGCGAGCGGAAGCCTTCGCCGCTTGAGCGTGCTTCGACGATGCAGGAAACCGCCGACTGGCCGATGCCTTTGATCGCCGCCAGCCCGAAGCGAATCGAGTTGCCGCTGGCGGTGAAGCTGTCGAAGCTGACGTTGACATCGGGCGGCAGAATCTCGATGCCTTGTGTGCGCGCTTCGTTGATGTACTTGACGACCTTGGCGGTGTTGTTCAATTCGTTCGACAGCACAGCGGCCCAGAAGTGCGTCGGAAAGTGCGCCTTGAGAAAAGCGGTCTGGTAAGCCAGATAACCGTACGAAAAACTGTGGGCGCGGTTGAAGGCGTAATCGGCAAAGCCTTCGATGCTGGCCCAGAGCTTTTCGAGCTTGTGCTTATCATGGCCGCGCTCCACCGCCTGCTTCAAGAATTTCTCTTTGTGCTTGTCCAGCTCTTCGCGCTTCTTCTTGCCCATGGCGCGGCGCACCAGATCGGCCTCGCCGAGCGAGTAACCCGCGAGCCGCTGGAAGACCGCCATGATCTGCTCTTGATAGACCAGCACGCCGAGCGTATTGCCCATAACCTCTTTCAGCTCGTCGAAGTCGTACTTGACCTTCTTGCGCCCGTGACGGCGATCAATGAAGTCATCAATCATGCCGCTGTCAATGGGGCCGGGCCGATAGAGCGCGTTGAGCGCCGACAGGTCTTCCAGTCCATCGGGCTTCAGGCGGCGGCAAATGTCTTTCATGCCGTCGGATTCAAATTGAAAGATCGCTTCGGTCTTGCCGTCGCAGAAGAGTTGCAGCGCCTCGCGGTCAGCGAGCGGAATCTGCGTCAGGTCGAGCGGCGTGCCGGTTTCGCGCGCAATAGACTTCAAGGCGTCGTCAATGATCGTCAGCGTCGTCAACGCCAAAAAGTCCATCTTCAGCATGCCGGTCTTTTCGAGATCGCCCATCGCGTACTGCGTGGCGATTTCATCGCGCGAGGTTTTCGCGACCGGCACCAGCTCGTAAAGCGGCTTCGGCGAAATCACCACGCCCGCCGCATGCACCGACGAATGGCGCGAGCAGCCTTCCAATCGCTTGGCGATTTCGATGACGTCTTTGACGCGCGCGTCAGTTTCTATCGCCCGCTTCAAATCGGGGTTCTGCTTGATGGCGTCTTCGATAGAAACGTTGCGCCCGCGCACCGGCGGCGGAATCATCTTGGCGATCTTGTCCACCTCGGCGTAAGGCATCTCCAGCGCGCGGCCTACGTCTTTGATGGCCGCCTTCGAAGCCATCGTCCCGAAGGTCGAGATCATCGAGACGTGGTCGCGACCGTAGTAGTCAGCGACGTAATCGATCACCCGCTGCCGCCCGCGCACGCAGAAATCAATATCGATGTCGGGCATCGACACGCGCTCAGGGTTTAAGAAGCGCTCGAACAGTAAATCGTATTGCAGCGGATCGACGTCGGTGATCTTCAGGGAGTAAGCGACCAGCGAGCCGGCTGCTGAGCCGCGACCGGGGCCGACCGGAATCTGGCTGCGCTTGGCATAATTGATGAAGTCCCAGACGATCAGGAAATAGCCGGGAAAACCCATCTTGGTGATGACCTCGATCTCCTGTTCGAGCCGCCGCTTGTAATCATCGAGGTCGCACTTGCGGTCAGGGCGATGCTTGATCGCCTGCCAGCGCTCTTCCAGCCCGGCGCGCGCCATGCGGGCAAAGTAGCTATCAATCGTTTCGCCGTCGGGGACGCGATAAACCGGCAAATGGTTTTCACCCTTCGGCAATTCCAGCTCGCACATCTCGGCGATCTGCACGGTGTTGAGCAGGGCTTCCGGCATGTCCTTGCCGAACAGCAGCCACATCTCTTTGGCCGAGCGGACATAGAACTCGCCCTCTTTGTACTTGACGCCGCGCTTCTCGTTGACGGTTTTGCCGGCGCCGATGCAGACCAGGATGTCGTGCGCCCGCCAGTCGTCTTGATTCAGGTAATGGCAATCGTTGGTTGCCACCAGTGGGATGCCTGTGCGCTTCGAGAGCTCGACCATGCCGGGGATGACGGTCTTAACCTCTTCTTCAAGCCCGTGGTTCTGCACTTCGAGAAAGTAATTGCCTTTGCCGAGAATGTCCTGAAACTCCATCGCCTGCTTTGCCGCCTGCTCGAACTTGTCGGTGAGCAGCAGGGAAGAGGGCACGCCCGAAAGGCAAGCCGACAGCGCGACGATGCCTTCGCTGTATTGGGCGAGCAGTTCTTTATCGATGCGTGGCTTGTAGTAGTAGCCTTTCGTGAAAGCGAACGATGAGAGCTTGACAAGGTTTTGATAGCCCGCGAGGTTCTTCGCCAGCAGGATGATGTGATTCGTGCCGCGCTCGCCCTGCGCGTCGCCGCGGTCTGTGTGCTTGCCGCGCGCGATGTAGGCTTCCATGCCGATGATGGGCTTGATGCCTGTGCCTTTCATCTGATTATAAAACGAGATGGCGCCATACATATTGCCGTGGTCGGTGACGGCGATGGCGCGCGCGCCGAGTTCCTGGGCGCGCTTGGCAAGCGGCTTAATCTGAATGGCACCGTCCAGCAGGCTGAAATCGGAATGGAGATGAAGGTGGACGAAGTCTTTTTCGTTCATGGCATTCTTATGAAATCGGTAAGGCCCGCGCAGCGTGGGGGACGCCGCTTGAGCCATGATTATTGGTGCCCGCGATTGACCTCTGAGGACGCAACCTGCACGTTACTCACTGCTTGTCTACGGGACGGCAGTGTAGCACAGGGCGGCGCGAAGTGTACACCACAAATTGTGGCGTTTTTCTTGCGATGCCCAACATCTTGAACAGCAAGGATTATCCTGTGGAAATTATGTGGAAAAGCTGTGGAAGAAATTCAGGAGTGACAAGTGACAAGAAAGATTGCGCATGCGGCAGCATGCCAGGAAGCAGAGTGAAGCGACTCGTCACCCGTCACTTGTCAATCGAAGCCGCTTCCCATTCGCCGTAGAGCGATTCGAGCCGGGCTTGCAGATCGTGCTGGCGCTGGCCGATTTCGGCGTACTTCTCAGGCCCCCAGTCGGCTGCCGCGTTGGCGAGCTGTTCGCTCAAAGCGGCAAGGTCGCGCTCGCGCTCGTGAATCTCTTGCTCGATCTCTTCGATCTTGCGGCGGCGCGTTTTGGTTTGCGGATTGGCGCGGGGCTTTGCGGTGGTTTTCGCGGAGCGCGCCTTCTGCGGCTCGGCAGCGGCTAGCGGCTTGCGGTGATGCTCGGCGTAGAAGTCCGAATAGCTGCCGGTGTGATAATCCGCCGCGCCGTTATCGAAGTGAAGAATTTCGGTCGCCAGCTTGTCGAGAAAGTAACGGTCGTGCGACACGGTGATGATCGTGCCGGGGTATTCGACCAGTGCCTGTTCCAGCGCCTCGCGCGCCGGGATGTCCAGATGATTGGTCGGCTCGTCCAGCACCAGCACATTGGCCTGGCTGTAGATCAGCTTGGCCAGCGCCAGCCGGCTCTTTTCGCCGCCCGATAGTCCGGCGACCGGCTTGAAGATGTCGTCGCCGGTGAACAGGAAGCGGGCGAGATAGCCGCGCAACTCGTTCGGCGTGGCGCGCGGCGCGGCGACGGCGATCTCTTCGATTACCGTTGATGAAAGGTCGAGGCTTTCAAGCTCCTGATCGAAGTACTCCATCTGCACATTCGCGCCCCAGGTGAAGCCGCCATCGAGCGGGTCAAGGTCGCCGATCAAAGTTTTCAAAAACGTCGTCTTGCCGGTGCCATTCGGCCCGATGATTCCCAGGCGCTCGCCGCGCCGCAGCAAAAAATTGATCTCTCGCGCCAGCGCCTTCTGCCCATAGCCAATCGCGAGGTCTGCGACCGCCAGCACGTTATCGCCGGCGCGCGCCACGCCCTTGATACCGAAACTCGCTGTGCGGTCGTCGCGCACCGCGTCAACGCGCTCCAGCTTTTCGAGCATCTTGCGGCGCGACTTGGCCTGCTTGGTCTTCTGCCCGGCGAGGTTGCGGCGGATGAATTCTTCGGTGCGCGTGATCAGCTCTTGCTGTTGATCGTACTCGCGCTGCTGCACCAGCCGCCGCTCTTCGCGCTGTTTGACGTAGGCCGTGTAGTTGCCCGTATAAACAGTGGCGCGGCCCGCGTCAACTTCGATGATCTTTGCCGCCGTGCGGTCGAGCAGGAAACGGTCATGCGAGATGATGACAAAGGCGCGCTTGTATTCGCCGAGAAAATCTTCGAGCCATTCGACGGCGTTGACGTCCAGGTGATTGGTCGGCTCGTCGAGCAGCAAGACATCCGGCTCTGACAACAACAATTTCGTCAGCGCCAGCCGCGCCTTCTGACCGCCGCTCAACTGGTCGGCGGGCTGACTCAGCTCACCGCTCTTAAAGCCCAGACCGATAAGCACCGATTCGGCGTGCGCTTGATAGGTAAAGCCGCCTTCGATCTCATAACGGTGGCGCAGGTCGCTATAGTCGTGCATTACCGTTTCGAGCGCCGCGCCTTCACACTCGGCCATCGCGTGTTCAAGGCGCGTCATCTCGGCTTCCATATCTTGGATGGCGGCAAAGACCGACAGGGCTTCATCGCGAATGCTACGCTCGCCGCTGAAGGTGGGTTGTTGTGCGAGCAAGCCGATGCGCAGACCGCGAAGCAGAATCACCTCGCCGCGGTCGGCTTCTTCGCGATGCGTCAGCAGGCGAAAGATCGTCGTCTTGCCGGCGCCGTTGCGACCCACCAGGCCGACGCGCTCGCCGGGATTGACTTGCAGCGTCACGCCGCGCAGGACTTCGTGCGCGCCATAGAATTTGTGAACGTCTTCGAGGCGAAACAGCATTGCGGAAAGTAGGCAGTAGGCAGTAGGCAGTTCTTACAGCAAAGAAGAGCCTGTGCCTCTTCCTGCTGCCTGCCGCCTACTGCCTACTTCTTCATCGGTTGGCGTTCGCGGCAGCCGGGCGATTGGCTGCGCCGGTGCCGGCAGCCGGGCGGTTGGCGTTGGCAGTTGCCTGGTTCTGATTCTCGAAGCGCGGCTGCGGTGGCGCAGGCTGCGCGGGCCGCGGCTGCGCCGGGTTCTGCGGCGTCTGGTTGAGCAATTCCGACGGCTTCATCTCGCTGATGATCTGCGGATTCTGCACAATGCGCTCGGCGAGATAGTTCTTGACGCCAGCCTCACTGACGGCATTCACCGCCAGCGCGTTCAACAGAATGCCCTGGCGTTGCTGGGTGATGGCGTTGGTGATGTTGGCACGCACGTCGTCGAGCGAGAGATTGCGCGGCTGTTCGACCTTCTGATTCACCTTGATGATGTACCAGCGGTTTGAGGCGTTATCCTTGATCGGCTCGGTGTACTGGCCGGCGTTCATCGTCATCAGGCGGCTGGCAAGCTCCGGTCGCGTCGGGAATATTTGCTTGAGCTGGTCTTCAGTGGCAAAGCCGAGCGAGCCGCCGCGCAAGGCGCTCTGCGAGTCTTCGCTGCGCTGCGAGGCGATGGTGGCAAAGTCCGAGCCGCTGCGCAGTTGCTCATAGATAGACTTAATCTTCTGTTCGGCCTGCGCATCGCCGATGGCGTCGTCCGCCGCGCCGTTGTTTTGCGGGTCAGTGGCGATGACGGCCAGATCAACGCCGCGCTCGGCGCGGAATTCGTTTTGGTGATCGCCGTAATACTTCTCGATTTCGGCGGTCGTCGGCTGGGCGACGCGGGCGTTCTGGGCATCGCGCAGGGAGCTGATGGCCACCTCGCGGCGAATCTTTTCGCGCACTTCATCTTCGCTCATGCCGGCGGCCTTGAGTTGTGATTGGAACTGGTCTTCAGTGAGGTTGGCCTGTTGCTTGCGGCGCTGAATCTCCTGATTGACCTTGTTGTCGTCGGGCACCATATTCTCTTTTTGCGCCCGCTGGAACAGCGCCTCTTCCTGAATCAGGTTGTCGAGCGCCGCCAGTCGCGCCGCCACCAGTTCTGCCGGCGTCAGCGTGCCGCCGCCGGCCTGATCAAGCTGCTGCTTGATGGCGCTGTCCACCTGCTTCATGGTGATTTCGCGAGAGCCCACCTTCGCGACGGCTTCGCTGTTGTCGGCCTTGCCGTTGCTTTTGCAGGCGGCGATAAACAGGGAAGTGAGGATAACGATTGCTGCCAAGATAGTCTTAGAGGACCTGAACACGAGATTGCTCCTTCGCAAAATTGAATTGACGGGACACTTCCCGACCGTGTTAAACTTTCGTTTTGCTTTCATGACAAAATTCTCATCGGAGGTGTAAGACAATGTCAAAACGGTGCGATGTCTGCGGCAAGGGACCGCAGTTCGGTCATCGCGTTTCTCACGCGAATAACCGTACGAACCGCCGCTTCAACCCCAACCTGCAAGCGGTGCGCGCGCTCGTCAGCGGTCGCGCCCAGCGCCTCCGCGTCTGTACGCGCTGCCTGAAGGCCGGCAAAATCGTCAAGGCTGCGTGAGCGATTCTGGATTTTCATGGCTTGGCGCTTCGCGCCGGCGATTGCCGATTTTGGATTAACGGAGGGGCAGTGCTCCTCCGATCTAAAATCCAGAATCCCCGCCTTCCTTCCCGCCTGTTAATCAGCCAGAGCGATCAGGTCAATCTCGACGCGCACGTCGCGCGGCAGGCGTTTGACTTCGACGGTCGAGCGCGCCGGCGGCACTTCAGCGAAAAAGCGGCCATAGACTTCGTTCATGGCGGCAAATTCGTTCATATCAGCCAGAAAGACCGTTGTCTTGACGACGCGCTCCATGCTGCTTCCCGCCGCTTCGAGCACGGCAGCCAGATTGCGCATCACGCGCTCGGTCTGCTCGCTGATGCCGCCGTCAACAATCTGCATCGTCGCCGGGTCGAAGGCGACCTGCCCTGAAGCGAAGACGAAGCCGCCAGCCTTGACGGCCTGCGAGTATGGGCCGATAGCTTGCGGCGCGCGGTCGGTCTGAATGCGGTCTTTCACCTTGTCTGACTCCACACTGATGAGAATCTGATACCCCGTTGAAATTGCAAATTATCTCAGATGCGCCGGTGCTTGTCCACACGCCGACAGGCCAGGCCGCAATGGAAACGTGCGCTTGCTGTCGGGAATGGCTCTGGGCGGCAGAGGCGATTCACTGGAAGTAGGTTTGCAGGTTGTCGCGCGTGACCGTGAGCTTGGCGCCCCAACTCGGCAAGCCTTCAGGGAAGCGCGCCTCGCGGTTGTTAATGCTCATCTTGACGGCGGGGCGGTTGCCGATGTTCAAACGGACTTGATTCTGCGCCGGCGGCAGGCTTTGCGACTCGCCTTTTTTGATGAGCACGGAGGTCGGCTTTGGCGCGTCGTCGATCCAGTATTGCAGCGCACAGTTGTCTACCGTCGCCTCGAACTTCACGACCAGCGGCTCGCCTGCCACGGCGGGCGGCGCTGATGCAGCATTTGATGCGGGCGGCGGGTTGCTTGTCGGGTTACTCTGCGCGTTACTGTTGGCCGTTGTGCTGTTTGCGCGCGACGAGCTTTCCGGCGACGTGCGATTCATCTGGCGGACGATGAACAGCACGATGATGATGATGAAGATGGCGATGCCGCCGCCAATGACAATTGTCGTCCAATTGATTTGTGGGCCGGTCGGCTTATAAGTCACCGGCTCGGCACGGCGCGCCATTGGGCGGCTGGCTGGGCGTGCCGAGCCGACTATCACTTGTGGACGCGACTCGACCTGCGGTGGCGACGCTTCAGCGGCGACGCCTGTGGTCTGCTGCTGGTAGAGAGCGATGGCTTCATCTTCGTCCATGCCGACCTGCTTGGCGAAGGCACGGATGAACGAGCGCGTGAAGATGCCACCGGGCAGCACTCCGTAATTGTCGCCTTCGATGGCTTTCAAGAAACGGGTGCCGATGCGCGTCGCTTCCGAAATATCGTTCAGCGCGATCTGACGCTCTTCGCGCCTGCGTTTGAGTTCTTCGCCCAGAGTCGGCATATTCGCCGAGCAACCTCTCTTGTCTAGCAAATTCCGAGGGGATTAAAACAACCTCATCTTAGAAAAACCTTTTTGCACTGTCAAGCAAAGGCTCCGATTTACAAACTGACGCTTGCTTGTCAATAGGATTGGGATTAGAATGTGAGCGTCTATGTGGGCGATTGAAGGGCGGGGCGGAAGTACAGCACTTGGAAGGTCGTTCTGACCGGCCACCGTTTCTGTCAAGCAACCAATTAAAGTTCGTGGGCGACAGCGCATGCCGCCCGATGCCGAATGAATCAACGCTCCAGAGGCCGGGCACACCGGCCCATTCTGCCGGAGGGCAAAGCCATGAGAGGTAGATTAGCGTGCGCCTTCCTAATCGCGTTCCTGTTTTTGTCATTGGCGCCGTTCGACCGTGCGATTGCGCAAAAGGAGAGTAAAAACTCTTCGACGCCGGCGACTGCCGACACCAAAGAGGCAGCCAAAACCGATGACGACAAGGCCGCGCCCAAGCCTGCTGACCTGAAGACTGGCCCGAACGGCCAGATTTTCCTGGGCACTGGCGTCGTCAACGTCCTGGTCAGCGTCACCGATACCTACGGGCGGTTTGTGACTGGACTGACTCAGGATCACTTCGATCTCTTTGACGACAAGGTCAAGCAGCACATCCACCACTTCACCGACGAAGATGCGCCGATCTCGGTCGGCATCGTCTACGATGTGTCGGGATCGATGAAGGATCGCATCATGCGCTCGATCAAAGCGCTGCGTCGCTTCATGGAGACCTCGCACGAAGACGACGACTTCTTCCTCATCGGCTTCAATGACCGCGCCAAGCTGGTACAGGATTTCACCACTTCAAGCGAGCAGGTCGTCGGCCACCTGATGTTCGTCAATCCCAAAGGCTCGACCGCGCTTTATGACGCCGCCTATCTGGCGGTCGAAAAGGTCGCGCAGGGGCGGCATCAGAAGAAAGCCCTGCTGATTATCTCTGACGGCCAGGACAACAACAGCCGCTACACCTACAAAGAGCTGCGCAATCGCGTCAAAGAGGCCGACGTGCAGATCTACGCGATTGGCATCACCGACCCGGCCTCAGACACCCTGGCCGGCTACGGTCGCGGCGTGCTCGAAGAGATTTCGCGTATGACGGGCGGGCGCTCGTTCTTCCCGAACGCCTACAACGAGCCGGAACTGGTCGAAATCTGCACACGCATTGCGCTTGAGCTGCGGCACCAGTATTCCATCGGCTATTATCCGTCGGATATGACGAGCGACGCCAAGTGGCATAAGGTGATGGTCAAGGTGAACCCTCCGAAGGGGCTTGGCCGGCTGTCGCTGTCTTACAGGGACGGCTATCAATCGTTCAAGAAATAAGCGGCGCGTTCCGGTCGCCTGTTGAGTGTTCGACGGGCGACCGGGGCGCGGTCATGCTGCCAGCCTTAAAGTTCGACTCCGCTCACCTGCTTTCGGCAACCGATGTGACGGTCGCGCGCATCCCAGACCAGGCAGCGAAGGGAAGGCGCTCGCCGCTGGCATTACCATTTTCAAACCCACATCGCGCGGAGTAGAATTTGCCTATGAAAGCTGTACAGACCCGATTGCTCGCCGTGAGCCTCGCATTGCTCGTCCTGCTCGCCGGCTCGTTCGCTGACACCTCGGCGGCTAACGACCAGGAGAAGCCGAACAAGCCGACCCTTAACAAGCCGCAACACCCCGACCCGAAAGAGAAAGAGGCGGAAGGCCAGGACGATCAGGGCATCATCCGTCTGGGCACCGATCTGGTGTTGCTCGACGTGACCGTCGTTGACCAGTCGAATAAGCCGGTCATGGACTTGAAGCAGGACAACTTTCAGGTCTTTGAAGACAAGCTGCCGCAGAAGATCGATTTCTTCAGCAAAGAGCAGGTGCCGGTGTCGCTGGTCTTCGCCATAGACACTTCCGGTTCAATGCGCTCGAAGCTCGACACGGTGATTAAAGCCTCGGTCAACCTCGTCAAAGAGACGCGCAAGGATGACGAGATGGCGGTCATCGAATTTAAGGACCAGCCTGAGCTGCTTGAAGAGTTCACCGCTGACACCGCCGATGTCATCGATACGCTGCAAAGCCTGGTTGCCTCGCGCCAGACCGCCATGCTCGACGCGCTCTATGTCGGCGCCGATTACGCCAGCAAGGAAGGCAAGAACCGCCGCAAGGCCATCATCCTGGTGACCGACGGATTGGACAAAGACAGCTACTACAAGTTCAACGAAGTGGTTGACCACCTGCGCGAGACCGATGTGCAGATTTATCTGATCGGCTTCGTCAGCGACCTGGACGGCGACCGCGGCCTGTTCCGCAAGAGCGACAAGGACAAGGCCGAAACACTCTTGAAGAAGCTGGCCGATGACACAGGCGGGCGCGCCTTCTTCCCGCGCGAGCTGTCTGAAGTCCACACCATCGCGCAGCAGATTTCGACCGACCTGCGCACGCAGTACTCAATCGGTTACTACCCGACAAACAACAAGAAGGACGGCGCCTTTCATCCGATCCGCGTTGCGGTCACTGCCGGCGACCGTCACATCGTCGCGCGCACGCGCAACGGGCGCACGGCGCCGCGCGAAGGTGGCGCTGCCGCAGTCAATAAATGACAAGCAGGTTGAAATGTTGAGCCTGTGCGGCGGCGAAAACAGTGATTGCGTTAAGCGAATCAAGGCGCTATAGTCTACGGCGGTGAATCCAACGCGCTCACAGATTGCTGGATTGCTGGTTGCGCTGCTGATACTGGCGGCGCTGCCGTTCAGTGCCACGCCATTGGTAAGCGCCGATACGGCAATCGATCCGGCTCTGCGTTTCGGTCAGACCTTCGTGCTGGCCGATTTCAACAACAACGGCGACTTTGATCGCGCACGCCTCGCCGGCACGGGAGCGCGGCGCAGTGTTGAGGTTCGCCTGGCGCTTGCCGGCGCCAGCTCCTGGCTTCACTTCGAGGCGCTGAACGATGCGCCCGGCGCGCTCCTCTCCAAAGACCTCGATAACGACGGCGATGCCGACTTGATCTGGACAGACCTGCTGCATGCAGAAGCAGTCGTCGTCTGGCTCGGCGACGGCACGGGCCGATTCGCGCGCGTCCGCGCCGACGAATTTGCGCCCGACTTTTTGCCCGGTCGCTTTAATCTATCGCTACCCGACGAAGACAACCGCGAGCAAGCATCTGACGACGAAACCAATTCGTCGGTTGCGCTCGAAGTCAACAGCCCGTGTGCGCCGCCCGGCGCGCCGGCCTTGCTTGATTGCCCGAATGAATCGCGCGTCCTGCCTGACGGCGTGATGCGCCGCCCGACCAGCCGTGGCCCACCTGCCATTCGCATCTGATTGCCATCGCGTGAATGCGCGGCACGCCGGCTGTCCTGACGACAGCCGCTGCAAATCATTCATCGCATCCGTTTCGTGCTTTCCGTTTGCTGAATGAACTCCCCGCATTCACGGTGACTCTGCATGCGTCTACCGCATGTCTGTGGCGCGCAAATCGGCTGATGGGAAGTTGGCTGTTGCAGGCAAACGGAATCAGCAAAGCTTACTTGAGATCGAATCAACAGGGTTACAGGGATCGTAGTGGAAGCCGAATTGTGGCGGCCTCTGCTTGCCCGAACCGATCGTCGGCCTGGTGATCTCTATCCTTAGGATCAGGGGAGAGACCACGGGATGCCTCATCACGCTGCGTAGGTTCGGGCAAGCAGGGGTCGCCGTCAGCGGCCAGTGATCTTGAAACGTGGCGGGTTGCCGCCCCGATGAATTGAATGACAAACGCCTTGATCGCTGGCGTCGCAGGCTGTTGGCGCTGGCCGGTCGCACGGGAATAGGTCGACCAACCTTGGCAGGGACGAAGACGGCACCGAGAGCCTCGCCTTTCTTGCGGTCTCTGCCACGACTCCTCCTTGGCCATTCCCGGCTTCACGCTGCCGCTGACGGCTTGCGACGCCGGCGATCAAGGCGGGCGGCGGCTTCCGCTCACGCGGTCCATTCAGTTGGATGGAATGTCTTTGTCGAAAATCTCGTTGAGGATTCGCGCCAGCCGCACGCCTCCCCTTTGCAACTGCTTTTCAACAACCGGCATGTTATCGGTGAAGTACTTCTCGTCCAGCACGACGATGTCTACCGGCTGGCCCTGCACAATCTTCTGAAAACCGCGGGTCGAGGTCTTAACCGTCTTCGAGGGCAAGTGGTAAGCGCCGCTTTTCGCAAGCTCGTGCGCGGCTTCGGCCCAGGCAATGACGTTTTCCGCATGCCCCGACTCGATGTGTGCGGCTTTCAGTTGCGCATAGTCGCGCTCGGCCTGGCTGAGCTTGTCGAAAAGCGCCTTGGCGTAAAAGTTATCTGTCCGCTTGTCATGCGGCATCAGCATGATGTTGCGGGTGACAAGGTAATCGTCCCAGACCGAGTGCAGATTCCAGACGTTGTCATAGGTGTACTTCGGCTCGCCTTCCCAGGTGACCGCGACGTTGTTGCCGCCGGCGTCGTGATTGCGCTCGGCGGCGTGCAGCGGCTGATGAATGTCGCCGAGGAAGTGGACAAGGAAGCTCAGCGCGTCATGGAGCTTGCGCTTCTGCTCGTCGCCGTTTGAGTCGAACGCCCTCTTAGTCGAGCCGTTCAAGATGTCGCGGAAACCGTCGATGGCCGGGATGATGCAATCGCCGTAGCGCGTCGAGCGGCAGTAGTCCGCATGCGGATCGTACTTGTCCTTGTCGTAGGGGATGTCAACGAAGTGCCATACTGCCGTCTCCGGCCTGTATTCGGATTTACACCCCGCCGCGCCCGGTATGACACAGCCCTTGCCGGCGCTTTTGATTTGGTCGGGCCACGTCGCCACTTCGATGATCTTCCGGCCCTGCAAAACGGCCAGCACATTCTTCTGGGCGCGCGGCGTCAGCAGCAGGTAGGCGATGAGCGCCGTGACCCGATGCCCATCGCCGCTCCATGCCCCCGCTTTGCCGGGTATCAAGGTGATTAAACAGACCAGCGTAATCAGGCAAGCCAGTCCCCGCGTCAGCCGCCTGCTTCGATTCATCAGCATCATCTCGGCGTCCTCCTTATTTTCGGCGTTTGAAATAATAGACCGGGCCGCCCGGCGTGCCCGACACCGACACCAACTCCCAGCCCTTCGCCCCGAGCTTGTCCATCTGTTGCTCGACGACAAAGTCTTCGCGGCTAAAGCCGACCGACTCTTTGCGCATGCTTGAATTGACGGACGGCGTCAGGTTGGACTGCGGGCCTGTGACCACCAGATATTCCCACTGCTCCTGTGTGACGGCGTCGCTTTCGCCGCCCGCCCGTTGCGCCCGCGCCGTCTTCATTACCACCAGCACACTGGCCAGAAGAATCAGCGCCACAAGAACAAATGTAATTCGCTTCATAAATCCTCCTCAGTGGCAGGAAACCTGAAAAGCTAGTATCCGATACCTGATAGATGGCTGTGGGCTGTGCCGGCATTAACTGCGGGCAAAGATTTCGTGTTCTTCGCCGAGGTCGCGGGCCGCCGGCGTGATGATCGTCCGGGCGTTGACGTGTATCTTTTCGCGCGCCGTGATGGCGCGGCGCACGTCGTCTTCGCAAACAAAGTCGTAAACCGCCGGCTTGACCGCGCCATTGCCTGATGCGGCGACGTGCGGCGCGGCTTGTGGTGGCGGCGGTAGAGGCGGTGCGGGCGGCTCAGGCAGACCTGCCTGACGTGATGCGGCCCACTGGCCGCCTGACGGCGCTGCCGGTGGTGGCGGCACAGGCAATGCGGACGGCACGGGCGGCGGCGTCGCATGCGTGTGAGCCGGAGCGTGAGCCGGCGCGTGGCGCTCGGCAAGAAAGCGATCTACCAGCGAAGCAATGGCCGCGCGATCAACCGTCAAAGGCTGTGCGTGCCGTGCCGCCGTGCGCTCGGTGGCTGCCGGTTGATTGATCGGCTTGGTCTCAAACGCGATGCGCTTGACATCCATCAGGTGGCGCGGCGAGATGTTGTCGGAAGTGACGTTGCCGCCCCACGAGCCGCACCCCAGAGTCATCGAAGGCTCAAGGTCGGTCGTAAAGCCAATCGCGCCATGCGTGGACGGGCTGTTGACGATGACCCGCGACACAGGCATGCGAATGCCGTATTCTTTGGCCGCCTCGCGGCTGCCTGTGTGAACCGAAGCCGTGTGTCCCATGCCGCCATAGCGCAGGATTTGCGCGCAACGCTCGCTGCCTTGCTCCAGGTTATCAACGACATAGTAGGCGAGGATCGGGGACAGCTTCTCCATCGACAGCGGGTGATCGCGACCGACACCATCCAACTCGCAGATCAGCACGCGTGTTCCCTCAGGCACCCGGAGGCCGGCCATCTCGGCAATCGTCTTGACGCTACGGCCTACGATCTTTGGGTTGAGCGTGTTGGTCGCGGTCGCCACGACTCCAGCCAGAGCCGTCTTCTCTTCGGCGTTTAAGAAGTACGCGCCCTCGGCAAGCAGGCGTTCGCGCACCTGCGCATCAACCGCGCGCTCGGTAACAATGGCCTGCTCCGAAGAACAGATGGTGCCGTTGTCAAACGTCTTGCCGGTGAGAATATCTTTGACCGCTTTGGTGACATTGGCCGAGCGCTCGATCATTGCCGGCACGTTGCCGGGGCCGACGCCGAACGCCGGCTTGCCCGACGAGTAAGCCGCACGCACCAGGCCGATGCCGCCGGTCGCCAGGATCACCGCCGTGCGCTTGTGCTTCATCAACTCCTGTGTGCCTTCGATGGTCGCCACCGTCATGCAGGAAATCGCGCCGGGCGGGAGTCCTGCGGCTTCGCCGGCGACGCGCATGACTTGCGCCGTTTCGTTGATCGAATTGGCCGCCGAAGGGTGCGGGCTTAAGACGACCGCGTCGCACGCTTTGACCGACACCAGGATTTTGAAGATGGCTGTTGAGGTCGGATTGGTCGAAGGGATGATGGCGGCGACGACGCCGCGCGGCGAAGCGACTTCGACAATCGTTTCGGTTTGCTTGAGAATGCCGACGGTGCGCATCGGCTTGATGAAATTGTAAATCTGCTCGGCGGAGAAACGATTCTTGATCGCCTTGTCGGCAGCGACGCCGAAACCGGTTTCGAGGTGCGCCATCTCGCCGAGTCGGTACGCGTCGGCGAGCGCCGCGCGCGCCATCGCCGCGACGATGCCATCAATCTTTTCCTGCGAAAACGTGGCCAGCGTCTTTTGCGCTTGAGAAGCGCGCTCGACCAGCTCGCGCGCCTGCTCGACCGATTGCGATACCTTGTCGCTACTCATAACTCAGTTACCGGTTGCCGGTTGCCGGTTGCCGGTTTCTGAGCTGGCCAAACCGCGACCAACTGGGAACCGGTAACCGGTAACTGACAACTACTTCACGCGATCTTTGTTGCCGGATTGCAGCGAGCGTTTGCCGTCTTCTTGCAAGCCGCCGGGGAGTTGTTTTTGATCCGCGCTGCCGAGCTGTTTGGAGCCGAGGCCATTGGCGTCGAGCACCTGTTCAAGCTCGCGGTGCGGGCGCGGAATGACATGGACGCTGACCAGTTCGCCGACGCGGCGGGCAGCGGCAGCGCCGGCATCGGTCGCGGCTTTGACCGCGCCGACATCGCCGCGCACAAAGACGGTGACGTAGCCGCCGCCGATATATTCGCGGCCAACCAGCACCACGTTGGCGGCTTTGCTCATGGCATCGGCGGCTTCGACTGCGCCGACGAAGCCTTTGGTCTCGATCATTCCGAGCGCTTCCGTGTTCATAAAGACACCCTCCGATTAAGGCTATTCAACCTGATTGTGAGCGCGAGATAAGGCGAGATTGCAGTGGCTCACTTGAGAGTTGAAACTAACAAACCGATAGAGGCGCGTCAAGCAAGCTGACATCAGCATGGTCTGCCCAATTTTAGACGGTTACCGATAGACATCTTTTCGGTGTCCGACTTTGATAATTTCTACGACAACGACATCGGGAAGGATATTATAAATGATCCGATATGCCCCTTCGCGGATGCGGTAGGTGTGAAGAGCCGACGAGTTTCTTACTCCCATTCGGCAATGGGTTTTCAACAAGCGACTCCACCGCGTGAAGAATCTTCTTGATGATGTCGGGCGGAAGTTTCTTTAATTCTTTTACGGCTGAATGTTTCCACTCAATCTTGTAAGAGGCCATCGGTTTTAAGTTCGGCAATCAAATCAGCGTGCGTAACCGTTTCTTCTTCGCGGCGTTCGGCAACCGCAGCCAGGTCTTCAAGGTCTTCAAGGAGTTGTTCAAATGTGCCGATAGGCATCACGACGGCGGTTTTTTCTCCGGCAGCATTAGTTACATACTGATATTCGATTTCGTCAGCCTTTAACATAAGCTCATTATATCTTGGTCAAGTAACAAAGGGTAGATCAACCGGCCAGTACTTGCTGGGAGTTAGGTTGAGAGAACGATGCGGGCGGTGACGGTTGTGGCCGCCCGCATTGCCTGAATGTTACTTGCCGCTGCTTGTCGAAGTGCCGCGCGCCAGTCCGGCGATCTTCGGGATGATCTCCTCTTCGTAAAACTTCCTGAAGCCTTGCTGATCCGGGCCGACCTGATGCACATAGACGTGATCGAAGCCGGCGTCGGCAAACTCCCGAATCTTTTCCAGATGGCGCTCGGCGTCCGGGCCGCAGGTGATGGCCTTAGCGACATCTTCTTCCCTGACCATCTTCGCCGCCTGCTCGAAGAACTTCGGTGTCGGCAGTTCCTGAGACAGCTCGCCGCGCACGGCGGCATTCGGCCACCACTCGTAAGCCGTGCGGATGGCTTGCTCTTCATCCTGCGCCCAGCAGACGGTCAACTGGCCATACTTCGGCTTCCCCTGACCGCCCGCCTCTTCAAACTTTTCGACGATCTCTTTTTCGGGCGAGGTGCTGACCAGCCCGTCGGCGATGCGCCCGGCAGTCTGCGCCGCTTTCGGCCCGGCGGCGGCATAGATGATCGGCGGCGGCTCGTCGGGCAACGTGTAGATGCGCGCGTTTTCGATATCGTAGAAGTCACCGCGGAAGCTGACCTCTTCGCCTTCCCAGAGCATGCGAATCAACTCAATGGCCTCTTCAAGACGCTCGCTGCGCTCGTCGTGCGGCGGCCACTTGTCGCCGAGAATGTGCTCGTTGAGCGCTTCGCCGGTGCCGACGCCGAGAAAGAAGCGGCCCGGCATCATGGCCGCCGAAGTCGCCGCCGCCTGGGCGATGATCGCCGGGTGAATGCGAAACGTCGGGCAGGTTACGCCGGTTCCGAGCCGCAGCTTTTCGGTGACCTGACTGATGCCGCCAATCACACTCCAGACGAACGGGCTCTGGCCCTGCTTGTCTATCCACGGGTGAAAGTGATCCGAGATCAGCGCGAAGGTAAAGCCCGATTCTTCGGCGCGCCGCGCATGACGGATCAGGTCGTTGGCCGTGTGTTCTTCGCTCGACAATGAATATCCGATTTCCAGCATTGATAATAGCTTCCTCTCATTAGCCTGTTTTGCTCACAAGCGCCGTTCGCAGATCGGCTAGATCAATGGATTCTCCGCTCACGGTTGCGCGGCCCGAAAAGGGCGATGGCAAATGCCGAGAGAACCAGCAGCGCCAGAACGGCTACCCATAGCGGGCGCGGCAAGACCCCCGACAGGCCAACAAAGCCCCAGATGACAATCCATAAAGTCACCAGCGCGACGAACCAGTTTTTCTGTAGCCCGCGGCTGCGCGCGTCGTGCTCGTAGGCGTGACGTAGTCTCGCCATCTCTTTTTTGTCGTGCATCATCTCGCTTTGCATAATTACCTCCTTTGCTTCCACCACCAGATTAAGATTCCACTTGCAACTAGCGCGCCCATGCCGACGAGCAGCGCCTTTAAACCACTTCGCGGATGCGATCTTCGACGACGGTCTTGATGATCTTCCACGCGTCTTTGTCGCCCCGCATCATGGCTTCCGAAAACTTCAGCGCCTGGTCGGTGGTGATCTTGCCGGGCATCGGCGGCTCGTTTGGATCGATCACGGCTTCAATCAGTGTTGGCCCCGGCTGGGCGAAGGCTTCGCGCAAGACCGCCTCGGCCTCGCTCGCTTCGGTGAGAGTCAAGCCGTTCGCGCCGCAAGCGCGCGCGAAGGCCGCGAAGTCTATCGGCTGCAATGCCACACCGAAATGCGGGTTGCCTTCAAGGACGATCTGCTCCCACTTAATCATGCCGAGCGTGTTGTTCTTGAAGACCACCACCTTGATCGGCAGGTCGTATTTCACCAGCGTTGCCATCTCGGCCATCAACATCGAAAAGCCACCGTCGCCCGCCAGGCAAACCACTTGCCGACCGGGATTCGCCAGCGCCGCGCCGATGGCGTACGGCAAGCCATTGGCCATAGTCGCCAGCGTCCCCGAAGCCGAGAACTGCATCTCACCGCGCATCTCGATGTAACGCGCTGCCCACGTCGTCACGGTGCCGGTGTCGGTGACGACGATGGCGTCGTCGTTAAGAAAGCGGTTGACGTTGAAGGCGACAACCTGCGGCTTCATCGGCGCGTCGTCGCGCGTGCCACGCTCGCGCAACAGCTCGCGCCACTTCTCCATGTGCCCCTGCATCTTTTCGAGGAACTGACGATCCTGCTTCGCTTCAATCATCGGCAGCAAAGCATCCAGCACACTCTTCGCATCCCCGACCAGCCCGATATCTACAGGATGGCGCAGGCCGATGCGCATCGGGTCAATATCGATCTGCACGGTGCCGGCCTGGTCTGGCTTGGGATAAAACTCAAGGTAAGGAAAGCTGCTGCCGATGATGACGAGCGTATCACACGCTTGCATCGCATCTTCGGACGGCGCGGTGCCGAGCAGGCCGATGCCGCCGGTCGTGTAGGCGCTGTCGTCGGGGACGACGCCTTTGCCGAGCAACGGTTTGATGATGACGCCGCCGGTGCGCTCAGCAAGTTGCAGCACTTCGTCGCGCGCCGCGAGACAGCCGCGCCCGGCGAGGATGACCACCTTCTTGCCTTTGTTGATGAGCGCCGCCGCCTGTTCGATGACGGCACGCGGCGGCAGCAGATGAGCCGGCGCAAAGAGGTCGCCGCTATGGCCGGGAATGTTGGCTTTCGAGCGTTCTTCGTCGCCTTCATCCCAATCCTGAATGTCTTTGGGGATGTTGATGTGCGCCACCGTGCGGCGTGTGAGCGCGGTCTTGATGGCTTCGTCAACGACGCCGGTGACGTGCGCCGGTCCCATCACCCGTTCGTTGTAGGCGGCAACGTCCATGAAGAGCTTATCGAGATCAACGTCTTGTTGATAATGCGTGCCGATCAGGTCGTGATAGGTGTGGCCGGTGATGGCAAGCACCGGCTGACCATCGAACTTGGCGTCGTAGAGCCCATTGAGCAGATGAATGCCGCCCGGCCCGGAGGTGGCGAGACAGACGCCCAGCCGCCCGGAGTGCTTGGCATAACCGCAGGCGGCAAAGGCGGCGGCCTCTTCGTGGCGCACCTGAATAAATCGTATGCGGTCTTCGTGCGTGCGCAAGGCTTCAAAGATGCCATTGATGCCGTCGCCGGGCAGTCCGAAGACTGTGTCAATGCCCCAGTCAATCAATCGCTCGACGAGCCGCTCGGCTACTGTCTTTGCCATTGCTTCTTCTCCCTTTGATAAGCTTACAAGCTTGTCCCAGCCAAATATTCACACTGTATGACAACGCCTGAGACTGTTTTGTAATCAAGCAGCCGGCGCGCGCGCTGCTTGAATGAATTCTATTCGCTTCCTTTATGCAAGCGGCTGTCGGTCTTTATCTGAACGCTCTAGCCGCCCCTCCCGTGTGCATAGACCAACCCATATTTTCTTACGCACAGACTGTGCCATTGAGGGGAATGACGAACGATGAATGATGAATAGACCTCGTGCGCAATAAGCGAACTTATTGCATACTGACAAAATCATGCTCAACGTCGAAAAGCTCCGTAAACGTCCGCCGCACTTTCTCCGCTTTGCGGGCCTGTCCATCTCGCAGTTTGATCGCTTGCTTAGCCAGATGCACAAGGCCTACCCACAGTTCAATGCCCAGCGCCTGGCCCGCCCAGACCGTCAGCGCCAAGTCGGTGGCGGCTGCGGCTTCCGCTTGTCGCTGCCTGACCGCAC
>JBJMGU010000214.1:0-7677 GCA_045807765.1 Blastocatellia bacterium
CTACTGATGCGCCGGATGCCTTCGTCAATCATTTCCGGCTGCTGGTTCGAGAAGTTCAAGCGAATGAAGTTGTGCCGCCGCTCGTTGGCGAAGAACGCATCGCCAGTGACGAATGCGACTTTCTCTTCAAGCGCGTCTTCAAAGACTTCGCGCGCCCTGATCCGCTCAGGCAGTTCGACCCGCAAGAACAGACCGCCTTCGGGCCGCGTCCACTTCGTCCCCGCGGGGAAGTGCGCTTCAATGGCTCGTCGCATCGTCAAACAGCGCTCACCATAGACCCGGCGCAGGTTAGCGATGTGGCCATCATAGTCAAACGTTGCAAGCATGCGGGCGATGGCGCGCTGCTCGACGGTGCAGGTGTGCAGATCGGCGGCCTGCTTGGCGATGACCAGTTGCTGAATGATCTCGTCCGCCGCGGTCACCCAACCGACACGGATGCCGGGGCTGAGGGTTTTCGAAAACGTCGAAGCGCGAATCACCAAGCCCTCTTTGTCATAGGCCGCCAGCGGCAGCAGGCGTATGCCCATATAGCGCAACTCGCTGTACGGGTCGTCTTCCAGAATCGGCACGCCGTAGCGCCGCGCCAACTCCACCAGATGCTCGCGGCGCTCGGCAGAAAGCGAGGTGCCCTTGGGGTTCGAGAATTCCGAGACGACGTAAATCAGCTTGGGCCGCGAACGCATCAGCGCCGCTTCGACCTGATCCACACGCATGCCATCGTCATCGCTTTCGACCGGCACAAAGCGCGCTTCAAAGCCGCTGAAAGATTGCAGCGCCGCGAGGTAACAGGGATTCTCGACGATCACTTCGTCGCCAGGATCGAGGAAGATTTTGGCGACCAGATCAATCGCCTGCTGCGAGCCGGTCGTAATCATCACCTGGTCGGCATCGGCCCGGATGCCACACTCGGCAACGCGGCTGGCAATCCACTGGCGCAGCGAGCGCAAGCCTTCGGTCGTGCTGTACTGCATGGCCTGAGCGCCTTCTTCGGCAAAGACCTGACGGTGGGCTTCGGCAATGGCTTTGACCGGGAAGAGTTCCGGCGCCGGCAAGCCGCCGGCAAAAGAGATGATCTCCGGTTGTTCAGTGACTTTTAAAATCTCGCGGACTTCAGACACCAGCATGCGCGACATGCGGCGCGCGAAGCGATAAGGGCTGGGAACGGCTTCAGGCGCTGGCGCAGCAAACGCGGCGGATTCTTCAAGTGCGGCTAAGGGTAAGATCATCAAGGGCTCCCTTCTGATTTGCCAAACTCATCTCTACCAAACTCATCAACGGCGTTTTTTCGGCGCTTCCTGTTCATCGCTCGCCGGCTGGATATAGGTGCTCTCCTTGAACGATGACATTACGATGGTGGTCAGTGTGCGAGTGACGCCAGGGACAACGCGCACGGTTTCCGAGATCAGGCGATCAAGCGTCTCGGTGTTCTCGGTGACGACTTTCAGCAGGTAAGAGTCGGCCCCGGTGACGCGATGGCATTCGAGCACGTCTTTGTGCTGAATCATGCGCCGCGAGAATTCTTTGTTGTACTTAGGATGTTCGATGCGGACGCCGATGAAGGCGGTGATGTCTTTGCCGAGCTTGCGGCTGTCAACCCGCGCCGCATAGCCGATGATGACGCCTTCCTGTTCAAGCTTGCGCAATCGTTCGGCGACGGCAGGCTGTGAGAGGCCAACGGAGTTGGCGATCTCCGATTGGGTCATGCGCGCGTTACGCTGCAAGAGGTCGAGAATTTTATAATCTATCGGATTTAGCATTCCGATTCCTATATGTTCAAGGTATTCCTGCTCACTCGCCTAGAATATATCAATGCGGCAGGCGAGTCAATCAGTAAGGTAGTTTCACCTGAAACCCTTATCGGCAGCGCGAAAGGATAGCTGTGAAATTCTTTTCGAGCGGTTGACATCGCGGCGGGCCTCGCGCAATCTCTAGCCGGAGCTGGTTACATGCGAAAGACCACAAGGCTAATAAACTGGAAGCTGACGATTGAATATGATGGCACGCGCTATTACGGATGGCAGGAGCAGATTGGCGCGAGGACAGTCGCAGGCGAAGTACGCCGCGCCGCCGAAACGTTTTTGGATCAACCGGCAGACCTGCTCGGCGCCGGACGCACAGATGCCGGGGTGCATGCGCTGGGGCAGGTGGCGCGGTTGCGCGCCACGCGCCATGTGAAGCCGCTTGAATTACATCGGGGATTGAATGACCACCTGCCGCCGGATATCAACCTCCTGCGCGTCGAAGAAGCGGCTGGTCACTTTGATCCGCGGCGTGACGCCAAGTCGCGCTATTACCTTTATCAAATCTCAATGCGGCGCACAGCTTTTGCCAAGAAAGCGGTCTGGTGGGTTAAAGACAGACTTGATGTTGAGGCGATGCAGCGTACAAGCGCCCTGCTGGTCGGACGGCATGATTTTGCGCGCTTTTGCGACAAGCGCGCCGCCGAGCAGTCCACCCTCGTCGTTGTCGAGCACGCCGAGCTTGGCGTTGAAGGCGACTTGATCCTCTTCCGCATCGGTGCGTCACATTTCTTGTGGAAGATGGTGCGGCGCATTACCGGAGCGCTCGTCGAAGTCGGGCGCGGCCAATTAAGTGGCGACCAATTCCTAACCCTGCTTAATAGTCCTGCATCAGATCGAAGGCCGCCGGTCTTTGACGTCGCGGCGCACACCGCGCCACCTTCGGGGCTATTTCTTGAGCGAGTCGTCTATCAAGGCGAACGGCCTCCGGGGGCGCTCGCGCCGGCTATTGCAGTCGGGCATCTGTGATGGTCGCAGCTCGTCTTTGGCAGGCAAATCTAATGACGCGCGGGTTCGGTCTCTTTGGCCTTTTCGACCGCAGTCGTTGAGCGGGCGTTCTTCAGATGACGCCACACCCACCAGGCCGCGCCGGCGACGAGCAGTATGCCGATGACGAAGTCAAAGCGGTGGAACCACGCTTTCAGCGTCTCGTTCTTGTCCCACTGCTCGCCGAGCTTCTGACCGACGTAGGCCAGGCCGATGCACCAGGGCAGCGAGCCAAGAAAGGTGTAGACGATGAAGCGTGTCAGGTTCATACGGGCAACGCCGGCAGGGAAGGCGATGAACGTGCGCACCACGGGCAGCAAGCGGCTGGCGAAAACGATGATCTCGCCATACTTCTGAAACCAGCGATCCGCGAGGTCGAGATCGTGATGTGAGACAAGAATATAGCGGCCATACTTTTCGATTAGCGGGCGACCACCATACAGCCCGATATAGTAGGCGATTATCGAGCCGAGGACGCAGCCCACAGCCCCGGCCACCCCGACCCACCAGAGGTTGAAGCGGCCCGTGTAAACCAGGTAGCCCGAAAACGGCATGATAATTTCTGAGGGAAGCGGAATGCATGCCGACTCAATAGCCATTAACAAGACCACGCCCGCGTAGCCGAGCGACGAAATTACCGCCACAATAATGCCGGAAAGAAACTCGATAATCTTTGCGATCACACTGTCTCCGTTGCTCAGGCTTGCCAGCCGTAGCGGCCAATCAGTTTCACGAACATGCATTGTCCGTGGTTCTCGCGGACGATGCCTTGTTCGGTGCGGATGATGCGAATTAAAGTCTGTTGTTCGGTGTCGCCGATAGGAATGACCAGCCGCCCGCCGATGGCCAGTTGCTGGACGAGCGGTTCGGGTACTTCCGGGCCGCCGGCGGCAACCAGGATGCCCTCGTAGGGGGCGTGCTCGCTCCAGCCGATGGTGCCGTCGAACCACTTCACAGTGGCGTTGTAACAGCCGAGCCGCCGGATGTTGGCTTGTGCGCTGCGCGCCAGGTCGCTGAGGCGCTCAAGCGCAAAGACGCGCCCGGCGACCGCCGACAGCACGGCGGTTTGATAGCCTGAGCCCGCGCCGATCTCTAGCACCGCCGAGTCCTGATTGACTTCAAGCAACTCGGTCATTCGTGCCACCATGTAGGGTTGCGATATGGTCTGCTCCTGGCCGATGGGCAGCGCGTGGTCGCCATAAGCCTGCGCCTCGAACGCCTCGGGAACGAACCAGTGGCGCGGGATTTCGGCCATCGCTTTCAAAACGCGCTCGTCGCGGATGCCACGCTGGCGCAGTAGCTCAATCATTTTCGAGCGGTGCGACGCGTAGAGGCTGGCACTGTAAGAGTCGTTGCGTGGGCGATTTGATCTCATTGCGGTACGTTGCCGAGAACGGCTTCCCAGTCGCGTTCTCTGATTTGATCGAGGGCGCGGTAATCGGTCATGTCTGTGCGCAGCGGCGTGATCGAAACCAGTCGGTGGCGCAAGGCTTCGTAATCCGTGCCTTTCTCTTCGTTCCAGGTCAGCGACTCTTCGCCGATCCAGTAGTACTTGCGCTGCCGCGGGTCTGTGCCTTCAATGATGGTCGGGTGAATGATCTTTGTGCCTTGTCGGGTGAGGCGCACGCCTTGAACCGGGCCGGGCGGGACGTTGACATTTAAGATCGTCCCCTGCGGCAAGCCATCGTTTAGCACGCGCTCGGCAAGTTCAGCCGCGAAGCGCGCCGCATGGCTGAAATCGAACTCGACGCGCTGCACCAGACTGAAGGCGATGCCCGGCAGTCCGTACATCGTCGCTTCAAGCGCGCCGGCAACGGTTCCCGAATAGCTGACATCATCGCCGAGATTGCCGCCGCGATTGATCCCCGAAACGACAAGCTGCGGCGGCGCGGCTTTGAGGATGTGATTCATCGCCAGGGTGACGCAATCGGTCGGCGTCCCGTCAACGGCGTAGTGCCGATCATCAATCTGTTCGATGCGCAGCGGACGCATGAGAGTGAGCGAATGCGACGCCGCGCTCATCTCGTGCGCTGGCGCGACGACATAGATATCGCCGAGCGGTTGCAAGGCTTCGGCAAGCGCGATGATACCCTTCGAATGAATGCCGTCATCGTTCGTAACCAGTATTTTGGGCATAGGTGGCAAAAATGAAATGGCGTTTCAGTCCTTTATCTGAAACGGTATTATACTTTCCGCAATGAAGTCAGTCGAGTGCAAAAACTGCGGCAAGCACACGCTGAAATCCGTCACGAGGTATAATGAGTCTCTCAAGAACGGTTGGAACTTCTTCTGCTCACGCGCGTGTCGCTACGGCTACCAAGAAAAGGGAACAGCGGCTCTGTGCGCGAATTGTCAAAGGCCAATTCGTAAGACGCCCGCCGAGATACGGAAGACCAAACGCCACGTCTTCTGTTCAAAGTCCTGCGCGGCGTCGTTTAACAACAGGCACAAAGAACATGGGTGCAGGCGTTCAAGGCTGGAAGAGTATATCGAGCAGCGGCTGATTCAGGAGTTACCGGGTCTCGCTTTTACTTGCAATTCGTTTGATGTGATTGGTGCAGAACTGGACTTTTATTTTCCTGAGTTGAAATTAGCCATAGAGGTCAACGGTATCCTGCATTACAAACCGATATATGGCTTAGCAAAGCTCAGTAGGATTCAACAAAGCGACCGCTATAAAGCCGAATCCTGCCGGAGCCAGAATATCGCTCTTTATATCTTAGATGTCTCAAGGGAAGTCAGTTACACAAAAACAATGAGGGGAAAATACTGGCGGATTGTTAAGGAATTAGTCACTTCAAAAGTCGAAGCGTGCAGGTCACACCACGTGCAGGTTCCTTAACTTGTGACCTTCGGGACGAGAGGATTTGAACCTCCGGCCTCTTCCACCCCAAGGAAGCGCGCTACCGGGCTGCGCCACGTCCCGTTCTACAACAAGCAATTTACTTCAATGATCAGCGTTTGATGCTAGCATCGGCATTGAGCAAAGTCAACAAATCATCCAGGTCGCGTTTGATGACGCGCAGGGCGCGGTGGACTTGCGGCGGCAGCTCTTTGCGAGCCGCGCTGGGCGGCGCGGCAATCTCTGGATCGGGCGCTTCAGCCTGACGTGGAGCCGCTATCTCTTCATGGGTTGACACGGTTGGGTTAGGTTCAATGGCTATCGGTATTATGTCTTCCGGCTCTGGCGCGGGCGCTTCTTTTGAGGCGGTGCGTGTGCGCGGCGAGCCGCGCATCTCGTCTGCCAGTTTCTTTTTCGCCCCGGCGATAGTGAACTTTTCTTCGTAAAGCAGGTCGCGGATGCGCAGCACCATCTCGACATCCTTGCGGCGATAAACGCGTTGGCCGGCGCGGTTCTTCTGCGGCGCGAGCATGGGGAATTCTGTCTCCCAGTAGCGCAAGACGTGCGGCTGCACCTTGATCAGCTCACAAAC
The DNA here is from genome assembly GCA_045807765.1 of Blastocatellia bacterium. Classification (GTDB taxonomy): domain Bacteria; phylum Acidobacteriota; class Blastocatellia; order UBA7656; family UBA7656; genus DATENM01. The sequence goes on from JBJMGU010000214.1 coordinate 6,221, forward strand.
TTCGCCGATCTTGAAGAAGAGCTTTTCAGGAATTCGTGAGAGCGTGGTCATGCCGTTAGTCCACATTCTTCAGCCAAGCCCCATATCGCTCGTCATTCCTTTCGGGCGCCCAACGGCTGGTCTTTAGACCGAGCGCATTGAGCGCGAAGGCCGGAAGACGAGGGCGCGGCGCGCGGCTAACTCGATGCGCTCGCCGGTGATCGGGTTGCGGCCCGGTCGTGGCTTGCGCGACACTACTTCCAGCGTGCCAAAGCCAACGATGTGAATACTTTCGCCTTCAAGCAGGTGCTGCTTAACGAGATCGAAAACCAAGTCAACAAAGCGCGCCGCATCGCGGTTCGTCACGTTCCCGTGGCGCTCATAGACCATATGTGCCAAATCGGCCTTTGTCATTCCCTGACCGTCCTTGCTCGTAGATCGAAGCACGCGGCCAGCGTCCACAAAGAACCCCGTTACTTCCAGCGGGTCTTCCCCTTTGCCAGCCTTATGTTATGCATTCCAAGTGCCACTGTCAATTCAAATGATGGGAGAAATCCACACAATGGCGGGAGTTAAGCCGTCAAAGCCAAAGCTTTACCATAACTTTCGCAAGCGGCTTGCGCGGGCGGTCGGCTTACTCGTTTTCGTCGAGATGAAAGAGGTCGTGCACCAGACGCACGGCGCGGTCGGCGTCGCGGCTGCTGATCGCGCAACTGATGCGGATGTCGGAGGTCGAAATCATCTTGATGTTGATGCCTTCCTGGCCAAGCGCCGCAAAGGTGCGTGCGACGATGTCAGGCTGATCCATCAGGCTAGCGCCCACGACGCTCAGCTTGGCGACGTCTTCGTCGGCCAGCACGCCTTCGGCGCCAATGCCCGCGCTGATCTCGTCGAGCGCCTGCCGCGCCGCCGGCAGGTCGCCGCGCTTTACAGTGAAAGTGATGTCATTGACCGAGCGGTCTTCGTGAAAGGCCTGAATGATCATGTCCACGTTGATGCGCCGCCCGGCCAGTGCCGCGAAGATTTCGCCGGCGACGCCGGGCCGGTCAGGAACTTTTAGAATCGCCAGCCGCGCTTGATCCTTGTCAACGGTGACGCCGCTGACGGGGCGATAAATCTCCATCTCGTCTGCTCCTCTCAGAATCGTGCCGGTGTGGTCAGGATCAAAGGTGTTGCGGACGCGCAGCGGCAAGCGATGTTTGCGCGCCAGCTCGACGGCGCGCGGGTGCAAGACCTGCGCGCCAACGCGGGCCATCTCCAGCATCTCTTCGTAAGCAATCGCTTGCATCAAGCGCGCGGTCGGCACGATGTTCGGATCAGCGGTGTAGACGCCGCTGACATCCGTGTAGATGTCGCAAACCTCGGCCTTGAGCGCCACCGCCAGGGCTACCGCCGTCGTGTCCGAGCCGCCGCGCCCTAGCGTTGTGATGTCGCCGGTTTCGGTGACGCCCTGAAAGCCGGCGGCGACGACCACATAA
>JBJMGU010000215.1:0-5822 GCA_045807765.1 Blastocatellia bacterium
GGTCGTATGGCTCGCTCAACGGCACGACGCTCAGAGTGCGCGACGGCTCGGCCCCCGACATCAACGCCGTCGCGATCCCCTTCGAAGTCCATGACATCGGCGAGCTGTGGAGCGCCGTGCTGTGGGATATGCGCGAGCTGATCATCATGAAAGACCCGAACGGTGTCTTCTTTGACGGCACGCGACGACTGGGCGGCGGCAACAGCTTCTACATCGGCAGGCGGCTGGTGCATTCCGTAGACAGCCTGCACCCGATCAACTATCGCGCCTCGTTCAGCACCAACGACCCCGGAACGATCAACCCCAGTCAAGCCATCCAACGGCCCGGACTGGTCGCGGCAGAGATCGCCCAGCTCGGCCACCGCAACGGCCCGCTGGCAACCGCCGTGAGCCGCGGCGCTCGGCTGTCGGACATGCTGGTGATGCGCGGCATGCAGCTTTCGCCGCTCAACCCGTCGTTTGTTGATTCGCGCGATTCGATCCTGCTCGCAGACCGCGAGCTGACCGGCGGCGAAAACAGCGCCTTGATCTGGCGCGCTTTCGCCAGCCACGGCGTCGGCGCACAGGCCGATTCAACGTCGGGCGCTGCCGATGACATCGCGACGCAGTCGGCGCCGATTGTCGTCGAAGACTTCACGGTGCCGACGACCGTGACCGATTGCGAAGCCCTGGGGCCGCTGCCGGCGCCGCCGTTCACGGCCTCGAACCTGATTAAGAACACCGCGACCATCAACGTCAACGATGGCGTCCGCGTGCCCAACGCGCAGACCTACATCATCTCGCGCGGCACCAGCGCCGATGGCCCGTTCGCGAAGATCGCTGAGATTCCTGCAATCACCACCGTCTATCGCGACGACAACGGCGGCCAGAAGCTCCAGGTCGGTCAGACCTACTTCTATCAGGTGCGCGCCAGCCGCAACGCCGATTGCGTCTCGCCTGCGAACACCGTCAGCGTCGCCATCACTGTTGGTGATGCGATCAACGTCAGCCCTTCACCACTCTTCGACGGCGTCGATCAGGTCAGCGATATGCGGCAGTGCAACCGTCTGACCGTGAACTGGCGGCCCGCGGCGTCGGCCAATCCGAACGCCAATCTGGTCTATGACGTTTATCGCGTCAGCTCGGTGGCGGCGGGCGACGGCACGCAGAACCCGACGTTCACGCCATCGTCGAGCAACCGGGTTGCCGCAGGCGTCAACGGCACTTCTTATGTTGATACTGGCCTGACGCTGGGCCGCGTCTATTACTACATCGTGCAGGCGCGCGATCTGAGCAACGGCAAGAAGGACGCCAACAACGCCGGCAACACCATCGTCAAGTACAGCGCTCCGACATCGAACTCGATGATGCCGACGCCGGTGTTTGCGATGGAGAATTTCGAGGCCGCAACCAACACGCGCACAGTTCCGCCGCTGGTTGACTCGGCGTCGCCGAATCAGGCGCTGGCGGCTTTCCAGCACGTCTCCGGCATTCAGGTGAACGGCAATCCCACAGGGATGATGTACGCGCCCGACTTCAGTCCCGGCGAAGGCACACCCGACCCCGCGGGCACGCAGCATGGCGGGCCGAGCGATTTCTCGACGGTCATCGGGCCGCTGACGCTGACCCAGACTTCGCTGATGGAGTTCGACCACTTCTTCCAGGCCGAAGCCTTCTTTGACGGCGGCGTGATCGAAGTCGCGGTCGGCGCGCCGGTCTTCGACGCGACGCCTTTCCCCAACAACACGACGACGTTTGATGTCGGCAACTACATCATCGAAGGCGGCTACAACGCCAAGCTCGATGGCTCGCTCGAAGGCGTCGCCATCGGCTCGGTGCTGCAAGGCCGCAGAGCGTGGACGGGCACGAAGGGCTACCATCACGTCCGCATCGCGCTCGGCTCGTTCGCTGTGGGCGGCGCAAACAATCCCAACGGCCTGCCGGTCTTCCTGCGCTTCCGCATGACGTCGGACGTTGCCACGGCAATCGGCGGCGGCGGCGGCTGGTACGTGGACAATCTGGTGATCAACAACCTGAACCCGGCGGGCTGCTCGACCGGGCTGGCAATGTTGAGCAACGACTATATGGAGGTGCCCGATGCATACGCTCAGAAACAGGTCTGTCTTGTTGTGCGACGGCGTCAGCTCGTCGGCTGATGCATAAAGCCGGGCCGGTATGGAGTGTGGTGACCAGTCGCCGCACTCCATAAAGCACAAGAGCGCGGATTACTCGAAGGGTGATAAGGAGAAGCCGATGAAAGCGAAACTGAGATTGCTGATGTTCCTGGCGGCTCTGGTTTGTGCGGCCAACACGGCGCTCGCTGCGAAGATCGATCCGGCGTTGAGCAAGCAGATCGCGCAGGCGCGACCGACCGACCAGCTTGAGGTCGTCGTCACTTATTTCAAAATGCCAACCACTGCCGATGTTGCATTGCTGACGCGGCTGGGCATCACCACGGGCATTCGTTACCGCATGCTGCCGATGGTTGCCGTGCTGGCCACACCGGCGCAGGCCCGGTCCATCGCCAACCTGTCAAACGTCCGCTCGGTGTGGGCCAACACGCAATATCATTACTACACCAACCAGTCGCGGCCCTTGATCGGCCTGCAACGCTTGCAGACCAACGCGACGCTCACCAGGCGCAACGGCGGCATTCCTTATTCGGGCAAAGGCATCGGCGTTGCCGTCGTTGACAGCGGCGTTGATGGCACCCATCCCGATGTCACCTTCACGCCGCTCAGTAACACCAGCAAAGTCCGCCAGAACATCAAAGTCGAAGGCCGCTTGCTCGACACAGGTGTTGGCGGCGGCATCATCCCCGATGTCTTCGTCGAAAACGTCATCAACACCGATAACACATCAGGTCACGGCACCTTCGTTTCATCGTGCGTTGCCGGGTCGGGCGCGGCCTCAGGCGGCGTCTATGGCGGGGTTGCGCCGGGTGCGCACATCATCGGCGTCGGCTGCGGCGAAACGCTTGTCGTCTCGGTAGCCTTGGCCGGCTTCGATTACATCCTCGTTCATCAGTTCGACTACAACATTCGCGTCGTCAATAACAGTTGGGGCGGCAATGTGTCGCTCGATCCCGACAACCCGACGAACGTCGCCGTCAAAGCGCTGCACGATAATTTCATCGCCGTCGTCTTTGCCGCCGGCAATGATGGGCCGAGCCCTGAGACGTTGAGCATCTGGGCGCGCTCGCCTTACGTGATCGGCGTCGGCGCAGGCACCAAAGATGGACGGCTGGCGAACTTCTCGTCCCGCGGCTTTGCGAGCGGCTCGCAAGGCAACGGCGCGCCCACCGGCGAGACGCCGCTGCCGCAAGCCTCCGGGCCATCGGTCGTCGCGCCCGGCGCGGCGCTGGTCAATGCGCGCATGCGCGCCGGCATCAACATCATTGGGGCGCTCGGCATCGAAGGCAATTCCGACGATGGCACAGGCACATTCCCCACCGATGTGGATGGCTCGCTCCCACCGGCTTTCATCCCGACTTACACCTATTCGAGCGGCACCAGCTTCGCCGCGCCGTCATACTGTGGCGCGCTGGCGCTGGCGCTCGAAGCCGATCCGACGCTGTTGCCCGATGATCTCAAGCAACTGTATGAAGACACCGCAACGGCGATGCCCGGCTATGCGCCGTGGGAAGTCGGCGCCGGTTATATCAACGTCGCCGCCGCCGTTGATCGCGCCGCCAATCGCAACAAAGCGTACGGCTCGTTCAACAACACTCACCTGCGCTTCAACGCCGCCTTCACGACGAATGCCGATGTGACGCCCTATCACTTCGACTTCAGTCCGGCCTCGACGCCGGGCATCTACACCAGGCCGTTCACCGTGCGGTCAGGCGCGTCGAGCGTGCTGGCGAGAATGCATTACATCGGCGATCCGGCGACCGCCAGCAATACGCTGATCTTGAACCTGTTCGATCCCAACGGCACGCGCTACGACCAGCTGATCCTGCCGGGGCTGACGGCAAATAACGTCACGCTCGAAGTGAAAGACCCGTTGCCCGGCAACTGGACTTTAGAAGTGAGCGGCTTCACGCCCTTAGGCACAGACAACAACGCCGGCTCGCTGCCCGACACGATTGATGGGACAATCAACGTCATCTTCCCGACCGGCAGCAACGTCACAGACATCGGGGGCCGCGCAGACATCGCAGAGATCGAGCGCGCCTTGATCGGCCACTTCATGGACTCGTTCTCTGATTACTCGTTCCGGCCCGCCGCCGCGGTGACCCGCGAAGACCTGGCGCGTACGCTGGTCCTGAGCGCTGACATTCGCCAGAACCAGTTCGACGCGCCGACCTTCACCGATGTCACCTCTGACTTCGCGCCGATTGCTTCAGCGGTCGCGGCGCGCGGCGCTGTGTTGAAAGATACATTCCAGCGTTACCCCGGCGTGATGGCGCGCGGCACCAGCGGCGCGAATTTCTACCTGGCGGCAACCGTCAGTCGTGCAGACCTCGCGGTCGTCCTCGTGCGCGCCCTCGGGCTTGAGCAGCAAGCGCAGGCGCGTATGGGCGAAGACCTGAGCGCCCGCGCCATTGATGCGGCGCAGATTCCTGCCGATGCGCGCGGCTTTGTCGCCGTTGCTCTCGATTTGGGATTGCTCAGCACCTTCCCCGCCAGTCTTCAAGAAGTCTCGCCCGGCGTCTATCAAGCGGTGCCGGGGCCGCGCTTCGAGCCGGCAACTGTCGTCAAGCGCGCCGACTTGGCGGCGGCCATCAACCGCTTTGCGGATAACTTCTTCACCGGCCCGGCGACGGTAAGGTAAGAATGGACTGGCCGGCGGGGATGGATGGTTGTAAGCGAACTGTGATTCGCCCATCCGTCCCCGCCGCGCTTAGGAGGCGAGCTTTGCGGAAAGCGTGATCTCGGTGGCGGCGAGCGCCTGCGAGACGGGGCAATTCTTCTTGGCGGTTTCGGCCTGCTCTTGAAACGCCTGCTCATCAATGCCTGGGACATCGGCTTCGGTTTCAAGCTCGATCAAAGTGATTTTAAACCCGCCGCCCGATTGGCCGAGATGAACTTTGGCGGTGGTCGCAACGCGGTTGGGCGAATAGCCGGCTTTGGTGAGCCCGGCTGCCAGCGCCATCGAGAAACAGCCGGCGTGCGCCGCGCCAATCAACTCCTCGGGGTTAGTGCCGGTGCCTTCTTCAAAGCGCGAAGCAAACGAGTATTGCCCTTCAAAAGCGCCGCTCCCCAGACGGACGGTGCCCTTTCCTTCTTTGAGCGTTCCTTCCCAAACCGCGCTGCCATTGCGTGTAGCCATCAGTGATCTCCTTGGAATGTTTTTATTGCTTCGGCATAGCTGCCCAACCGCGCCACCCGAGCAAGGTACGATTGCCGCTTACCAGCAGTCATCGAGTATATCAGCAAGGTTGAGGCGAGCCCTCATCTCAAACCCTCATCCGACTGGTTGAACCGGATCGTCAAACGGTGGATGTCGCCCTACGATTTTATCCGCCGCGCGAATTTGCTGGATGCGCTCGCGGTTGAATTCGAGCAACTCAATAGTAACTCGCCCGGTGATCGTTAGAGGAATGATGAGCAGCCCGTCACCTGACCAGATGAAATGGTCGAACCAGCGATCTTTGCGCGGGTTGAATAAAGGAACTGTTTTCTTTGTCTGCCGGTCAACCGCTTCTTGCTTATTCGATTTGTAACGATTGCAATGAAAGCAAGCCAGGGCCAGATTCTCAAGCCTGTCTTCACCGCCTTCCGAAAGCGCCATGATATGGTCTATTGTGAAAGGGATATATTGCCAGGTTTCCTCGGTGTGACAATACTCACACAAAAACCTTGCGCGCCGGCGAACTTGTCCTTGAATAGCAGCGGAAA
>JBJMGU010000216.1:0-5244 GCA_045807765.1 Blastocatellia bacterium
CGCCTCGCCCCAGCGCTCCAGCGACCACAGCGCCTGGCCTTCGATCTGCAAAGCTTCGCCGACTACGAACTCATCATCGCGGGCGCTGGCAACCGTGCGGGCCGCCTTGGCCAGCTTGAGCGTTTCGCTCGGCTCATGGCGGCGGTAGCGGTAAAGAGCAATCGTCAACATGACGCGCGCGGCCCGGCCTAGCGGCACGCGGTCGAGGTCTTCGATATACGGAGCGAGCGCCATCTCCATTTCCTCGACGCGTCCGCTGCGCCCGCTGATTTCGGCGACCAGCAGTCGCAAACGCAAGGCTTCGTCCTCGAACTCCGGCAACGCCTGCCAGCCGTCGGGCAACAGTGCGGCGATGCGATCATAATCGCCGGACTCCCTGAGCGACTCAAGCGATGCCAGGTCAAGAACATTTTGCTGCATACATTTCCTTTCCGGGAAGGACAACCTTGGGCTGGTCGCATTGTCAGTTACACCGCATAGCCTGTCAAGCATAAACCGGCGGGCTCACCCCCTCGCCATGCGGCGGCGCTTCAGGTGATGGCGCAAGCGGCCTGCCGCCAGCATCGCAGCCGTGACAATGAGTGCGGCAAGGCTGATGATGGCAGCGAGCGTTCGGCCTTTTGTATTTTCAAATATGATTGTCACCTGCTGCCGTCCGGGCGGCACGGCAATCAACATGGTTTTAAGGTTCGGGTGGGTATCGATCAGCGTAGGCGAATCGTTGACGCTCGCCGTCCAACCGGGATACATCAACGTGTAGACGTGCAGCACGCCGCCCGCAGACGAAATGGTTTCGATGACGCGCCGCTGGGGCTGCCATTCGCGCAGGCGCGCTTCATCGGTGGGCGAAGCGTTAGTAAGTTCACAGCTCTTGTCACGCGGCAGATCATAGACGCTCGGTGTACCGGAAGGCGTAAAGTCCTGCTCGAAACGATCAGCAGGAGCGACGAAGGCTGTGCGCAGATTGCTGGCACGGGCCGCCGCGACCATACCGAAGATGAGGTTGCCAAGCAGCAGAAAGCCCGCAAACCCAGCAAGCGAGCGAACCCGAAGATCACGAACGGAAGTGAATAGATGATCCAGACCAAGGGCGGAGAGCATGGCCGTCGCCAGCATCGCTATGGCTAGCCAGCGCCAGACGAACGCCACCGCCGCCATTCCCGGCAGCGCCCCCACCAGGGGCCTGACCAGCGGCAGCAGCAGAATCAGCGACAGCGCGGCGGTTACTTTCCATGCGGCAAAATGATTCTCGATTAAAACGCCGTTCGCATCTGCCGCTCGCCGCTTTGTCGGCCAGCTCAGCGCCGCCATCAGCAGAGCCGTTGCCACCGCAACCATGCCAATCAGGTGTTCAAAGCGGTTGCCTGCCAGCAACTCGTTAATGAATCCCATGTGATGGGTGAAGAGATCGGTGACGCTCTGGTTGACCAGCGGCTTCTCGATCACTGCCGGCAGCGCGTAGAAAGCCGAGAGCCCACTGCCTAGTACAACGATGCCCAGTCCACCTGCAAGCGGCTGCCAGCGTTTTGCCCGCGCCGCATAAAATATAACGAATACCACAAAGGCGAGCGTGAACAGGTAAGCCGTCGGCGGATGCGTGAGGACGAGCAGCGCCAGCGCCAGCGCACCGCCCGCTATTACCGAGGCGCTGAACCGCTTCGTCAGCTTTGCGTAAGCCAGCATCACCAGCGGCATCCACACAAAAGCAATTAACTCGGCGAGCGCGCCGCGGTGATAGAGGTCTAGCAGGTGATAAGGCGATAGGACATAAAACAGCGCCGCGACGGCGCTCGCGCCGGGCGACGCCAGGGTTCGCGCACAGGCATAGAGCGCGACTCCTGAGCCGAGCGCGGCGAGCGCGACGACGACTTCCAGCGCCTTCGGCCAGTCGCCGGTGACTGCGTGCGCCGCCGACAGCGCGTAGTAGAGCAGAGGCGCATAGAAGATCGTTGTCGCCGCGCCGTAACCTCCATTCATGCTGCCGAGCCAGCGCGGCAGCCACGCGCCCGACCGCAGCGTTTCGTCAAAGGCGAGCATTCGCGGATAGTGGATGATTAAGTCGCCGGCTTCGGGCATCTGCCCCTGCGCCGCGTAGAAGAACGGCACTGATGACGCCAGCGCCGCACCGCCGATCACGCAGAGCCAAAACAGATCGCGTCGCTTTGCGATGTCAGCCTTCATGGCTTTTCGCCCCCCGTCGCCGCAAGGTAAGCGCCGTTACAAAAGTGATCGCGAGTAAGACGAAGGCCGCCATCGTTATGAGGTCGGCGGCGCGGCGCACAGGCGTCGGGCGATAATCGAGCCGGACCTCGTGGGCTCCCGGTTCAAGCGGGACGGCGATGTCGCCAAGCGTCACTTCTCCGATCACCTGCGCCGGCTGGCCGTCGAGTATCGGCGACCAGCCCGGCGATTCGAGCTTGCGAACCACTTGCTCCTCACCGTTCGCCGCGCGGACGCGAAGCGCATGGCTGCTTTCAATCGTTGCAAGCTGCTCGTCAACTGTCGCCGTCCAGCCCGGATAATTAAAAGTGCGCAACAAGAGGCGGTCGCTGCCATTCAGATCGACGCGCACCATGCGATGCTGCGGTTTCCATTGTTCAACGATGACACGGCCGGCGCCGCGCTCTAATTCAGCCGCTTCGACGCGCGGCAGATGATGGACGTCGCCGTAGCCTGTGGCCGGCATCAACGCATAGTTGAACGGCTCAGCTTCGGGAGTGAAAGCCGGGCCGTTTGAGTAAGGCTTGACGACTTCTTCATAGCTGAACCACGCGCCGCCGATGACGACCCACAGTGCGAAAGCAAAGGCCAGCCCGACTTCATGCCTGCGCCACGACTGGCGCATTCGCCGGACGACTTCGGCGCAGGCTCCAGCGAGCAAGGCGACGGCGAACGTGACGATGCCGAGCATTCGCCAGGTGAAGATGCCGATATCAATCTTCGGGATATATCTGCCAATCGGGTACGACAACCGGGTCATCATAAACAAGGCGAAAGCGCCGAGCGCCAGCCACATGATCACTCGCGCTTTGAGCGACGACCATCGCCGCATCACCCGCGGTCTCAACAGCAGCAGCGCTACAAAAGCGAATGCAATCAAGATGGCATTGAGCATCCAGTGGCGGTCAATGAGGTCGAGAAAATAGTCCGGATGGCCGGCATAGACGCCCAGCCGCACCAGCAGATAGCTATCGTGGTATGGATAATCGTGCGCCACGTTGTCGCTGTTGACGAACGATTGTTCCAAAACGGCAGGGAGGATGTAAGCCGCCGCCAGCGCCACTCCCAGCCCCAACCCCATCCCCACCCTCAGCAGCCCTCGCCACTCGCGCCGCACCACCGCCAACACCAACATCGCTACCCCAAATCCCAGACTGAACTGATACGCCGTCGGCGGATGGCTCCAGATAAACCCGCCGTAGCTCACCCCTAGCACCACCACCCACTTCAATCTCTCACTCCACCTCGCCCCCACGCCGCCTGCGCTTCCCTTCTCCATCAGCCCTTCGCCCGCCCCCAGGATCAACGGCATCCAGACAAACCCCAGCAACTCGGCTATCGCGCCGCGCTGATACTGATCCAGCAGATGATACGGCCCCAGCACATAGGCCGTCATCGCCACCATCGCCGCTAAGCGCCCCATCGCGCGGCGCGCATACCAATAGAGCGAAAGCGCCGATGCCAGCATCATCAAGAGGTGCGCCAAAAGCAGCCCTCGCGTCCAGTCGTCGGTCAGAGCAAAGCAGGCCGAGGTCAGGTAGTAGACGCCCGGCGGGTAGAAGCTCGGCGTCGCCGCGCCAAAGCCGCGATTGCTGTCGGCTTCCCATCGCGGATAAATCTCGCCGCTCGCTAGCCCTCCATAAAATGACCGCATCTGGTTGTAATGCGTGTGCATATCATGGGTTGACGGCATATGCAGCGACCAGCGCGACTGCCCGGGTAGCGGGTTGGCGATGAAGAAATAAGGGATCGAAGCCAGCGCCGAAAGAAGAACGCAATAGATGAGCAGCCAGCCGCGCCGCCTGCGGGTGCGAGCCGGGCTTGCTGGTTCGGTAGGAGCAGGCGTTTCAACCATTCGTTTCTTATTGCGGCGCATCCGACCGCTTCAGTCTGAGCAAGAGCGATGCGGCCATCATCAAGACGATCATCGCAATCGTAATCAGCGTCACACGCGCGGCTCGGCGGCGAATCGGTGTATCAAGAAAGTCGAGGCGCACTTCGTGGTGGCCGACGGCGAGGTTGATTTCAATGTCACCGAACTCTTCGCCGGTGATGATCTCTGCCGACTTACCGTCAACCGTCGCCGTCCAGCCGGGAAAGTTGAACGTGCGTATCCATAGCTGATCTGCTTCGGTCAGCTCGGCTCGAATTACGCGGTGCTGCGGCTCCCATTTTTCGACGAAAACCTCGCCGTTATCTTCGGCCAGCTCGACGGGCGGCGCGTCGTCGGGCAACTCATACGGGTCAGGTGCGGTTGCCGGCAAGGTCGCAGGGTTCATATGCTCCGCCTCCGGCACGAATACGTCGGCCCTGGTCACTGGCAGGCAGACTGAAAACAGGCTGAAAGCAGCGCCACCAATCAAAATGATCATGCTCAACGAGGCGAGGACTCTGCTCACGCTTTTCCGTTGCTGACCGAGCGCCTGGCTTGCGGCCTGCCAACAAGCGCCCGCGAGTAACGCCGTCACCAACGTCGTCATCGCCAGCATTCGCCAGGTGAAAATGCCGATCTCGATCTTCGGGATGTGCTGGCCGAGTGGCCGGGAGATTTTATGCATCATCAGACTGACGAACAGGCCGAGCGTCGTCCACATCACCACCCGTTGCTTGAGCGCAGCACTTAATAAACCATCGCGCTCGACGTAAGCGAACAAGCGGCGAATGCCTTTTGTCGAGCCATCAGCCGGCAGCGCCCCCCGCCGCTTATCAGCCAGCAACAATGCCGCGCCGCAGAGGATCGTCAATGCCAGCCCCAGCGCCCATAGCCAGTTTATGCGCCGGTAAAAATCAACAAAGTTTGCGGCGTTGAAGATGTCATGCACGAAGACGTAGGTGTTGTGATAAGGCCATGAGGTAAGAATGTAATCCTTGTGAATCAAGTTCTGTTCCAAAACGGCAGGGAGGATGTAAGCCGCCGCCAGCGCCACTCCCAGCCCCAACCCCATCCCCACCCTCAGCAGCCCTCGCCACTCGCGCCGCACCACCGCCAACACCAACATCGCTACCCCAAATCCCAGACTGAAC
>JBJMGU010000217.1:0-18800 GCA_045807765.1 Blastocatellia bacterium
ACCGACTTGATCCTTCTTCAGCACTTCATCGGGATGAATATGTGGGATGCCAAGAAAGTCCTGCACGTTTTCTTGGATAACTCGCACCTGCGAGTCTTCGCCTTCGGCAACTCGCCGAGCCACCTTGCGGCTGATCTGCGCAATCTCGCGCTCGAACTGCCGCAAGCCCGATTCGTGGGTGTATTGCAGGATGATGGCCTTCAGCGCCGAGCGGCTGAACTTGACGTTACGCGCAGAGATGCCGTGGGCTTCCATCTGCTTGGGGATGATGTGGCGGCGGGCGATCTCGGTCTTCTCTTCCTCAGTGTAACCGGCCAGTCGAATGACTTCCATGCGGTCGCGCAGGGCGGGCTGAATCGTGTCCAGCACGTTCGCCGTCGTCATGAACATGACATTCGAAAGATCGAACGACACGCCAAGGTAGTTATCGCGGAATGAAAAATTCTGCTCGGGGTCGAGGACTTCGAGCAGTGCCGACGACGGGTCGCCGCGAAAGTCAGCGCCGACCTTATCGATCTCATCGAGCATGATGAGAGGGTTGTTGGTGCCGGCCTGCTGAATCGCTTGAACAATGCGACCAGGCATTGCGCCGATGTAGGTGCGCCGGTGGCCGCGAATCTCGGCCTCGTCGTGCAAGCCGCCGAGCGACAGGCGTTGAAACTTGCGATTCAAGGCGCGGGCGATTGAGCGACCGAGGCTGGTCTTGCCGACGCCGGGCGGGCCAACCAGGCAAAGGATCGGGCCGCGGACTTTGTCTTTGAGCTTGCGCACGGCGAGCGCTTCGATGATCCGCTCTTTGACCTTCTCAAGCCCATAATGGTCTTCGTCAAGAATGATCTGGGCGCGCTTCAGGTCAAGGTTTTCTTCTGACGCCTTCGACCACGGCAGGCTCACCATGACGTCGAGATAATTACGCAGGGTCGCTGCTTCTGCGGCGTCCGGGTGCATGCGCTCAAGTTTCTTGATCTGGCGCTCGACCTCTTCTTCGACGGCTTCGGGCATCTCCGCGAGAATCATCTTGTCGCGGTACATCTGAATCTCTTCGGCCAGCTCGTTGCCTTCGCCTAGCTCGGCTTGAATCGCCTTGAGCTGCTGGCGCAAGTAGAACTCGCGCTGCGTGCGATCAATCTCGCCCTTGGCCTGAGTGTTGATCTCCTGTTGGACGAGCAGCACATTGATCTCGCGCGCAAGCAGCTCGTTGACGCGGCGCAGACGGTCGGCGGGGTTGAGCTTTTCGAGAACCGATTGCGCGTCGGAGACTTTCAATTCGAGGTTTGAGGCCGCAACGTCCGCCAGCCGGCCTGGGTCTTCGAGGTTGGCGACAATCGCCATGACTTCGGAAGAGATGTTCTTGCCGAGGGTGATGGCGCGTTCGAGCGAGGCGCGGACGTTGCGGATCAACGCCTCAAGCTCTAGCTCGTCGGCATCGGGCTCGGAGTCTGTGAGCGGCTCGATGTGGGCGATCAACGCCGGCTGATTCTCATCGAAGCGCGCCACGCGGGCGCGCGACAGGCCCTGCACAAGGATGCGAATACGGCCATCCGGCATCTTCAGCATTCGCATGATGGCTGCCGCCGTGCCGTGGTTATAAAGGTCAGTGCCGATCGGTTCTTCTTTCTCAAGGTCGCGTTGTGCGACGAGCATGATCATGCGGTTCTCGGCCAGCGCCTGATCCACGGCGCGGATCGAGCGCTCGCGCTGCACAAACAGCGGCACGATCATGTAGGGGAAGATGACGATATCGCGCAAAGGCAGCACCGGGAGTGAATCCGGCAGCTTCACCTGCTCTTCGCTTTGTTCAATTTGGACTTCTTCGCTTTCAAGTATTGATGACATGGTTAAACGCGGGCCACTGCGCCCTGCATTGAGATTGTAGGGCGCTGGAGACAGCGTGACAAGCAGCTATTGAACGGAGTCCATCTGGCCTTGAGGCCGTGCCGACCCTTGCTACCGCTGGGCACCCTTGCGCACCAGCGAGCGCAGTTCGCTCATGAATTCGGAAACGTCCTTGAAATCGAGGTAAACTGACGCAAACCGCACGTAAGCCACCTTGTCCAGCTCCTTCAGCCGACGCATGATCATCTCGCCGATCTTGTCGGTTGAGCGCTCGCGCTCGCGTGATTCCTGGACATATTTTTCGATGCCATTGACCAGCGCTTCGATTTTTGACATCGGGATGGGCCGCTTCTCGCAAGCCTTCATCACCCCGGCCTGCACTTTTTCGCGCACGAAAGGCTCGCGGGTGCCGTCTTTCTTGACGACCATATAGGGAATCTCGTCAATGCGCTCATAGCTCGTGAAGCGACGCTCGCACTTCAAGCATTCGCGGCGACGGCGGATGACATCGCCTTCGCGGCTCTCACGCGAATCCACAACCCGATCTTCAAGATGCGCGCAGAATGGACATTTCATAGTTTATACTCGCCCACATTAGATTAGCGAGCTCAGGCTTGCTCGCCATGTCCTGCTCGAAAAGGGACTGCTTCAGCGGCTTAAAATCGCCGCTTTCTTCGCCGCCTTGTCCTCGCCATTGGCCGCAGGCGGCTCGACCGTTTCTTCGGCGATGTGCTTCAATCGCCCGAAGGACAGGCCCTCGCGCGCGACGTAGTAAATTCCGAACAATGTCGCCGGCGCGAAGATCAGCGGGTGCAGGATGATGGCTACGGATTTCGCCGAATCCTGATCGACTCCCAGAAATGCCAGCGCCGCCGCCGTCGCGATATGAAACGGCCCCGTCGCCCCGCCTGGCGTCGGCACCACCGAGCCCAGCATCGAAAGTCCCATCACAAAGACCGCGCCCGTAAACGGAACTTGCCCGTAATGAATGCCGAAGGCGCGCACCACCAAAAGGTGTGCCGCCGCCACCATCAGCCAGATCAACACGGTGTAAGAGACGGTGATGGTCAGCCCGCGCACGTCGTGCAGAACGCCGAGGCCCTCGGAGATATGCTCGAACAGGCTCATCAATCCGGTGCCTAGCTTGCGTGGCAACCGCCGCAGCTTCTTATCGAGATACATCAACGCGCCTTCGCGTTTTCGCCGGAAGACCGAAAGGCCGTAGATGCCGGCGATGGCCGCCACCAGCAGCAACGCGCCGGTGATCTTGATCCAGCCGAACATTCGCATGGCGTCGGCGTTGTGGTCATTCTCGTTGTATTCAAAAAAGACCAGGTTGATGGCAAAGAAAAAGACCACCATCACCATGTCAAAGACCCGCTCGATCATGACGGTGGCGTAGCTTGCCGAGGGTCGAACCTTCTCCTTCAGCGAAAGCGTCGCCGGGCGGATAATCATCTCTGCGGCCCGGCCCATCAGGAAAAGCGCCGAAAACCCGATCATCGTCGCCCGGAAAAGCGCGCTGAGCGGCGGTTGGGCCATCGGCTCAAGCAGTGTTTTCCAGCGCAAGGCGCGCACGAAGTAAGTGCCCACCAGCAGGGCGAGCGCCAATGTGAGCTGCACGCGGTTCGCCGCTCGCACCTTGATCCAGACTTCGCCGAAGTCAAGATTGTGCGCGAACAGGTAAACAAATAGCGCGCCCACAACCAGGCTTATGATCGTTTTCCACCTGCCGCTCACTTTATCCGTGGGTCTCCGTGAGATACAATAGAGCTGGCGCGCCAGCCTGGCCCGCCAATTCGTCGAGGCTTGATACGACCAGCCGCAAGGGGCTGTAGCCAGGGGGCATTCTAGCACAAAATATGGGCGGCCCGCACCCCTTCGGCACCGGTTGTGGTGCCCCTAGCTTCGGCGAAACATTTTTCGTCACCATCTCGTTTAGCGAGTTGGCGGACATCCTAGATTACAGCTTGCGAGAGGGCGACAGGTGGGAGCGATACTTGCGTTGACAGCAACCGATGCTGAATTGGCTCAGCGTTGTCTCCAGGGTGACCAGCATGCATGGGCCGAGATCGTGCGCCAGTATTCGCGGCGCATCTATAATCTCGCCTATCGCTTCACCTCAAGTCACAGCGCGGCGGAGGACTTGACCCAGGAAGTCTTCATTCGTGTTTATCGCTCGCTGACGCAGTATGACGCCTCGCTCGGCGACCTGTCGAACTGGCTGATGCGGCTGGCGCGCAATCTGATTATTGACGATTATCGTAAACGCCAGAGGACGCCGACGGATTCGAGCGATGACCTGGCCGATCATGAGTACCATCTGCCTTCGGCCAGCGACAGCCCGCAGCGCTCGCTCGAACGGCAGGAGCGCCGGCTGCAAGTACTCGGCGCGATCAACAAGTTGTCGCCGGACCTGCGAGAGTGCGTCATCCTGCGCGACATTGAAGAATTGACGTACCAGGAGATAGTTGACTTGTTGAGGATACCGGAAGGCACTGTCAAGAGCCGTATCAATCGGGGCCGCATCGAGTTGGCAAAAGTACTTCGTCGCATGAAGGTGCAGCCGGAATAACGCGGTCAGTCGCGTGCGGGCCTGGTGGACGTGGCCCGCGCCGGCGCTCAGTGGCCGCGCAATACGTTATGAATTCACTCGGCGCTCGCTGCCCGATTGTGGCAGCCGGACAGCCGTATTGTCGGAAGGACAGGGACAAGCTCCTGGATGTGTTATATGCAGTGCAGTCAATTCGAGGAACAACTGAGTAATTACCTCGACGGTCAGTTGGCCGGCAGCGAGAGTGCGCGCTTCGGCGAGCATGCGTTGCAATGCCGCGCTTGCCGCGCTCTGATGGACGAGGTCAGGGCGGCGGTTAGCCAGTGCGGCGGCGATGACCCGGTTGACGTGCCAATGTTGCTTGAAACTTCGCTGCTGACGATTGCTCAGGAGCATCGCGTCTTTGATTGCGCGGCATTCGCAGAGATCATCACCGAGTTCCTTGATGGCTACGTGCCGGCGGCAACCTATCACCGGTTCGAAGAGCACGCCGCTGGTTGCGGTCTTTGCTCCGACTTGCTCACTGAAGTCGTTTTCGCTGTCGCTGCCTGCCATTCGGTGCATATCTACGAAGAGGTCGAGATGCCCGCGCCGCTTTATAATCAACTGGTGGCCATTAGCAAGGTCGGCACGCTGGCAAGCAAGCCTCGTTTCGCCACGAAAGTCAGCGCCTGGGCGTCCCGCCTATTGCCGCGCGCCACCACAGCGCCGCGCTGGTCTTTGGCAACCGCCGCGACGATTGCCGCCGCTTCGTTCATGCTCTTATTGTATGGCTTCTCGGACGACCGCACAGTGACCGGTATCTACCGCCAGGCGCAAAATAAGATGGCGCAGCTCTACAGTCGCAGCACCGACATTTATGCGCAGAAGGACATGCTGGCGGCACACATTGAGCGCGTCGGCATGGGATTGGACGAAATCTGGGATGGCCTCGGCGGTGAAAAGCCGGCCAAGGATTCGGTGAATCATCCGAAAGAAGCTGAGAAGGTGCTGCCGCCGCAGAAAGACTGAGGCGGCTTTTTGTTTGCCCGGCCTGCTCGTCGCGATTCGTTGAACCCTAACGCACTGCGAATCGTTTAAGCCATTGAGAAAGAGCAATTCAAGCTTCGAAGAGTAATCATCATGTATTGTGCATATCACACACAAAGCGCGGCGCGGGTACAGTGCAGCCATTGCCAACGCGGCCTCTGCCCGGCTTGCGATCACCGCATCAAAGGCTTTCCCTATTGCCAGGATTGTATCGTCAGGGGTATAGAAGGCTTGTCGCAGCAACATTACCAACAAGGACGCTCGAGAGCTCGCGCACGGGTCGCCGCGCTATGCGCTTTGATACCCGGTATGGGAGCCGTCTACAACCGCCAGAACCTCAAAGCCGTCGTCCACTTCGTCAGCGTTGTTGGCCTGTTTAATTTACCCAAGTTGCAGATTCTACCTGGACTGTTCGCGCTTGCGGGCCTGGTGGTTTACATCTATTCGATGATGGACGCCTACCGCACCGCAGTACGCCTCGGTGAAGGCGAGAGTGCCGAAGCTAATGAGGCGCGCTTCAAGCAGAAACTCGCAAAGAACGCGCCCGCCCTCGGGATCGGCTTGATCGTGCTAGGCGCACTATCGGTCTTCCGCATTCTCCAGCCCTTCACATTCATCAACCCGGCGCGACTTTTGCCAGTCGGACTAATCATCCTCGGCGGCTATCTGTTAACGCGGTATTTCAAACGCTCACGCGTCGAAGCGCAATCGCCAGATTATTCACGCCCGCCTTATCCGCTGGTTCCCGGCTCCTTTGGTGATTCGTTTCACAGCAACGTCCGGCAGATGGCGCGCTCCGGCGACCGGAGGTAGGCCCAGCCGTGGCGACCACGCGCAACAACCGAAGAGGCACACTGCTGCTCGGCCTGCTGTTGGTCGGCGTCGGCTTGCTGGTGTTGTTGGCGCCTGCCGGCCTCGGCGTGCGCGGCTGGCTTATGCGTTTGTGGCCTACCTTGCTGATCTGTGCCGGGGTCATTCGCGTCATGGGGTTTGCAGTCGAGCGCAAACCACGTTCGCCGGTCGGCGGCATGCTGCTGATCATCATCGGCGCCTTATTTTTCGCCAGCCGCTTCCATTCCGACCTCAACGCGGTGGCGCTCTACGGGCGTTACTGGGTGCTGCTGTTGCTGATCTTCGCCGGCATCGAGCTCGTTCGATTCTATTCGCATCGTCAATCCTACGGCCCACCACCACGATTATTGACCGCAGGGCGGATTATCGTCGTGACGCTAATAATTGTTAGCGGCGTGCTGGCGAGCCGACTGGCAAATCACCCGGCGGTGATTTCCGCGCTTCAGTTGCCTCGCTTTTTCGACAGCCTTCGTGATTCGGTCGCCGGCCAGAGCTTCGACTTCACCGACGCTACGGTCGAAAGCCGCGAATTCACGCAAGGCATGAAGATCACCGTCGCCAACAGCTATGGCAATATCAAAGTCAACGGCGGGGCGGCGAGCGTCCGCGCGACGTTGACCAAGCGAGTCCGTGGCTGGAGCGCCGATGAGGCGCGGCGGATTGCTGATCAAGTCAGCCTGACGATCAGTCGAACGGCGGACGGCTTGCTCGTTACGACGACACGCGGTGAAGTCAACGAGAATTTCACCACTGACATCCAGCTCGACCTGCCGACCTCTGCCGCCTTGATCGCCAATAACAGCTTTGGCGCAGTTGCCGTGAGCAATCTTCAGAACAACGTGCAGGTCAGAACCAGTCACGGGCAGGCCGATGTAGATCAGATTGGTGGCAATGTTAAGTGTGACCTGAGCTACGCCAACGCCAGCGCCACGAACATCAATGGCGACATCGTGATCAACGGCGCTAAGGGTATAAAGCTGGTCAATATCAATGGCGCGGTCGAGCTGGCGGCACGCAACTCGGACGCTGTCGAATTGACGAACATCAGTGGCCCGGCCCGCGTCAACGCGCCGTTTTGCAGCATACGCGCTCAGGGCTTGAGCAAAGATTCGGAGCTAAAAACCGAACACGGCAAAGTCGAAGTCACGCGGGCTGTGGGGCTGATCATCGAAGCGCCCTTCTCCGACGTGCGCGCCCAGACGATCAATGGCGACCTCAGGGTAGGCTCTTCGAATAGTTCCATCCAACTTGTTAGCGTCACCGGCGCCGTTGAGGTGAAGGCCGATAAGAGCAACGTCAGCGTCGAAGATGCGCGCGGAGAAGTCACTATTGGCACATCGCACGGCGAAGTGACGGTGAAAGATTTTTATCAGGGCGTTCATGTAGAAACCAGCTATGGAATGGTGTTGCTGAGCGCCGCCAAGCCGCCCGCTGAAGATATCGATGTGCAAAACAGTCACGGCGAGATCAAGCTCGTCCTGCCACAGTCGAGCCAGTTCATGCTCGACGCCATGAGCGAGAATGGTGAGGTGCGACCCGTCGGCTTCGCCGAGTTGGATTCGCGCGGTCGCGACTCAATTGTCGGCGCCAATGGCGATGGGCCGAACATCGTCCTGCGCACATCTTTTCGCAACATCACGATTCAGGCGAGCGGCGCTCGTCAGACACAGGCAAAGGCGCGCGTCAACTGATGCGCTAGCCACAGCCGCGGGGTGAACAAGACGCACGAACCGCCCCGCGCACTTGCATTGAAAGGAGTCAAGCTATGACCGCAATTCTCAGATTCATCGTCGGACTGGTGGTTTTCGTTATCGGCGTCGCCGTCATGAAGATCGTCCTGGCCGTCATCGGCGTCGCCCTCAAATTGATCTTTCTCGTATTGGTGGTCGCCGCGCTGGCGCTGGTCGGGTATGTCGTCTTCAAAATCATGTTCCCACGCAACGCCGAGCCGGTTTGATGATTCAAGCATAGCGCCGCCCGCTAGCCTCTCCGACAGCCTCTGTCGGAAGGCCGGGCGGCGCGTAAACCTCCTCGCTCGCCATTTCTTGCGAATTTCTTATTCTGTATCGTTATGACCCGCGACGATTGCTTCCGCCGTCGTCCTATGATAGCCTGCCGATTTGCTTGAGTATGTTTTACCCCCTCACGAGCCTTAAGTAGTTGGGAAGAAAAAAGATCGTTCCGGGTGTTGCTGTGGGGCATTGGCAACATCCCCATACTCTGAATAAGCGCCAAGGAGATGCTTAATGTCGAAAGACAATTCACGTTATACCTTGTTAGTCGTGCCCAGCTCGTCGTCGAAAGTCCGCCAGATCAGCTTTCATCGCAATCTACTTTATGGGGCCGGCAGTGTCGCCATCGCGCTGACCCTGTTGACCGGGTTCGGCATGGTACGTCTGGCGCAAACCGAGTCGCTCAACATTAAAAACCTCTCGCTTAAGGCTGAGAATCAGAAGCTCAAGGAGGCGAATGACGCCTACCAAAACTCTTATGCCAGGCTGAAGGGGCAGATCGATTACGTCAGTGATATGTCAAAAGAGATGGGGCGGCAGGCGAAGATCGATCATACCCCGGACGTTGACAACATCGTCGGCACCGGCGGCCCGGAAGCTGTGCCGGCGCTTGATCAGGCCGCCGACCAGCTAGAGCGCGAGTTGCGCACGATCAATGACCGCATGAAATCCGATATGCTGCGTCTGGCTTCGGTGCCGAACGGCTTGCCGGTGAACGGCTATATCACGGACGGCTTCGGCATGCGACATAATCCCTTCAGCGGCGAAGGCCACGAATCGCATCAGGGGCTCGACATCGCCGTTGATTACGGTACGCCGGTGGCGGCGACGGCGGACGGCCTCGTCGTTCACGCCGGGCCGTATGCAGGTTATGGCAACCTGGTCATTCTTTATCACAGCAATGGAATAACGACGCGCTACGGCCATATGTCGCGTGTAACGGTCGAGCAAGGCCAGCGCGTCAAGCGCGGCGATCAAATCGGTCACGCCGGCAGCACCGGGCGTTCGACCGGCCCGCACGTTCATTACGAAATTCGCGAAAACGATCAGCCTTTGAATCCCATGCGCTTCGTCGGCCAGGCACGGCAGTAGTGCGCCTACGGAGCGGGATTGTAGATCACTTCATTCGATTCCGTGCCGTCTGAGTTCCGCACCTTCACCTTGTCGCCCGGCTGTATCACCTTTCCGACTTTCTTTCCTACCAGGGTGTTCGGGTCTTGCTCATCGTGCAGTGTCTTTCGGCGCTCGCCGTTGAGCAGAATCACCGCGCCGCTATCAAAATTCTGGCCGACGACAATCAGGTTCTTGCCCTGCCTCGTCACGCTCGTGATGACCGGCACGGGCGGGACGATGTAAGTGAAGCCCTGCGCCAGCACGCCCGCATCGCCATTGGGATTGGTAACGACGACGTTCACTGCTCCTGCGCCATGCGGCGGCGTGGTGGCAGTGATTCGAGTGCCGCTTGCGACGACGACGTTAGTGGCGGCTGTACCACTAAAGCTGACGGTCGCGCCGTTGGCGAACTTCGTCCCGGTGATCGTCACGCTGGTGCCGCCGTTGATCGAGCCTGAGCCGGGACTCACGCTGCTCACGGTTGGGGCGTTGGCATTCACACTGAACCTGAGCTTGGCAACGAAGGCGTCCTGTGATCCCTTGTAAGCCAGGAATGGCCCGACCGTAGCCGGGAACGTTGCCTCTGTTGAAACCGTCGTGCCGGTGATATAGACATTGCCCGCGCCATCGAGCCCGATGCCCGTGCCTACATCATCCTTCGCGCCGCCAAAGTATCCGGCAGCCACCAGACCTGATCCGTCAGCCTTCACGACCGCGACGAATGCGTCGCCGTATATCGTGCCGCCTTTGAAGGTCGAGCCGTCGGTTACAGGAAAGTTCGCCGAATTGGTCGCGCCGACAACGTACGCATTACCCGCAGCGTCGAGCTTGACGTCAAAGCCTGCGTCTCCGTCTGAGCCGCCGATATATCCTGCGTAAACGAACCCCGTGCCGTCGGCTTTCACCTTTGCAATGAAAGCATCGCCGAACATCTGGTTATTGCTTCCACTGAAGGTCAGCTTCGGGCCGACGGTAATCGGGAAGCTCGATTCAGGTGAGTTGGTTCCGCCGGTTACATAAGCATTGCCCGCGCCATCCACGGCAATGCCTGAGCCGGCATCTATGTCCGCCCCGCCGATGTAGCCGAGATAGACCAGCCCGCTGCCGTCCGGCTTCACTTTCGCAACGAAGGCGTCAGTGATCCCGCCGAACGTCAAGTTCGGTCCAACCGTCACCGGCAAGCTCGACGCGGGGGAGGTCGTTTCACCCGTGACGTAGGCGCTGCCTGCGGAATCAACCGCGATGGCAAACCCACGGTCAATACCTGACCCGCCGATGTAGCCTAGATAATCGAACCCCGTGCCATCGGCCTTGACCTTGGCTACGAACGCGTCGAAGCTGCCGCCATAATTGAGGCTCGGCCCAACTATCACCGGCAGGCTCGCCGGACTCGAGCTGGTCTCGCCTGTCAAATAGGCGCTGCCTGCGCCATCAACGGCTACCGAATAGACAGTATCTCCCCCGTCGCCGCCAATGTAGCCGCAGTAGGCCAAGCCCGTGCCCGCCGCATTCACTTTAGCGATAAAGCCGTCGGCAAGTAGCGCGTCGGTCAAGGCCGGGAATGCCGGGAACTTTTGCGCGCTGTAAGTAAGCTTCGGCCCGACCGTGATGGGGAAGCTGCCAGGCTTCGAGTCGGTCGCGCCGACCACGTAGGCATTGCCTGAGTTGTCAACCGCAACGCCTGTGGCTACCTGATTGCCCGACCCGCCGAGGTAGCCGGCGTAGACCAGCCCGGTGCCGTCGGCCTTCACTTTCGCAATGAACACATCGAGGAAGTCGTAGGACGCGGCGCTAAAGCCCCGGTTGGGATTGAAAGACAAGTCCGGCCCGACGGTCGCCGGGAAGCCTTCTGACGTGTTAGAGGTTGTCAGCCCCACGACGTAGGCGTTGCCAGAGTTGTCTACCGCTACGCGAAGCGACGTGTCATTTTTCGTCCCGCCGATAAATCCCGCATAAATAATTACCGCGGGGTCAATCACTAACGGCTTGCGCTTATCGTAGGGGCCGACGTGAAAACCATAAACCTGTTGATTGCGGATTGCCTTGGCGGCGATGCGCTTCGCGCGCGGCGATTGCGGATTGCGGAATGAATTGAGATTGAACGAGGTCGTGATCTTGGCCTGCTTGCCGTTGATTTCTTGATAAGAGATAGGGCGGTCGTCATGCAGGCGGCCTGCGGGTGTGAGGACTTCAAGCTGACCCGATGGGTTCAGCCTTACGTCGGTCGCGCCGCTGTAGGCCAGCTTGATCTGTTTGGGGTCGGCTCCGGGCTTGACGATGAATTCGTATTTCAGGCGATTGGCCGTGCCTGTGTAAACCAGGTCGATGCCGGGCCAGAGGTTTGAATAGACCAGCGTCGAATAACTCGCCAGCCCGGTCTTCCAGTGGTCTTTCGGCCCTTTGAAGTAGCTGATTGTGGTCGCCGTCGGATTCTGCCCTTCGGGCTTAACATTCTGATTTGCTCCGATGAAATCGAGATTCACGGCCCAGCGCCGCGCTGCGTTCAACGGCTTCGACTCCGGTACTCGATTGATCGTTTGGCCACCGCGCCTTCCGAGCTTGTCGGCAATCTGGCTCGCCTCGTCATTGTTTAACAGGGCGAAGGTCAGGCCCCTGGGAGTGAAGTAGATTGTGGCGTCGCGCCCTTGAACGTAGTAAGCGACTCGTGAATCAACCTGGCCGCGATTTTCAACGAAGGACAACGGGGTTTTTTCGAGGGTCGAGAAGACTTTTGCCCGGTCGGCCTCGGCTGATGGACAAAGCGATGGCTGCTTAGAGACTGGGTTAGGAGATGCAGGAATCGAGATTGCCTTCGGGCTTGAAGCATAGCCCGGCCCGACCATCGAATTGCTCAACAAAAGTGTGAGCAGAGTTAGTACGACGACATAATTGGGAATTGCTCTATCTTTCATGTCCGTTCCCTCATCATCTTCTCGCTGACCATTTTCACAAAGCCGGGAGTCTATTGTCTGACCTTGTGGGGAAAGTGGTTTGTTCAATCACTGGGCACGGCTTATCTTTATTATCCTCTCGCAGTTGGGGATTTCTACTGTGTCAGAACTAACAAACCCAAGTCGTTCAGATTTTATATCACCATTACAGTCGAGGTATTGAACAACAAATTCTTCTTCTACTGATCCTCCCTCACCCTCCAACGTGCAGCAGGTGCAAATGGCGAAGGGGTTGTCGCCGCAGTGTTCACAGCTTGAGAAGAGCAATGAGCATCCGACAAGCAGCAGGGTGGCGATGATTCGGAAGGTCTTTCGACCGGGTGCGAGTTGCTGTCTCATTTTGCGCTCCTTTCTTCAATCAGTTTCAAAAGGCGGCTCGTCGTTTCTTGATTCAACGCCAGGCCGAGCGGGCTTGAGAAGAGATAGCCGCCGCTGCCGAAAGGCGTCTGCCCTTCGTAGCTGACGGCCTCGCCGGTATCCTCTTGCCACATCCGCTCAAGGTGCTTTCGCATATTCTTCAACTCGTCTCTTGAATGCCGCAAAGGGTCATCGCTGATCGTTGAGTAAGCAATCAGAAAAGCCTGCGCCGGGGTCAGTCCTTCGTCTTGCGCCTCGGCCCATTGATCGGGTAGCGCACCGCCAAGGGCTTGCAGCCGTTTTCTGACGACGCTTGTCACCATCTGGCGTGCGATGCCGACCATCGCCACCTGCTGCAACGGCGACTGCAAGCGCGAGCGCAGACTCTGCGCCTGCTGGATGAACTTTTCTCTTGTCATCTGGCCCTCGCCGCTAAACCGCAAGGTTATATCGCCCGACGATTTGCACTTGCCGGAACCATTCGGGTCATCGCCTTCGCTTCGAGTATTAGCTGAGGCCGCCGCCTCTTTCGCTTTATCAATGCGAATCGTCTTCCCTGTGGCCTTGTCGTATCTCAGCGGCATAGTCTTGATATTCGTCAGGGCGTCGGCGGCCTGCTCAATTTCGGCGTCCGTGCAATGGTGTATGCGCTCGACAAGGATGGCAGTAATCAGGTCAGCCACATCGGCCATCGGCAGGCGATGGCCGCCGCCGCTCAACGTGCGCTCTTCCAGCCGCGCGAGCTGGCCTTTAACCTCGCCGTTCAGTTCGAGGCCAGAGCGGTAGCGGATGAACTCGGCCACCGAGTCGAGTGAAGCGCGCACGTCTTCGGCACGCGCGCCTCGGCTGGCGAAGCGCACTTCGCTGCCGACGCCGGCCTGAAGCTGAGCGCGCATCCGCTCGATTGCGGCCTGGTGTTGCGCCTCACGGTCGAAAGACTGTGACGGGCGGCTGACAACAATCACCAGAGCGAGCGCGGCGCCCAAGCCAATGAGCATGAGCCGGAGCCTGGGCGATAATCGCTTAAATCCCATCGCGGTCTCCTTTCCCTACTTCGTCGGTTGCAGAACGAAAAGTGACTCTTTGCAGACGCGGTGCTGGCCGCCCGGCGTGCGGATGCCGTGCGCCTTCCCATGAACAAGCCAGCGCCGGATGCTGTTGGCCTTGACTTGAAAGAGCCTCCCGGCCTGCTGCGTCGTCAGCAGCTCGGTATTGAGCTGGCAGACTGGACAGGTCACGGACACGGGGCGCATCACGACGCGCTGCCGCTCGAAGGCGATGATCTCAACTCTTCTCTTCATCATTGTCAGGCGCAGAGGTTCAGGTATAATTGAGCTGACCACAGAAGTTCCGAGACGCTTCGGGCGAAGCAAATTCTAATCAAGCAACCGGCGCAAGTCTGGAAAAAGACCGGAATAATTTCGGAATTTACTATCAATAGGGTTCTGGGCTGTATCGATGTCGTTTGCACCTGACCATCATTTTGGCAAAAGGTATCTTCTCGGAGATTGTCTGCTCGACCCCGACCGGCGGCTGATCGTCTGCAATGGCGACCAGATGCACCTGGCGAATAAGCCGTTTCAGGTTTTGCTCTATCTCATCGACAACCGCGACCGCGTCGTCAGCCGCCAGGAATTGCTCGAACAGTTCTGGGATGGCAAGGAGGTCTACGACGACACGCTGAGAAAAGCCGTCGGGGCGATCCGCAAGGCGCTCGGCGACCGCAGCACGGCGGCGCGCTTCATCGAGACGCGCCACCGCGAGGGCTATCGTTACGTCGGGCCGCTCGAAGCAGTGGCCAACGAAGGCGCACACGCCGCCCTGGAAATCGAGAAGACGCGCGGCGTGCGCATTGTCATCGAAGAAGAAGACACGCCATCGCCGGATCGCCCAACCGCACCCGCCGATCATCCAGAGCTTTCGCAAACGCCAGGACGCAAGCGGCGATCAGCTTTGCTCACCGTCACAACAGCCGTCGTTGCCCTGGCATTCGCCGCGCTCGCCATCATTGTCTATCGCGGCGCAATCGCCCACCCTTCGAGTCCATCACCAGCCGCGCCGATCCGCTCGATTGCCGTGCTGCCGCTCAGGAATCTGTCGGGCGACGCTGACAGTGATTACTTCGCCGATGGGCTGACCGAGACCTTCATCACCGAGCTGTCGAAGATCAACGGCCTGAAAGTTATCTCGCGCAGCTCGGTCTTCACTTTCAAAGGAAAGGACATTGACCCTCGCGACATAGGCCGGCAGCTCGGCGTGCAGGCAATTCTCGAAGGCAGCGTCCGCCGCGGCGGCGACACGGTGCGGGTCGAGACGCGGCTGGTGAGCGCCGATGATGGCCACATCGTCTGGGTCGGCACCACCTTTGACCGCGCCCTGAAAGACCTTTTCGCGGTGCAAGACGAAATCAGTTGCAGCGTCGCCGCCAACCTCCGGGTGGCGCTGTGCGGCGAAGGCCAACCGCAACTGGCGAAGCACTACACCCAAAGTGTGGATGCCTACGACGCCTTATTGAAGGCGCGTTACTTTTATGACAAGCGGACTGAAGAAGGACTGAGGAAGGCTATCGAATACTCCGAGCAGGCGATCAAGCTCGACCCCGGTTATGCGCCGGCCTATGCAGGGCTGGCCGGCAGTCAGCTCATGAGCATCTGGTTTAAGCCTCGCAACCCAAAGGCTATTCTTGAAAAGGCGAAAGCGGCGGCGGCCAGGGCGCTGGAGATTGACGACACCTACGATGAAGCCCACGCGGTGATGGCGAGCATTCTCGCATATGAATGGGACTGGCCAAGAAGCCGGAAGGAATGGGATCGGGTCTTCGAGGTTAACGCGGCTTATAGCACCTACGGCTATGCCTACACGCTCTTGCGAACCAGCCCCGATGAAGCCGTCCGCTGGATGCAGCATGCGCAGGAACTTGATCCGTTATCGGTGCTGATCGGCACGAACCTGGGGCAAATCTTGTTCTACGCGCGGCGCAATGATGAGGCGGCAGAGCAGCTCAAGCGGGTGCTCGAACTCGACCCGAATTACGGCATGGCGCACACCTTTCTCGGCCAGACCTACGTTCAGCAGCGCATGTACGATCAAGCCATCGAGGAATTCCAGAAAGCCATTGCGCTGTCAGAACAAAATCCTGAAATCATCGCCCACCTCGGACAGGCTTATGCGGCGGCGGGGAGACCCGGCGAGGCGCAGAAGGTGCTGGACAAACTGTACAAGTTTTCTAACCGCGTGTATGTCTCCCCTTATATAATCGCGCATGTTTACGCGGGACTCGGAGAGAAGGCGCGCGCTTTCGCGTTGCTTGAGCAAGCCTACCGCGAGCGGGATTCCCACATCGTTGACCTCGCCTATGACCCGATGCTCGACCCGTTGCGCTCAGACCCCAGATACACAGACCTGCTGCGGCGCGTCGGCCTGGCGCAGTAGCCTTCTCGGCCTGGCGCAGTAGCCTTCAAGGATACGCCCGTCCATAGATCAAAGATTACGAGAAGGGATCGCTTGAATCACCCATGCTGATGCTGAACAGGTCGGCGAGCGATGATTCGCGATTATCCCGGCGCGTCGTCCGGCGCAGGATAGTGTCGAGCTTGGCGGAAAGTTGTGGGTCGGGCGCGTGGTTATCCAGTTCGGTTAGGCGATGGAGGTCAGCCTCGCGCGCTTTGATGTAATCTTCGGGTAAGCGCCGCCCGCAATAGTTACAGGCCGGACTGCCCAGTGCAAGCAGCATCCGCTTGCAAAATGGGCAGTGGCGATAGTCTACGCCGGGCGCAGGCGTCGCCCCCAGGGGTGCGCTGCAATTCGGGCATTTCAACAGGCCCGTTTGGCAAGGACTTTGGCAGTATTCGCAGATCAACGTCATTTGCGTCTGACCGCTCGGCTCTGTAGACTTTGGGGTTTAAGGGGCTGCTTGCCTGCGATCTTAGTTGAGCCATCGGCCCGGCACAAGAGTTTTTCAAGCGCCGCTGCACAGCGCCTTGCTTGACACTCAATTTCGCCAGGCGATAAGATGCAAAGTCTTGATGAGCGGTGAATTTTTCCCTGTGAGACGCCGCCGCGAGCCGATCACACATTCGCGACACACGCTGACCGCAATGACAAACTACGTTCCGGTTCTCATCGTGCTGGTGCTGGCAGTCGGCATGGCTGCCGTGCTGATCATCATTTCGCGCCTGTTGGGCAAAAATCGCCCGACGCCTGAAAAACTGGCGCCCTACGAATGCGGCGTCGAGCCGGTGGGCACCGCGCGCGAGCGCCAATCGGTGAAGTTCTACCTTGTGGCGATGATCTTCCTGCTGTTCGACATCGAAGCCATCTTCCTGGTGCCGTGGGCCGTCGTTTTTCCCAACGTGCTTAGAGACAACGCCGCCTTGAAGTGGGTCTTCTATGGCGAGATGATGCTCTTTATGGTCGTCTTGTTTGTCGGCCTGGTCTACGTCTGGCGCAAGGGCATTCTCGAGTGGAATCGTTGAGCCGGCGCTCGCGTCACCTCCATCCGTTGCTTGAACTGGTCTACTTATGACTACAGACGTGCTTCTTGAGTGGGTAATCAAATCCGCGATCATTCTCTTCGTTCTGGTCACCGCCGTCGCCTACCTGACTTTTCTCGAACGCAAGGTGATGAGCTGGATTCAACTGCGCATCGGCCCGAATCGCGTCGGCCCCTGGGGCCTGCTGCAACCCCTGGCCGATGGCGTCAAGATGATCTTCAAAGAAGATATCATTCCGACCGAGGCCAATCGCTGGCTCTACGTCGTCGCGCCTGCCATCTCGCTGGTCCCTGCGCTGATGACCTTCATCGTCATTCCCTACGGCAGCGTTGTTCATGTCCCCTTCATCAACCGAGACGTGGCACTGCGCGTCACCAGCATGAACATCGGCCTGCTCTACATCTTCGCGCTGACCTCGCTCGGCGTATACGGGTTGGTACTGGCGGGCTGGGCTTCGAACAACAAGTATTCGCTGATGGGCGGGCTGCGTTCCAGCGCCCAGATGATCAGCTATGAGCTGGCCTTTGGCATCTCGATTGTCAGCGTCCTGTTGTATACGGGAACGCTCGACCTGTCGGCCATCGTCGCCCAGCAAAGTGGCAGGTTCGGCGTTTTCGGCTGGAATTTCTTCAAGCCGCCCCTATTTCTGGTCTTTATCGTTTACTACATCGCCTCGCTCGCCGAGTGCAACCGCACGCCATTTGATCTGCCTGAAGCCGAATCAGAGCTGGTCGCCGGCTACCATACCGAGTATTCATCCATGAAGTTCGTGATGTTCCAGATGGCGGAATACATCAATCTGATTACCGCTTCTTCGATTGCGGTGACGCTGTTTTTCGGCGGTTTCATCGGGCCAAAGGTGAACTTTTATCCCTGGCTCGGCCTGGTCTACTTCGCAATGAAGGTGCTGGCGCTGATCGTCCTGGCGATGTGGATACGCTTCACGCTGCCGCGTTTTCGCTATGACCAGTTGATGCGCTTCGGCTGGAAGTTCCTGCTGCCCGCCTCGATCATCAACGTCATCATCACGGCGACGGTGGTGTTGCTCTGGCCGCCGCACAACCCATAGCTCGGCCCGCAGAGGCTGACTTAGCGATATGGAAAAAGTTCTATTCATCGTCCTCGCGGTCTTTGCCATCGGCACCGCGCTCAACGTCATCTTCCAGCGCAATCCGCTCTACAGCGCTCTGTCATTAATCGGCACACTGGCGTCGCTGTCGGCGCTCTACCTGACCCTACATGCGCAGTTCATCGCCGCCATTCAGATCGTCGTCTATGCCGGCGCGATCATGGTGCTATTCATCTTCGTCATCATGCTGTTGAACGTGCCGAAGTCGCAGCCCGTCGTCGAGAAGCATAAAGCGCTCGGCTATCTGGCTATTCCATTTGCCGGCGCGATGATTGCCGAAGCTTTTTATGTGCTGAAGACGCTGGCCGATAAAAAGATCACGCCGGCCTTCGCCATAGACACTACGGATCGCGCCGTTGGCACGACCTATAGCGTCGGCTACAGCCTGTTCACGCAGTACCTGTTACCGTTTGAAGTGACTTCGGTATTGATCCTCATGGCGGTCGTCGGCGCGATGGTGCTGGCGCGGCGTGA
>JBJMGU010000218.1:0-7622 GCA_045807765.1 Blastocatellia bacterium
ACAACGGCTCTATAAACTCTTGACTCTACAGTTTGGTGCGGTTATTATCGTCGCCGTAACAGAGCTGAAAAAAAATCAGCCCGTACCTGCCCAATCATCTCAAAATTAACTTCCTCACGTTGATTCTGGATTCATAGGAGAGGTGTAAATATGTCTGTCAGTCTGATGGAAAATAACCCGACGGGAGGGCGCGTCGTCGCCGGCGATAAGCTGGTATTGCGCGTCAACGCTTATGATCCGAATGGCATTCGTAAGATTTCCATTCAGTGCTTCCAGTTCAGCATGGGGAATTCCAGTAAGGCCAAGCTCGCTTCAGGCGAATTGATCGTGCCGCACGACGAGGCCTTCGAGCGCAAGACTTTTGAAGTGACGGTGCAGGTCCCTGAGAACGCCGCGCACGGCAAGTGGGGGGTGCAGACGATTGAGTTCACCAATCTGCGCGGCTACAAGGCCTGTTTCTACCGTGGCCACGACAAGTTCGATAATCTCGTTTTTGAAGTGGTGCCGCCGCCCAGCAAAGAGGACGAGCTGTTACATTTCAGCGGCGTCGAGTTTGGCTCGCGGAATCTCTTCGCGTGATGCAGGCATCGCCGCGAGCGCTAGCTAATTTGTAATTAATGCTCGGCGGTCGCTTTGGGATTGGTGCGGTCGTAGGTTTGCAGCATCTCAAGGGCGATCTTCACAGGGACGCCGAAGTTCGAGCCGCCGAAGCTCTGGCCCCCGTCAATCGTCGTCAGAATCGCCGAGTTGATGGCGATGACGCGGCCCTGGCGGTCAAAGATGGGGCTGCCAGAGCCGCCTTCAGTGGTCTGTGCGCTGTGAACGATCTTGCCAGGCAGCGCGTCGCTGATCGTTCCGGTCGTCGTCAGGGGGCGGATGAAACCGCGCTCGGCAAGCCCCTGCGCAACGTCGGTCACCGAACGTCGGTGCAATCTTAAAATCTCTGTCTTCTCATTCTCGTCAATACGTTGCAGCAACCCGTCAACGCCGGTCGGGAAGCCGAGCAGCACAACCGGCTCACCGACAATCGTGTGGCTGTCCTCGTCGGTCATCGGCAGCACGCGCAGCGCCGCGTTGCCTTGCTCAAACTTGCACAGGGCGACATCGTAGCGCACAGAAGTGCTGGCGACCTTCAGCTCGAACGGCTCTTTGATGGCTGGGAAGAACGCGGCCAGCGAATCAAGGCGCGCCGTATACCCCTGGCCCTGAGCCTGGAGGATTTGCATGACCGGGTCGTTAGCCCACGGCTGTACGACGTGTTTATTGGTGGCCACCAGCCCGTCTTCGACGACGAAGCCGGTGCCGGTGTAATCAACATGATAAATGCCGCCGGCACCGTCTACGGAAAGCAACAGGTGGCCGGTCTTATCTATCGGCTGATCCGAGAAGCTGTCGGCGCTTTCATAGCGTAGCGGTCGCCCGGTGCCGCGCTCGACGAAGCTGAAGCTGCCGACGATCAAGCAGACGCCAGGACTGAACTGCTCGGCGATCCGCTGCGTTGACTGCTGAATGTCTTCGTTGGCCTGGCGCAGCCGGTTGATCTCTTCCTGCTGTTTGTTGATAACGTCCTGGGCGCGGTTGCGCGCCTCTTTTTCGCTGCCAACCTGATCGCGCAATTGTTCGGTGCGGTGGTTGAGTCGCACCATCGTCACCAGGACAAAGCCTAATGTGCCGAGCGCAACGATGATTAAAAAAGTGACCAGGCTAACGGCCAGCCATTTGGCGCGGCGGGGAATCTCGGCCCACAGGCTGGCGGTCAGCTCTTTGACGAAAAGCGTGGCGGTTAGTGGATGAACGGGTTGCGCGGCAACCGGCTCGACTTCGCCAGGCCGCCGTCTGGAGAGCGCGGTCGCCGAAAAGTTTTCCGGCATCACCTGAAAAAGCACGCTGGCGCTCGACATCCCATGCCCGAAGTGCAGGGTGTCGCCATCGTGCAGGACATGGCCCGCGGCCCCGCCATTATCAATGAGCGGCTCGCCGTTGACGGTGATCTCGGTGCCGTTCATCTCAGGCTGCGGAACCAGATGAAAGATGTTGTTGTCGTTATAGATGTCAGCGAGCACGCCCGAAGGCAGGGCTCCGCCTTCTTCCGGCACCAGCTTCAAGTCCGAAGCATCCGAGGTGCCGACGCTGACGCGATCCTGAGTGAAGATTCTGGTTTTGCCTTTCTCGCTGCCTGAAAGGTACACGAACATCAGCCGACTCATTCGCTTTTTCGCCTCTCCGAGTGAATAATAACATTCCCGCCAAAAACCGTCAGCCGAAACCTCCGCTTTAGTTTATCAATCGCCGCGATAGGTTGCTTGCGGCTTTGTCGGCATCCTTGAGCGCGTGGTAGGATGCTGGTTCCGACTGGCCAAATACAATGACAAAACGGGAGATGGGATGGAAGCGAAAACTTGCCATGATCGCCATTTAATTTGCGTCCCGGCGAATGCGGGCGCTCACCCGCCGCGAAGGAAGACATTTTTTAGGCGGCTTGCCGTGCGTGCTAGTCTCGCCTTCGCAATCGGCCTGCTGCTTTTGGGATTACCGGCGGTCGCGCAAAAGAAGGACGAGAAGAAGGAGGACAAGAAGAAGCCTGCCGAGACGTTAAAGATCGAGCGCGTCACGCAGGGCATGGGATTGTATGGGCTCGGCCCGATCTCTCCCGACCGCAAGTCGCTGCTACTGTTGGCGCAAAAGCCGAATCAAGCGCCCAACCTCTACGTCATGAATCTTGCGGATCGCTCGATTCGCCCGGCGCTGACGAGTTTTCAATGGGGCGCCGCTGATCCCGCCTGGGCGCCCGACGGCCAGACCGTAGCGCTCGCCGGCTTCGGAGAATCGGGCAGCTTTGCCGAAATTTATCTGCTCGATATGAAGACCGGCAAATTGCGCCAGATGACGAAGAATAATTTCAGCGATAAAGAGCCGGTCTTTACACCCGATGGCAAGCAGGTTTATTACACGACCGACGAAAGCCCATTGCCTGATGCCGCCTTTGGCATTCTCCATGTCGCTCGGATTGCGGCGGCGGGCGGCAAAGGCGAATGGTTCACCGAAGAGGAAACACCGAGCACGCATCCGGGCATCGGCGAAGATGGCAAGTCGGTGATGCTCGTCAAGGTCAGCGAGGCGAGCGGCAGGCATTCGCTCTGGCAATATGATCTCAAAGGCAAGCCGCTGCGCGATCTGACCGAGAGCCGCTTCGCCCGCATCCACCGTTATCTTTTCAGCCCTTCAGGCGGCACGCTGGTCTTGTGGGCGCAGGAAGAGGCCGAGCAGCAGGACGAAATCTTCCTGCTCGATTTGAAGAGCGGCAAAGTCACAGACCTCCCTGACCCCGATCAGCCCAAGCGCAGCCCGGCGCTGTCGCCCGATGGCAAGATGATCGCCTTCATCGGCCCGACCGACAACGGCAACCAGCTATTCGTCTATGACTCGACCTCAGGGATTGTTCAACAGCTAACCTTCAAGCCCGGCAATGCGCACTCGCCGGTATTCATCTCCGACCACGAAATCATGTTCGGCTCAAATCGCGACCGAGCGCCGGAGATTTATGTGATCGATCTGACGCCGCCGCCTGAGAAAAAGAAATGACGGTTGCCGCGTCATCAAGATCAAACCAATAAGATTAGCTAAGGATCACCGCGTCTTTGATGCGCGGATACTCGGCGGCAAGCGACGCCGGCCCCTGGACTTTCGCGCCTTCGAGCGCTGATTTGATTTCGAGTGCGTTGACGATGCCTTTGCCGCGAAAATGATTATTGGTGATCACGTAGGTCTCTCGGGTGTGGCGCGCGACATTCTTGATGTTGTCTATCCACGGCGCCAGTTCTTCGGGTGAGTAAAGGTAATCGTAGCGATCCGCGGGACTCTTGTTCTCAGCAAACCAGTTTTCGTAGTTGCGCCCGTGGAGGCGGACATAACCAATGCGCGAAGTGGTCTGCGCCGATGGCTTGATCGAGCGCCCGAACAACGGTTGATCGATATTGCAAAACCCGACCTGCCGCTCTTCAAGGGCTTCGTATATCTCCGGCGTGTTCCACGAGCCGTGCCGCACTTCGACGATCAGCGGATAATCTTTGAAGCGGTCCATCAAGCCAAAGAGGTAATCGCTGTCGGCATCGTTGTTCTTAAATGACCAGGGAAACTGCATCAGCAAGCCGCCGAGCTTGCCGGCGCTGCTAAGCGGCTCGATGCCGGCGCGGAATGCGTGTTCGTCACGTTCGGTCGCTTTGCCGCGCTCGTGCGTGAACATTTTGTATAGCTTGGCAGTGAATTTGAAATCCGCGTTGTGTGCCGTGCGCCGCACCCATGATCTTCCCATCACACTGGTCGGCGGGCGGTAGAAGCTGCTGTTGATCTCGATGGTATCGAAGAAGCCCGCGATGTAGGCCAGTTGATCGAACTTCGCTCCCGCGCCTTCAGGATAGACAATGCCGCGCCAGTCATCGTAAGACCAGCCTGCCGGCCCGACTCTGATCTTTGCTGCCATGTCTTCATTTTAAAAAAGTATAGAGGGTGAACGCCAGCGGCTCGTCAAGCCTACGTGTAAGAAGGCCGCTTGATGGCATCCGATTTGCCATTGATCTAAGAGGATTGGTTTGGCCGTACGGATTCAATCCGGCGAACCGGTCTACTGAATTCATCAGAGGAGGGAAGCGATGAAGCGATACTTGATCGGACTGGCTCTCACAGGGTTGGGCACGCGACTGACAAGGCGAGCACGAGGCTTCGTGCCGCAACGGCGACAGGCGAGCGGCCCGCTGAATATCGCGGGGATGCTGATCGTCGCAGGCGTCGGCGCCGGGCTGGCCCGATGGCTGAGCCGACGCTAGCGGCTGATTCTGACCCTCAGCGTACCGCTTGAATGAGCGCGCCGTTGCCCCGTATACTCAACGGCTATGTCTGATGCAGATGTGACGATTCGCGAGTGCGTATCGGTCGAAGATTTTCGCCAGTGCATCGAGCTTGAACGTGCCGTCTGGCGCGACGACGACATCGGCATTATGCCGATCCGTCTCTACATGATCTCGAAGGCGTGCAAAGCGCCGACGGTCGGGGCGTTTGATCATACGGGCAGGCTCGTCGGCTTCGTCCATACGATGCTCGCCTTGATGGGCCGCCATACGATTTATCACTCTCACCTTGCGGCGGTCGTCGAAGGATTGCGCCATAAAGACATCGGCTACCGCATGAAACTCAAGCAGCGGGAGTTCGCCATCGAATCGGGCATCCCGCTGATCATCTGGACCTTCGACCCTCTGCAATCACGCAACGCGCACCTCAACATCAACAAGCTCGGCGCGATCATTCGCCGCTACGAAGAGAACTATTATGGCGAAGGACTATCGGCGGTCTTTGGCGCCGACGTGCCATCGGATCGCGTTTTCGCGGAATGGTGGGTGATCTCGTCGCACGTCGAAGCGGCGCTCGGCGGAATCAAGCCAGTGGTAACGGATGCCGAATCGGTCATCATCCCCGAAGACATTCAGCGGGTGCGTGACCAGTCGGTTGAAGAGCATAATCGATGGCGCTTGCGTGTGCGCGCAGACTTTTTGCGCGAACTGAGCAGAGGGCTGGTTGCCCGCGGCTTCGAGCGCGACCCGTCGAGCGCCACGAGCCGTTACCTTTTTGGCAAGGACGAAAGCCAGTTTAATTTTGGATGAGAAAGACGATGAAATTGAATCTCGAACGAATCGAGCTGCGCGAGATCGAGCTGCCATTGAAGTACCGGATTGAATCGAGCTTCGGGCGCTCGACGCGACGGCGCATCATGATCGTCCGCGTCTTCGATCAATCAGGGACATTCGGTTACGGCGAATGCACCGCGCCCGAAGACCCTTTCTTCAACCACGAGACGATAGATACGGCGTGGCTGATCATTTCGCAATATGTCGCGCCCATACTGGCTTCGGCGCGTGTCGAAAGCGCCGTCGAAGTCAACGAAGCGCTGGCGCGCATTCGCGGCAATCGCATGGCGAAAGCCGGCGTTGAAACCGCCGTCTGGGACCTCGAAGCGCGGCTTGCGGGGCAACCGCTCTGGCGCTATCTCGGCGGCACACAGAGCGAGATTGCCAGCGGCGTATCTATCGGCTTACAGGAGTCGAACGCGGCGCTGCTCGAAAAAGTCGAGCGCGAGCTGGCCGCCGGTTATCAGCGCATCAAAATTAAAATCAAACCGGGCCGCGACATCGAGCTGGTCGCCGCCATTCGCGAACGCTATCCCCAGATCAGGCTTTCGGTTGACGCTAACTCGGCTTACACGCTCGCCGACATTGACCTGCTCAAGCGCCTGGACGAATACAATCTGATGATGATCGAGCAGCCCTTGACGCCGGGCGATCTGGTAGATCACGCCCGGCTTCAGCGCGAGATCAAGACGCCGATCTGCCTGGATGAATCGATCACCGTGTTGATGGATGCGCGCCATGCGATTGAGCTGGGCTCGTGTCGGATTATCAACATCAAGCTCGGTCGCGTCGGCGGTCACAGTGAAGCGCGGCGCATACAGGATTACTGTCACCATCGCGGCATCCCCA
This sequence comes from Blastocatellia bacterium, assembly GCA_045807765.1. Taxonomy (GTDB): domain Bacteria; phylum Acidobacteriota; class Blastocatellia; order UBA7656; family UBA7656; genus DATENM01. Next base: position 6,528 of record JBJMGU010000218.1, read on the forward strand.
CCTGGTGCGGCGGTATGCTGGAATCAGGCGTCGGGCGCGCCCATAACATCGCCATGTCTACGCTCGCAGGCTTCACGCTGCCGGGTGATGTTTCAGCGTCGGCACGTTACTGGGAAGAAGACATCATCGAGCCGCCCGTGACTGTCTCGGCACGCGGCACGATCACGCCGCCTGAAGGGCCGGGCATTGGGTTCGCGGTCAACGAAGCTCGCCTCGAATCGCTCGTCGCGCGGCGGCAAGAGATCAAGCTGTAGAGGAGAGAGTATGTCAGAGTTTCAGGGCAGGGCAGCAATTGTCACTGGCGGCTCGCGCGGCATTGGCCGCGCCATCGTTGAAGAGCTGGCGCGGCGCGGCGCGGCGGTCGCCTTCAGCTACTCGCGCAATCAGGAGATGGCCGATCAAGTGGTGGCCGCGGTCGAAGCGACAGGCGGGCGGGCGCGAGCGTTTCAGGCTGACGTCACCGATGCGAAGGCCGCGGAAGAGATGGTTAAGGTAGTCAAAGCCGAATTTGGCTCGGTGGATTATCTTGTCAATAACGCCGGCATCACTCGCGACAAGTTGATTATGATGATGAGCGCCGAAGATTGGGATGCGGTGATCGATACCAACCTCAAAGGTGTGTTCAACGTGACGAAGCCGGCGGTTACTATCATGGTGCGTCAGCGGCGCGGCGCCATCTTGAACATCTCCTCGATCAGCGGCGTGGTCGGCATGGCCGGGCAGACGAACTATTCGGCATCCAAAGCGGGCTTGATTGGTTTTACCAAAGCACTGGCCAAAGAGGTCGCCCGGCGCAGCGTTACGGTGAACGCGCTGGCGCTCGGCCTGATAGAAACCGATATGACAACGGGGTTGGCCGGAGAGTACAAACAGAAGATGCTCGAACAGATTCCGCTTGGCCGGTATGGCTCGGCGAGCGAAGTGGCGCGGGTGGCCGCCTTCCTGCTTTCGGAAGATGCGCGTTACATCACTGGCCAGGTGATCCAGGCTGACGGCGGGCTGGCGATTTAATCTGGAGTCGTTTGCGAATTCGGTAAGCGATGCCACAAAGGCTCGAAGGCACAATGAATCAAAAAGCAGATCGTGATTCATTGT
>JBJMGU010000219.1:0-44366 GCA_045807765.1 Blastocatellia bacterium
AAACACAAGCCGAGTGATCGCTTCATCCTCGAGCGCCGCCGTTCCAAGAAGAAGACGTAACATCTGATTTTATGGCTAGATCGTTGAAAAAAGGACCCTTCGTCGCAGATCATCTCCTCGAGAAAATCGACAAGATGAACAGCGCGGGCGTGAAAAAACCGATCAAGACGTGGTCGCGGCGCTCGATGGTGACGCCGGATTTTGTCGGGCACACGTTTCTGGTGCACAACGGAAAGATTTTTTCCTCCGTTTTTGTCACGGAAAACATGGTCGGTCACAAGCTCGGCGAGTTTTCGCCGACCCGCCATTTCAAAGGCCACCCCGAGAAGAGCGATAAGACGGTCAAGAAGGGAGGCAAGTAAACGATGAAGGCACGCGCAGTCGCCAAGTACATCAAAGGGTCGCCGCAGAAAGCGCGGCTGGTCATTGACCTGATCCGCGGGCGCAACGTCAACGAGGCGCTGGCGATCCTGAAGGGCACGAACAAGCGCGCCGTGACGCCGATTGAAATCACGCTACGCTCGGCCATCGCCAACGCTGAACAGAAGGCCGAACAGTTGAACGTCGCGATTGACGTTGACCGCCTGATGGTCTCGAAGGCGATGGTTGACCTGGGACCGACGAAGTATCGCCGCCGAGTCAGGCCCGCGCCGATGGGCCGCGCTTATCGCGAGCGCCGCTGGCAGAGCCACATCACCATCGAAGTCGAAACCGAGAAGGAAGAAGAGTAATTATGGGTCAGAAAGTTCATCCGTATGGGTTCAGGCTCGGCGTCAACCGCTCGTGGCACTCTAACTGGATCGCCAAGCGCGAGTACGCCGACCTGCTGCACGAAGACTTGAAGCTCAAGCGCGAGCTGAAGGCGCGCTTTGCCGGCGCCGGCGTCTCGGGCATCGATATCGAGCGCGCCGCCAACAAGCTGAAGATCATCATCCACACCTCGCGCCCCGGCATCATCATCGGGCGCAAGGGCGCGGAGATCGATAAGCTGAAGCAAGAGATCAAAGAGCGCACGGGCCGCGAGGTCTACGTCAACATCCAGGAGATTCACAAGCCGGAGTTGAACGCGCAGCTGCAAGCCGAGCAGATCGCCCAGCAGTTAGAGAAGCGCATCGCCTTCCGGCGCGCCATGCGGCGCGCCGTCGAGAATGCTCAACGCTTCGGCGCTCAGGGCATCAAGGTGCGCGTATCGGGCCGCCTAAACGGCGCGGAAATTGCCCGCAGCGAATGGTATCTACAAGGCCGCCTGCCGCTGCACACGCTGCGCGCCGACATCGATTACGGATTCGCCGAAGCCAACACCACGTTTGGCGTCATCGGCATCAAGGTGTGGATTTATCGCGGCGACGAGCTGACTGCGCGCCGCGCGCCGCAGGCAAGAAGGCAATAGCAGTTGCCAGTCGCCAGTTGTCAGACTTTCTGATAACCGACCGCTGGCTGCTGACAACTGACAACTGAGAACTGGTAACGACTATGGCTGAATATAAGATTCCCAAGCGAATGAAGTATCGCAAGCAGCAGCGTGGCCGCATGAGCGGTGTGGCGACGCGCGGCGCGGAGATTTCTTTCGGCGAGTATGGGCTGAAGGCGTTAGAGCCGGCATGGATTACCGGCAAGCAGATCGAAGCCTCGCGCGTGGCGATGACCCGCTTCATCAAGCGCGGCGGCAAAATTTGGATTCGCGTCTTCCCGGATAAGCCCATCACCAAGAAGCCGGCGGAAACCCGCATGGGCAAGGGCAAGGGCGCGCCCGAAGGCTGGGTCGCGGTCGTCAAGCCGGGCCGCATCCTCTTCGAGATGGAAGGCGTTGATGAGAAGACCGCCGCCGAAGCCATGCGGCTGGCGGCGCAGAAGCTGCCCATCAAGACCCGGTTCGTCACGCGCAAACAGCAAGATGCAGGAGGGCTGGTATGAAGGCTGATGAGCTGAGAGATTTGAACGACGAAGACCTGGGGGCCAAAGTCGCCGAGATGAAGGAGAGCATCTTCCGCATGCGCTTCAAACTATCGCTCGGCAATACGGACGTGGTCAAGAATCTGCGCGAGTCGCGCAAAGACCTGGCGCGCGTGCTGACCTTGATCCGCGAGCGCGGCCTCGAAGCCGGAAAGTAAGAGTCACGGCGCGCCGTAGCGCGCCACGTTGAAGGGTGAGTATGGAAGAGAACAGAAACGATCAAACGAGCGAGAGCGGCGAAGGCGTGCTGACCGACGTGGCGCGCGCCATCGGCTCGACGCTCGGCAAAGTGGCTGCGGCCATCGGCGGCGCAGATGAGCCGAAAGCCGAGGCCACGGGGCCGCAGCACCGCCGTCAGGAGAAGGTCGGGTTAGTGACCAGCGACAAGATGACCAAGACCGTGGTCGTCCGCGTCGAACGTCTGGTGCGCCACCCGAAGTACCGCCGCTACATCCGCCGCCGCACCAAGTTCATGGCGCACAACGAGATGGAAGCAAAGGTCGGCGATACCGTGCGCATCGTCGAAACGCGACCAATGTCGGCGCGCAAGCGCTGGCGCGTCGTCGAGATTGTTCAGAAAGCCAGATAGGGGCTGGGGGCTAGGGGCTAGGGGCTGGTCAGGAGAATGGGTTTTAACTGGCACCCGACACCCGACACCCAAACACCCATCGGAGATAAGTCATGGTTCAGATGAGATCAATCCTTGAGGTGGCGGACAACTCCGGGGCCAAGCGCATCTCGATGATCCTGCCGCTTGGCGGCCACACGGGTCTGCGCGCAGGGCTCGGCGACATCATCACTGCGGCGGTCAAGGAAGCGGCGCCCGATGGCGCGGTCAAGAAGGGCCAGGTGGTGCGCGCCGTCATCGTCCGCACCCGCAAAGAGACGCGCCGCAAGGACGGCACTTATATTCGCTTCGATCAGAACGCGGCGGTGATCATCAAGCCGGACAACGAGCCCGTCGGCACGCGCGTCTTCGGCCCCATTGCCCGCGAGCTGCGCGACAAGCGTTTCATGAAGATCGTCAGCCTTGCGCCGGAAGTGATTTGAGGGAGTTATGAACGTAGAAATCAATGTGCGAAAGAACGACCGCGTGGTCGTCATCACCGGCAAAGACAGCGGCAGGACGGGGCGCATCATCGAAGTGCTGCCGCGCAAGCACAAGGTGATCGTCGAAGGCGTCAACGTCGTCAAGCGCCACACCAAGGCGAACTCGCGGCGCGGCGTGCAGTCGGGCATCCTTGAGCGCGAAGCGCCCATTGACGTGTCGAACGTGATGCTTTTGTGCCCGCACTGCGGCCAGGCGACGCGCTCGGCGCATCAGGTGCTCGAAGACGGCAAGCGTCACCGCGCCTGCAAGAAGTGTGGCGCGGCTATCGAGAAACAGTAACCCAGGGGCCGCGCGGGGAAGCGCTCTTCGAGAGCGCGGCGGCAGCTAGACAAAGCGACTGAAGGCGCGCCCCGGCGCATCAGATGCGAGGACGGATATGGCAGCGAGACTGAAAGAGAAATACAGCAGCGAGATTCTGCCGGCCTTGATCAAGGAGTTCAACTACACGAACCCGATGGCCGCGCCGAAGATCGAAAAAGTCGTTTTGAACATGGGCGTGGGTCGCGAGGCGCAGAACAACCCGAAGGTCTTTGACCAGGCGACGATGGAGCTGGCGACGATTGCCGGCCAGAAGCCGGTCATCACCAAGGCGAAGAAATCGATTGCCGCCTTCAAGCTGCGCACGGGGATGCCGGTCGGCGTTTCGGTGACTTTGCGCGGCGACCGCATGTACGAGTTCCTGGATCGCTTCATCAACGCCGTGCTGCCGCGCGAGCGCGACTTTCGCGGCGTCAGCCCGCGCGCTTTTGATGGCCGCGGCAATTACACGATTGGCATCAAGGATCAGTTGATCTTCCCGGAGATTGACTTCAATCGCGTTGATCGCACGCGGGGCATGAACATTTCTATCGTGACGACGGCACGCACCGACGAAGAAGGCCGCGCCCTGCTGCGGCAATTCGGCATGCCGTTTATGAAATAGTTACCAGTTCTCAGTTGCTAGTCGCGCAACGCGATTCGGCTGAGAACTGAGAACTGAGAACTGAGAACTAATTTATGGCAAGAACATCATCAGTCTATAAAGCGAACGAGCTGAAGCGGGCGCTGGCGAACGCCAAGCAGCGGGTCAAAGAGCAGTACGGCGCCGCCGGCAAGAAAGAAGTGAAGCGCGCCAAGGCCGCCGGCATGAACTTGAACGTCTTTACGTCGCGGGTGCATAACCGCTGCCGGCGCTGCGGTCGCGGCAAAGGCTACCTGCGCAAGTTCGCGCTCTGCCGCATCTGCTTCCGCGGGCTGTCGCTCGAAGGCCACGTTCCCGGCGTGACGAAGTCGAGCTGGTAAGGCGAAACGATGAACGATGAATGATGAAGGATGAATTAACGGAGCGTGCGCCCATTGCAGTGGAACTTGTCTCCGGCAGTTCATCATTCATCATTCATCATTTAATTGAGGAGAAGTGATGACAGATCCAATCGCTGATATGCTGACGCGAATGCGCAATGCGTACGCGGCCAAGCACCAGAAGGTAGACGTGCCGGTCTCGAACATCAAGCTGGAGATCGCGCGCATTTTGAAAGAAGAAGGCTTCATCAACAACTTTAAGGTCATCGGCGAAGGCGTGCGCCGCAACATCCGTATCTACCTGCGCTATGGCACCAAGGGCGAGCAGGTGATCTCGCGGCTGGAGCGCGTTTCGAAGCCGGGCTGCCGTGTCTACGTCAAAGGCACGGCGGTGCCGAGCGTGCTGGGCGGTCTGGGGGTCCACATCCTCTCGACCTCACGCGGCTTGATGACCGACCGACGTGCGCGCCGTGAGCGTGTCGGCGGCGAGTTGATCTGCCGAGTCTATTAGGAGTGAAGGGAGTCAGAAGTCAGGAGTCAGAAAGAATCCGCAGGCGTGAAGCGCTGACTCCCTCTTCCATTCTGACTTCTGACTCCTGACTTCTGAATACGGAGTTATCATTATGTCGAGAATAGGCAAGAAGCCAATAAGCATTCCTAAGAACGTCAAGGTCAACATCACTGACGGGGTGATCGAAGTGAGCGGCCCGAAAGGTCAGTTGACGACCAATGTGCCCGCCGGCATTCAGTTTCGCGTGGACGGCGATCAGTTGGTCGCCGAGCGCGCAAGCGACGACGACGCGGCGGTTCACGGACTGGCGCGCGCCCTGGTGCAGAATGCCGTCACCGGCGTCACCGATGGCTATACGCGGCAGCTCGACATCGTCGGCGTCGGCTACAAGGTCGAATTGCAGAAGAGTCGCGTCATCTTCAACCTCGGTTATTCGCACCCCATCGAGTTTCCGCTGCCGTCGGGCATTGAAGTCAAGGCTGAGCGCGTCAACAAGCCGATTCAGCAGTACCAGACGACACTGACGATCACCGGCATCAACAAGCAGCAGGTCGGCCAGATTGCCGCCGACATGCGCAGCCTGCGCCGCCCCGATCCGTATAAGGGCAAGGGCGTACGCTATGCCGGCGAAGCCTTGAAGCTCAAGCCCGGCAAGACCGGCAAGTAATGGACGTGACGAGTGACAAGAAGAAACGGAAGCAATTCGTCATTTATCACTCGTCACTATCTGAGAGTTGCTGAAGTGATGCCGCGAGCCGGCACAATCAGCGACCATAAGGACAAACGACATGGCACAGAAAAGCAGACAAGACATCAGGCGGGCGGTGCATCAGCGCATCCGCCAAAAAGTCGGCGGCAGCGGCGAGCGCCCGCGGCTGGCCATCTTTCGTAGCGTCAACCACATCTACGCGCAGGTCATTGACGACGCGCAGGGCATCACCGTGGTTTCGGCTTCGACGACCGAAAAAGATTGGAAGGGACGCACCGGCGGCAACGTCGAGGCAGCCAAAGAGATTGGCAAGGCGATTGCCGAGCGCGCCAAAGAGAAGGGCATCACCCGCGTCGTCTTTGACCGCGGCGGCTACATCTATCACGGGCGCGTGCGCAGTCTCGCGGAAGCGGCGCGCGAAGCAGGACTGGAGTTTTAATAATGGAACGAATTGACGCATCAGGTCTTGATCTGAAGGATCAGGTCATTTCAATCAACCGCGTGACCAAGGTGGTCAAGGGCGGCAAGAACCTGTCGTTTGCGGCGCTGGTCATTGTCGGCAACGAGAATGGCGTCGTCGGCTTCGGCTCCGGCAAGGCCCGCGAAGTGCCCCTGGCGATCAAGAAGGGCATCGAGGCGGCGAAGAAGAATCTGATTCGCGTGCCGCTGTCGGGCAACACCCTGCCGCACCAGGTGACCGGCATCTTTGGCTCAGGGCGCGTGCTGCTCAAGCCCGCTCCCGAAGGCAAGGGCGTCATCGCCGGTGGCGCCGTGCGCGCCATCATGCAACTGGTCGGCGTGCGCGACGTGGTGACGAAATCAATCGGCACCTCGAACCCGCACAACGTCGTCCGTGCCACCTTTGAAGGGCTCCGGGAGTTGAAAGACCCGGCTTCGGTGTCGCGGCTGCGCCGGCAGGCGGCAGAAGAAGCGGCGAGCGCTTAACGAATGGCCGCAGGCTTCGACGGCGAAGCTTGAAACGGCTCGAAGGGAGTTATCATGGCAACGGCCAACAACGAAGCGCAGGGCGCGACCATCAAGATTCAGTGGTATCGCTCGACCATCGCCACGCCCAGGGCGCATAAAGAGATCGTCCGCAGCCTCGGGCTGACCAAGCTCAATCAGGTCGTCGTGCGACCCGACACCCCGTCCATGCGCGGCGCGGTTAAGAAGGTCCCGCACCTGCTGAGAATCATCGAATAGGGATTAGGAGTTAGGGACCAGGGACTAGGGAGAAGAATCCCGTTGCTAGCCCCTAACCCCTGCTCTCTGGAGTGCAAGCAATGGCAATAGGTATACACAACATCGGCGCGCCGAAGGGCGCAAACAAAGATAAGAAGCGCGTCGGGCGCGGCCCCGGCTCGGGACTCGGCAAGACTTCGGGACGTGGCCACAAAGGGCAGAAATCGCGCTCCGGCTATTCGGGCCGTCCGGGCTTTGAAGGCGGCCAGATGCCGCTGCAACGGCGACTGCCGAAGCGCGGCTTTACGAACATCTTCAAGAAGGTCTGGATCGAAGTGCAGCTAGCAGAACTGGCCGAGCGTTTTGACGGCAGCGAGCCGATCACGCCTGAACTGATGGTCGAGCGCGGCATGATTAAGAAGAGCCACCTGGCACGCTTTGACGGCGTCGTCGTCTTAGGCGGCGGCGAGCTGAGCGCGAAACTGAGCATCACCGCGCACCGCTTCACGAAGTCGGCGAAAGAGAAGATCGAAGCCGTCGGCGGCACGGCCAGCCTGGTCGGCCAAAGCTTCGAGGCGTAACCGCCATTTGGGTTTCTGGTTTATGGCCTGCTTCTTGTAAAATAGGGGCTCAGCCATAAACCAAGAATCGCCGCGCGATTCGTTCAACGCCCAGGGGAATTGCAAAGTCATGATCGAGAATTTCGTTAACAGCATCCGCAACGTCTTCACCGTCCCTGATCTGCGCAAGCGCGTCTTGTTCACGCTGGCGATGCTGGCCATTTATCGCATCGGCTCGCACGTCCGCACGCCGGGCATTGACCCGCAGGTGCTCGCGAACCTGTGGGATCAGGGCGTGATGCACCGCAGCCTGGCCGGCGTCATGGACTTGTTCTCCGGCGGCAACTTCAGAGTCGTCTCCATCTTCGCCCTCGGCATCACGCCCTACATCACGGCATCGATCATCTTGCAATTGATGACCGTCGTGAGCGCACGGCTGAAGGCATTGCAGGAAGAAGGCGATCTGGGACGGCGCAAGATCACCCAGTACACCCGCTACCTGACGGTCCTGCTCTGCGCGGTGCAGTCATTCGGCATCGCCTACTGGTTGCAGAATCAGGTCACCTCTTCGGGCAACCTGGTCTATAACCCTGGGCTGAGCTTCGTGCTGATGACGATGTTGACGCTGGCGACCGGCACGACGTTCATTATGTGGCTCGGCGAGCAGATCACCGAGCGCGGCGTCGGCAACGGCATCAGCTTGATTATCTTCGCCGGCATCGTGCTGCGCCTGCCGTCGGCGGTGCAGACTATGTACGAGAAGCTCACGGGCGGCGGCACCGGCCAGGCCATCGGCGTCATCCTGCTGGTTGTGGCGATGGTCCTGGTGATTGCGGCCATTGTCTACGTCGAGCGCGGCTTCCGCAAGATTCCTATCAACCATGCGCGGCGCATGGTTGGGCGGCAATCGATCCCGCAGCAGCAGACCCATATGCCGTTGAAGGTCAACATGGGCGGCGTCATCCCTGTGATCTTCGCGTCTTCGATCCTCGCCTTCCCGCAGACCATCATCGGCTTCCTCGGCTCAGACCCCGAGAACACCACGGGCTGGAAGGCATGGCTGGGGAAACTGGCCAGCGAAATGGGCGGCCAGGGCCACCCGCTGCATTACCTGATTTACGCGGCGGCGATCATCTTCTTCACCTACTTCTATGTGTCGATCATCTTCAACACCGACGAAGTGGCGAATAACCTGCGTAAGAACGGCGCGTTCATTCCCGGCATCCGCCCGGGCAAGCGCACCTCGGATTACTTGAACGAGATTCTCACGCGGCTGACGACTGCCGGCGCCATTTACCTGGCGGTGGTAGCGTTGCTGCCGCAGTTCATTTTGTCAGGCTTCGCGGTTCAATACCTGCCTTTCATCGGGCCGTCGCTCGACAACCTGCTGCGCGGCAACCCGCTGACTTCGTGGGTCACGACCGGCATCGGCGTCAATTTCTACTTCGGCGGCACCAGCCTGCTGATTGTCATCGGCGTGGCGATGGACACGATGAACCAGATCGAGTCGCAGTTGATCATGCGCCACTACGACGGCTTCCTCGGGCCACGCGGACGGCGCATGCGAGGGCGGCGCTCGTATTGAGCTTATGTCGAACCTCTACGTTTTGATGGGGCCGCAAGGTGCGGGCAAAGGCACCCAGGCGCAATTATTGGCAGACCGTTTTGGTCTGCCAATCGTCGCTACGGGGGACATCCTGCGCGAGATCGCCAGGGAGGAAACGCCGTTCGGTCGGCACGTCAAAGCGGTTCTCGCCACAGGCGAGCTGGCGAGCGACGATATTCTCGCCGAGGTCATTAAGAAGCGGCTCTGTCTGAGCGATTGTGTCGACGGTTGCATCCTCGACGGCTTCCCGCGCACCTTGCCGCAAGCGCATCTGCTTGAAAAGATCGCTCGGGAGGACGGCAATCGCATCGTCGTCATCAAGATTGACGTGCCGCGCGAACTGCTGCTGCGCCGCCTTACAGGCCGGCGCATCTGCAAACGCTGCAACTCGATTTATCATATGGAGTTCAAGCCGCCCAAACACGACGAGGTTTGCGATCTGGACGGCGAGGCGCTGATGACGCGGCCTGACGACACCATCGAAGCGATTCAACAGCGGTTGCAGCTCTACCAGGAGAAGACGCGACCGCTGCTTGAATACTACGAGGCGTCGAACCGACTTCAGAGGGTTGACGGCACGGGGACGCCGGAAACCGTCTTCAATCGCCTGGCCGAGATTGTCGACAGCGATTCGAACTCAGAGCGAGGCAATGCGGCGCAGTGAGTAACCGATGAGGAGAGCCGACCAGCCGATTGCGGCGGTCAACGGTCTTTGTCATGGTCATTCGCAAATCGAAAAACGAGATTGAAAAGATGCGCGCTTCGGGGCAGATTGTCGCCGGTGTGTTGAAGCGGCTCGCGGAAATCGTGCAGCCGGGCCTTACCACCCGCGACCTCGATGCGGAGGCCGAACGCCTGATCCGCGCCGCGGGCGCGGTGCCGACTTTTAAGGGCTATCACGGCTATCCGGCTTCGATCTGCGCCTCGATCAACGATGAAGTGGTGCATGGCATCCCTTCGAATCGCAAGCTGCGCGAGGGCGACATCATCGGCCTTGACTGCGGCGCAACCTTGCAGGGCTATGTCGGCGACGCCGCAGTGACGGTAGCGGTAGGCCACATTAGAGAGGAAGCGCAGAAGCTGATGGAGGTGACGCGCGAATCGCTGTTTAAGGCCATCGAGCGCTGCCGCGTCGGCAACCGCCTTGGCGATGTCTGCAACGCCGTGCAGGCGTATGTCGAGCCGCTCGGCTATTCGGTGGTGCGCAACTTCTGCGGTCACGGCATTGGCCGGGCGATGCACGAAGATCCGCAGGTGCCGAATTACGGCAAGCCCGGCACCGGCCCTGTCCTGCGCGAAGGCTGGGTGCTGGCCATCGAGCCGATGGTCAATATCGGTCGCCATGACGTCAAAGTCCTGTCCGACGGCTGGACGGTAATCACCCTGGACGGCAGGCCGTCGGCGCATTTCGAGCATACAGTGGCAATCACCGCCGACGGGCCGCAGATTCTCACTGAATTAAACGGTAATGGGAACATCGGCTAGGGTAGCGACGGGCCGCCTTCGGAGGCAGGTTGCGAAAGCCGGCGGGCAATGGTAAACTAATCGTTTCTTGTGTGCGAAGGATTCTTCACCTAGCGCCCGCTCGGTGCAGGAAGGAAAGCAATTATGAAAGTCAGGGCATCGGTTAAGAAAATGTGTGATAACTGCAAGGTCATTCACCGCCGCGGCGTTGTTCGAGTGATCTGCACCAATCCCAAGCATAAACAGCGGCAAGGATAGTCGAAGACGGAGGACGAATGGCACGCATCGCAGGCGTAGACCTTCCGGCAAATAAGCGAGCCGAGATCGGTCTGACATACATCTACGGCATCGGGCGCTCGCGCGCTAACCAGATTCTCGGCGAGGCCGGCATTAACATTGATAAGCGCATCCGCGAGTTGAGCGAAGAAGAGGTCAACCGCATCCGCACAGTCATTGACCAGCAGGGCATGGTCGAAGGTGACCTGCGCAAAGACGTGCAGATGAACATCAAGCGGTTGATGGACATCGGTTGCTATCGCGGCCTGCGCCACCGTCGCGGCCTGCCGGTACGCGGCCAGCGCACGCATACCAACGCCCGCACGCGCAAAGGCCCGCGCCGCATGACGGTCGCTAAGAAGAAAGCGCCGGGCAAGAAGTAATCGCCGTTGTCAGTTGCCGGTGGTCAGTGGTCGGTTAAAGCCACTGATCAACCTCAACAACTGACAACTCGCAATGACGACTGATAACTGATTATGGCAAAAGCACAAGCAAAAGGCGGCAAGAAGAAAGCCTTCAAGCGCAAAGAGCGGCGCATCGTGCCGCAGGGCATCGTTCACATCCAGGCGAGCTTCAACAACACACTGGTGGCGATCACCGATATGTCGGGCAACCTGATCAGCCAGTCGTCGGCAGGCGCGCTCGGCTTTCACGGCTCGCGCAAGGGCACGCCGTTCGCCGCGCAGCAGGCGGCCAGCCGCGCCGCGCAGGCGGCGCGTGACGTCGGCATGCAGCACGCCGAGGTCAGAGTCAAAGGGCCGGGATCAGGCCGCGAATCGGCGGTGCGCGCGATCCAGTCCGCCGGCATCAATGTGTCGATCATCCGTGACGTCACGCCGATCCCGCACAACGGCTGCCGCCCGCCGAAGCGTCGTCGCGTTTAGTCAGAGATTTTTCAAAGAGCGGGCCGGCGCGGTCTGCTCTTGCTTGATTTCATGTTCAGGTGCGTGCCGGCATTACGCCGCCTGCGCGCCTTAAAGGAAGAAGAGCCGTTCGATTTTAGATTGACGGGACTGGCGTAACGTCATTGTCCACCAATCGAAAATCGAGTTGCTTGTAAACTTTTACCGGTTCCCGCGAGGAACGGTAGATGGAGGGAGAACGCATTGGCTAGATATCGTGGTCCGGTGTGCCGTTTGTGCCGCCGGGAAGGAATGAAGCTGTTTTTGAAGGGCGAGCGGTGCTACAAGCCGAGCTGCCCGATTGAAAAACGCGGCACACAGCCGCCCGGTCAGCACGGTCGCAACGTCCGCCGTGCCAAGCTCATCGGCTACGGCGAGCAATTGCGCGAAAAACAGAAGGTCAAGCGCATTTATGGCATGCTGGAGCGCCAGTTCCGGCTCTATTTCGAGCGCGCCGTGCGCACCAAAGGCGTCACGGGCGAGAACTTGCTCGCTTTGCTTGAGCGTCGCCTCGATAACGTCGTCTATCGTCTCGGCTATTCCATGTCGCGCCCGCAAGCGCGGCAGCTAGTCAGCCACGGTCACGTCCTCGTCAATGGCCGCAAAGTGGACATCCCAAGCTTCCAGGTCAAGGTCGGCGATGAAATCACCATCCGCGAAGGCAGCCGCGCCAATGGGCACATTCAGAGCGCCTTCCAGACGGCATCGGGGCGCGGTCGCCCGGGCTGGCTCGAAGTTATCTCTGCTGATGATATGCGTGGCCGCGTCGTTGCCTTACCGCGCCGTGAAGACATTGGCCAGAATATCAACGAACAACTTATCGTCGAGCTTTATTCCAAGTAGTTCACGCAGGGTGTTGGGTGTCATCAGCTGGGATTCAGGCGGGCAGCCGCCGCCAATCAGTTCATGACACTCAACACCTATAACCTGTCTGAGGGGAAGCAATGACCAACACCGAAACCCAATTCATGATTGGATTCCAGAAGCCGAAGCGCCTCGCCTCTGAATCGGAGACGGCGACCAGCCGCTACGGCAAATTCTACGCGCAGCCGTTCGAGCGCGGGTTCGGGACGACTATCGGCAACTGTCTGCGCCGTTCGCTGCTCTCGTCGGTCGAAGGCGCGGCCATCACGGCGATCAAGATCGAAGGCGTGCTGCATGAGTTCTCTTCGATCCCTGGCGTCGTCGAAGATGCCACCGACATTATCCTCAATCTCAAACGCATCCCGTTCAAGCTGCACGGGGTAGGGCCGAAGACGTTGCGGGTCGAGCGCACCGTGCCGGGCGAGATGCTTTCGGGCGAGATCGAAACCGACAGCGAAGTCGAAATTCTCGATCCCAACGTCCACATCGCGACGGTTTCCGAAGGCGGAAGCTTGGCCATTGAGATGCGCTTGAAGCGGGGCCGCGGTTATATCAGCGCCGAGCGCAATTACGACGAAGACCTGGCCGTCGGCTATATCCCCATCGATTCGGTGCATTCGCCGGTCAAGAAAGTCAACTACACTGTAGATTCGGCGCGCCTCGGACAGGACACCGATTACGACAAGCTGACGATTGAAGTCTGGACGAACGGCTCGGTGCAGCCGGCCAACGCCATCGGCCTGGCCGCCAAGTTGATCAAAGATCACATGCAGATCTTCATCAACTTCGAGGAAGAGCCGGACCATGCCGACGGCGATGCCGAAGGCGGCGAGCGCGGCGCATTCAACGAAAATCTCGACCGCTCGGTAGACGAGCTGGAACTGAGCGTGCGCTCGTACAACTGCCTGAAGAACGCCGACATTCGCACCATCCGCGAACTGGTGCAGAAGAGCGAAGCCGAGATGTTGAAGACCAAGAATTTCGGGCGCAAGTCGCTGAACGAAATCAAGGAGATTTTGCAGTCCATGGGGCTGCACCTCGGCATGCGCTTCGACGATCACGGGCGGCTGATTGACGAGGCCACGGCGTAAAGGGAAACGATGAATGATGAATGATGAACGCTGAATTGCTCGACTGTATTCACCGTTCCTTGTTCATCATTCATCATTCATCATTCATCATTTTCTTTCCTGGGGTTTGTTATGCGACATAAAGTGGCTCATAGAAAACTGGGGCGCAAGACCGAACATCGGTTATCGATGCTGCGCAACCTCTGCACTTCGCTGATGGTCGAAGAGCGCTTGATCACGACGCTGCCGAAGGCCAAAGAGTTGCGCCCGTTCGCCGAGCGCGTCATCACGCTGGGCAAGCGCGCGCTCACAGCCGAGGGGCCGGACCAGGCGCTGCACTTGCGGCGTCAGGCGGCGGCATACTTTCATAGCGGCAATGCCAACCGCACGCCGGACGGCGGCTACAAGCGCCCGCGCGCGCCGCGCACTGCCGGCGTCGCTGCCGTTGACAAGCTGTTTGATGAAATCGCCGCGCGCTACACCGAGCGCCCCGGCGGTTACACGCGCATTCTCAAGCTTGGCACCCGCCGCGGCGATGGCGCTGAAATGGCCTTGATCGAATTGATTGGCAGCGAAGTCGCGCCCATCAAGGAAGAGGCTAAGCCCGAAGCCAAGAAGAAGCGCGGCCTGCTCGGTCGGTTCAAAAAAGATCAACCGAAGGTATAAGCCCGGCCAACGCGCGCGGCACGAGCAGGCGGGCGGTTGGTTGAGCCTTCGTTGTATTATTGAAAGCCTCAACCGCGTGCGGTTGAGGCTTTCGCTTATTGAGTCGGCGTGTTAGGGTCTGGTTTCTGGAAAATCACAGCAAGCCACGCTAAACCTGAACGGGTGAGGGCAAACGATGGATTTGAAAGAGGTCAAAGAGCTAATCGAGCTGGTGGGCGAAAAGGGCTTCGCCGAGTTCGAGATCGAGCACGAAGGCTTTCGGCTGCATATCAGCCGCTTCAAAGAGCCGGCGGTAATTCAGGCGGCGCCCACGCCGGTCATTCTCTCGGCGCCATTGCCGGTTGCAGCGGAAACCGTCGCGCCAGCCGTCGCCCAACCTTCCACCCCGGCGCCTCCGCCGGCCCGGCCCGAGCCGCCGAAGATTGAGTCCGCGCAGAATCTCATCAGATCGCCTATCGTCGGCACGTTTTATCGCTCGCCGTCGCCGCAGGCCAAGCCGTTTGTCAACGTCGGCGACCGCGTCGAAGCCGATCAGGTCGTTTGCATCATCGAAGCGATGAAACTGATGAACGAGATTCAGGCTGAAATCAGCGGCGTGATCGCCGAAATCTACGTCCAGAACGGCCAGCCCGTCGAATACGGCCAGCCGCTGTTTGGAATAACGACCTAGAAGTCAGGAGTCAGAAGTCAGAAGTCAGAATGAAAGAGGAAGTCGGCTCCGCCGCCGCTTTTATTCTGACTCCTGATTCCTGATTCCTGACTCCTGATTCCTATGTTTAAAAAAATTCTCATCGCCAATCGCGGAGAGATTGCCATGCGCGTCATCTGGGCGTGCAAGGAGCTGGGCATTCCGACCGTCGCGGTTTACTCGGAAGCCGACCGCGACGCGCTGCACGTGCGCTTTGCCGATGCCGCCATTTGCATTGGCCCGGCGCCTTCGGCGAAGAGCTACCTGAATATTCCCGCCATCATTTCCGCCGCCGAGATTGCTAACGTTGACGCCATCCATCCGGGCTATGGCTTTCTCGCCGAGAACGCTTACTTTGCCGAAGTCTGCGAAGCCTGCAATATTAAATTCATCGGCCCGCGTCCCGAAACAATCAAGCTGATGGGCGACAAAGCCCAGGCGCGGGCGGCGATGAAGGTCGCAGGCATGCCGATCACGCCGGGCTACGACGGCATTATCGAAGAGGAAGAGGAAGCCGTGCGCATTGCCGCAGGCATCGGCTACCCGGTGATTATCAAAGCATCAGCCGGCGGCGGCGGTCGCGGCATGCGCATCGTCCGCAATCCTTCTGAGTTGCTAACGGCGCTGCCTGCGGCGCGTCACGAGGCGGAAGTTGCTTTTAACAATTCCGCGGTCTACATCGAAAAATACATCGAGGTCGCACGCCATATCGAGATTCAGGTCTTAGGCGACACGTTCGGCAACGTGGTTCACCTTGGCGAACGCGAATGCTCGATCCAGCGCCGCCACCAGAAGCTGATCGAAGAATCGCCGTCGCCGGTGCTGACCCCGGCGCTCAGGCAAGCGATGGGCGAAGCGGCGGTGCAGGCATGTCGCGAAATCGGCTACGTCAACGCCGGCACGATTGAGTTCTTGCTCGACGAGAACCTGAATTACTATTTCATGGAGATGAACACGCGCATACAGGTCGAGCATCCGGTGACCGAGTTTGTGACCAACACCGATCTGGTGCGCGAGCAGATATTGATTGCCGCCGGCTACCCGCTGGAGTTCGAGCAGGACGAGATTGTCTTTAGCGGCCATGCCATCGAGTGCCGTATCAACGCCGAATCGCCGACCACCTATGCGCCGTCGCCGGGGTTGATTACGACGCTCAACCTGCCGGGCGGCCCCGGTGTGCGCATTGACACGGCAGCTTATCCGGGGTGGTTCGTGCCGCCGCATTACGATTCGCTGATCGCCAAGTTGATCGTCCACCACCGTACGCGCGACATGGCCATCGCGCGAATGCGCCGGGCGCTGGAAGCCTTCATCGTCGAGGGAATCGAAACCAGTATCCCGCTCGATCAGCGGATTCTCGCCGACGCCGACTTTCAGGCGGGCAAGATGTCTACGAAATTCATGGAGCGATTCATCTCCGCCAGGGCGGCGAAGAAGTCCGAGTAGAAAGCAAGCGCGGGCGAATGACCGGCGGCCCCGCCGGATGTTGAGCGATGACCTTCACGCTGCCTAAACTCTATCCCCTCACAGACACGCGACTGAGCGGCCTGACGCACGCCGAACAGGTCGAGCGCCTGGCGGCTGGCGGCGCGACCATTGTGCAGTTGCGCGAGAAGCTCGCCTCGCCGCGTCAGTTCTACGACGCCGCGCGCGAAGCGATGCGAGTCGCCCGCGCCCTCGGCGTTCGCCTCATTATCAATGACCGCGTAGATATCGCGCTCGCTGTCGGTGCCGACGGCGTACATCTCGGCCAGGACGACCTGCCGCCCCGGCGAGCGAGGGAACTGGTTGGCCCGGACCGCATCGTCGGCTATTCGACACACAACGTCGAACAGGCTCTGGAAGCCAATTCCACGCCGGTGGATTATCTGGCCATCGGCCCCGTCTTTCAGACGACGACAAAAGAGAAGGCCGACCCGGTGGTTGGCCTTGAGTTGATTGGGGTATTAAAATCTCGCCTGACGAAGCCACTGGTTGCCATCGGCGGCATCACGCTTGAGACCGCGCCCGCCGTCATCGCTGCGGGTGCTGACAGCGTCGCCGTCATTTCGGACCTCTACGCCGGCAACATCACCGAACGCACGCGCGAGTATCTTCACCGCCTTTGATCCTTATGAGTGGCGACGCTGGACCGTGCGGCCCGTTTTGCCCGCGAATCTAACTCCGCTACGCCATTCGTACGTGTGTTATGATTCTACCCAGAAACGGACTCCCCTGATTGAGACGACAAATCCGGTTTACCGCCATGAAGCCAGGAGCGCCTCAGGACGGATGACATAAGGAGCTTTGCAATGGTTAAGCGAAACGCGATCCATTTACATGCGCTGCCGGCGCTGGTCTTCACCGCGCTCTGTCTGCTCTCGACAATCATCACGGCCAGGCCGCAGCCGATGGCTACGCAAACCGGGCCGCAAGCCGTGCCGGGAGCGCCGCTGAAAGGCGTTGACGTGAAGCTGGGAAGAAATCCCGGCGGTTCGCCTGCCGCGCGGACGACGGATCAAAATGGCAAGTTCGATTTCGGCGTCTTGCCGAAAGGCTCATACTACCTGATCGTGTCGCTGCCCGACAAAAACAGGAGTGCCGCGGCGAGTCCGACCGTGAAGACTTGCTGGATCACGATCAACGGCGCGCTCGGCGGAGCAATTCAGAAGGGCTGGGACTTTGAAAAGAACCGCGCCTTCGACGCCACGACGATGAGCACGGCGAAGGCCGCCGGCCAGGAGAAAATCATCCTCGAATCCGACGGCACACACCCATTGAACGGCACCATCGTCAAATCGAAATCCAACATCACCAACAACTAATTGGCGCACGCTTGATTGCAGAAGAAAGCGCTGGGAAAGGCACAGGGGGCTGGGTTGGTGATGACAATGTTGCCGGGCAGGCCGTTGCAGAACTTCTTCACCAGACGGATGACCCGGTAGCTGTTGGTTGATCCAGGCTCAAGCTCGACGAAGCGGACTTTCTTGGGCGTCAGGCCACCGACAGTGACCGTCGCCCCTTCTTTGATGTTCGCGCCAAAAATGGTTAAGACATATTGCCCCGAAGGATTGCGCGAGAGATCACAGCCGTTTATCAGCGGCCCGAACGGCGGGTCGATGACCGCCTCGAAAAGCGAGACGAGGTAATCTACCGGCTCTGTCGAACAGTTGACGACGGCAATGAAGTATGTGCCGCCCATTGGTAAGCTAATAAACGGAAGCATTGTCGGGGCAGCCGTTCCTAGGTCGGCGACAATCCGTCCATCCTCTATGGCTACTCGCTGGTCGCGCCGGGCATACAGGCTGATGTTTTGATTACTGATTGCGTGAATAGTGATCAAAGCACCACCACAAGGGTGAGACCCAGGCGAGATGACCCTGTATTGCGTGCGGGCCAGCGAACAGGAGCCCGGCGGCGCGGCAGGAATTACGCCAAAGGAGGTCTCGGGGCCAATGGATGCGGTGTCCGCGTCAGGCGGCGTCAGCAGCCTCGCCCGAATCGTGTAGTCCACCTGTTCCGATCCGCAGTTGGCTATAGCGACGAAGTAGGTGCCCGCCTCGAACAGATGCGCACCTGGGAAGTAAAGCGGCTGGCTGCCGAAGTTCGAGAAGTCGGCAATGGTTCTGCCATCCTCCCTGGCCACTCTCTGCCCAAAACGCACGTAAATCACTAGGCTGGATGCCACAACGGTGGGGATGGTGCTCACTTCTAGCTTGATCCGCATCGCGCCGCCGGGATATTGAATCGCGTACTGCGTCATCCCCAACGAACAAGTATTTCCCTGACCCGCCGGCACAGAGCTGGACACCGGCGTGTCGAAGGTCAGCGGCACGGTCTCTTCCTGGACGGCGGCACTAGCATAGCCCGCGAGCCGCAAGGCCGTGCGCGAGTTCGGAGTTGCAAGTGGGTGGACAAGGATGAAAACAAACAGAGCAACACAGCAGAGCAATCGTTGCATGGCTTCCTCCGGCGGGTTGGGAACGGGCAGCTACTGGTAACTGTATGCCTATTTCTTCGCTCGGTCAAAGAGCAAACGTCTTCTCCGAAAACACCAAAGCCACAGGATGTCATGAGGGAACCCTGTGGCTTTAGTGTTTACAATAGCGACCGCAGCTTCAGCGGTCAATCAGCGATGCGAATGTGCAGCTCGCGCAGTTGGTCTTCGGAGACTGTGCCGGGCGCGTCGTTCATCAAGTCCACGGCGCTCGCCGTCTTCGGGAAGGCCATGACATCACGGATCGATTTCTCGCGTGCCAGCAGCATCACCAGGCGGTCGAAACCAAAAGCGATGCCGCCATGTGGCGGCGTGCCGTATTCGAGCGCGTCGAGCAGGAACCCGAACTTCTGCCGCGTCTCTTCTTCGGTCAAGCCCAGCACCTTGAAGATGCTCCGCTGCAAATCACGCGAGTGGATGCGGATCGAGCCGCTGCCCAGCTCTGTGCCATTCAACACCAGGTCATAAGCCTTCGCACGCACGCGGCCCGGATCGCTTTCGAGCATCGGCAAGTCTTCGTCGTGCGGACTCGTAAACGGATGATGCATGGCGTACCAGCGGCCATCGTCCTCGTGGTACTCGAACATTGGGAAGTCAACCACCCAGAGGAAATTGAATCGGTTCTGATCGATCAGGTTCTCGCGTTCGGCGACTTCGAGCCGCAAGGCGCTAAGCGACGCAGCGACGGCAGACGCTTTGCCGCCGACAATCAGCATACAGTCGCCCGCCACGCAACCGGCTGTGGAAGCCAGTTCTGCGACCTTCTCTTCGCCCAACGCTTTCGTAAGCGACGAGGTTACTTCGCCGGTGTCCGCGATCTTGACGGTCGCCATTCCGCCGGCGCCGTAACGCCTGGCGACTTCGGCAAGCTCGTCGAGCTGCTTGCGCGAATACTTCGCGCCGCCTTTGATGGTGATGGCTTTGACCTGGCCGCCGGCTTCGAGCGCCGCCTTATAAGGCGCGAACTCGGTGCCCGCCAGCGCCGTGCCCAAATCCTGCAACTCCATCGCGAAGCGCGTGTCCGGCTTGTCTGTGCCAAAGCGCCGCATGGCTTCGGTGTAGCTCATGCGCGGGAAGGGAATTTCCACCTTCGTCTCAATCAGCTTCGCCATCTCGACAAACATCGGTTCGAGCGTCTTGAAGAGGTCTTCAGGACGAATGAAGCTCATCTCGATATCGATCTGCGAGAACTCCGGCTGGCGGTCGGCGCGCGCGTCTTCGTCACGGAAGCAGCGGGCGATCTGAAAATATTTGTCGTAGCCGGCGACCATCAGCAGTTGCTTGAAGATCTGCGGCGACTGCGGCAGCGCGTAAAAGCGGCCTTTCCATAGACGGCTCGGCACGATGTAATCGCGCGCCCCCTCGGGCGTCGTCTTGATCAGCATCGGCGTTTCGATCTCGTAGAAGCCATGCTCGTCCATGTACTTGCGGACGGCGATGGTGGCGCGGTGGCGCAAGCGAATGTTGTACTGCATCTTCTCGCGGCGCAGGTCGAGGTAGCGATACTTCAGGCGTATCTCTTCGTTCTCGCGGCTCGAATCCATCGAGAAGGGCGGCGTCTTGGCTTCGTTGAGGAC
Source organism: Blastocatellia bacterium (assembly GCA_045807765.1). Classification (GTDB taxonomy): domain Bacteria; phylum Acidobacteriota; class Blastocatellia; order UBA7656; family UBA7656; genus DATENM01. Next base: position 20,397 of record JBJMGU010000219.1, read on the forward strand.
GTACAGCTCGCGCGCCTTGACTTCGATGCGTCCGGTCTTAATCTTCGTGTTGGTCTGATCCTTGTCGCGCATGACGACTTTGCCGACGACGGCAATAACGAATTCGTTGCGCAATTCCTTGGCGCGCTGGTGCGCTTCCGGGTTCTTTTCCTCGTCAAAGACCACCTGCACAACGCCCAGGCGGTCGCGCAGGTCAATGAACGTCAGCTTGCCGAAATCGCGCCGGTTATGCACCCAGCCCATCAGGCAGACCATTTCTCCGGCGTGCTCCGGGCGAAGCTCGCCGCAATACTTCGTGCGTTTCAATGTTCCTAAAGTGTCAAGCATAATTCCCAATGATGACTGCCGCCGGATGATCGCCGACTGCCGCCGGATAGTAGTTATAGTGCGAACGGATACCGCGTCTGCCGCGCATCCTGCGAATCAGCCGCCGAACTCTGCCTGATAAGTCGCCTTGTACTCGACGTAGCTCTGCCAGTGCCGATTGATTAGCGCGATCTCTTCGTCGGTGACTTCGCGCCGCACTCTGGCCGGTGACCCCATGACCATCGAGCGCGGCGGAATCACCGTGCCTGGCGTCACCAGCGACCCGGCGGCGATAAACGATTCTTCGCCGACCGTGACGTTGTCGAGGATGATTGCGCCGATGCCGACCAGCACACGATCCTTGATCGTGCAGCCGTGCAGCACTACCGCGTGGCCGACCGTGACACAGTCGCCAATGATCGTAGCGAACCGCCCGCTGGTCACGTGAATGATTGTGCCGTCTTGAATGTTGCTGTGGTTGCCGATGCGGATGTGATAAACATCGCCGCGCAGCACACAGTTGAACCAGATGCTCGATTGCTCGCCGACGTGGACGTCACCGATGATCTGGGCGCTCGCTTCGATGAATGCCGTCTGTGCAATATACGGCGTGATGCCTTTATAGGTACGAATCATAAGCGGCGTCCGTCGGTCAGTTGCTTCGCTTCTTCTATGCGCGCCGGTTACAGTTGGAAAACGCGCCGGGTGCTTAAAACATTCACGTTAGCACATCGCCGGAAAGCGTCGCAAGTTGACACTCAAAAGCCGCTCGACTAGCATCAGCCTGATGAAGCGGGGAATCTACTTGCCAGGGGCGATCACGATTGGCCTGACGTTGCTCTTGTTTGTCGGCTGCGGCGGCGGCAAGCCATTCGACGTTAAGAGTGAGGTGACGTTGCCGCCCCTTGCAGACGCGCGAACCGCCCAGACCGCCGGCGTTCGCATGCAGGCTGCCGCCGTGCGAGACGAAGATTTTCTGTTGGCGACTTTCGACGCCAACCTGATTCTGGCGGGCGTGCTGCCGGTCAACGTGACGGTGGTCAACCAGACGGCTCAACCGCTCGACCTGCACAAAGCGCGCTTCGAGCTGCGCACCCTTGATGGCCATGCGTACAAGGCCGCCGATGCCAAACGCGCCTTCGGGCGGTTGATCAAGTACTATGGTATCTCGACCTATAATAAATCGGGCTATAAGAAATCGCGGGAAGATTTTGCGGCCTACCTGCTCAACACCGCAGCGCCGCTGGCTATGGGCGAATCGCGGCGGGGAATGCTATTCTTTATCGTGCCTGACAGCGTGATTCGCACGCCAGGGCTCAAGCTGATTGGCGCTCGCCTCGGGGTCACAGAAAGCGGCAGCGCCCTCGAACTACAACTCAATTGATGCGGCCCGTTGGGCAAGTGAGGCCGCGTCTTTATCGAAGGATTTATCATGAAGATGAGTTTTCGCCATTGCCTGTTTGCCATGATTGCGGCCACCTTGCTGGCTGTCGCTGCTTTTGCTCAGGAGACTTTTCATAACCCGGCCTTCGAGACCGATGACGAATTCGGCAAAGCCTTCGCTCAGGGCCGCGTCCTGTTGCGCCAGGGCAAGTTCGACGATGCGGTCAGAGAGCTGACGCGCGCCGCCAAGCTCAAGAATGATCAGTGCGTCGAATGCTTCACGCTTATTGGTCAGACCAATATGCAGATGAACAAATACAAAGAGGCTGCCGCCGCCTATCGCCAGGGCGCCGAGCTGACTTCGCCGAGCAAGGCTGAGCTTTACAACCTGGCAGGCGTTGCCTTCTATTTCGCGGACGACAAGTCGTTGTTTGCCGACGCCGCCGCCATGTTCAAGCGCTCGATTGAGGTCAGCGAAGGCAAGATTCTTCAAGCCTATTACAATCTCGGTTACGCGCTGATCAAGGCCGGCAAGACCGAAGAGGGCGTCGCGGCCTTGAAGACCTACCTCGAAAAAAGCCCGCAGGCGCTCGAAGCCGACGCCGTGCGGGCGATCATTGCCAACCCGAAGCTCGTCAGCGCGCGTTTTGCCATGCCGTTCAAAGTGACCTCGGCCACCGGCGAGCTGTTGTCGCTCGACAAGCTCAAAGGCAAGATCGTGCTGCTCGATTTCTGGGCGAGCTGGTGCGGCCCTTGTCGCGCCGAGATGCCTGCGGTCAAGCGCGTCTGGGAGAAGTATCAGAAAGAGAACTTCGTCATCATCGGCGTCAATCTGGACGATAACCGCAAAGCCTTTGACCAGTACGTCAAAGAAGAGGGCGTCACCTGGCCGCAATTCTACGACGGTAAGGGCTGGAACAATCGCATCGCCCAGCTCTACAGCGTGCATGCGATCCCGGCGACTTTTTTGATTGACCAACAGGGGATCATCCGCGCTTCGGGGCTGCGCGGCAGCCGGCTCTATGACAAGATCGCCGAGCTGTTGAAAGAAAAGCCGAAGCCCTAGTTTTTTGCTCCGGCATAATCAGGGAAGGGCGGTCTGAAGCGCGTGTGCTTCAGACCGCCCTTTCATTTTGCGCGATGGCGCGTGTGGAGGCACATAAAGAAGTGATTGACATGGCTGCTGTTATGTAATATCGTTCGCGTGTTTTTCGTGCGTAAGTCTCTCCGAAGGTTTGTAAGCCGCCTACCTCAGAACATGATAGAAAGGAGCCCCTATGCGAACAGTATCATACGCAACTCTGTTGAGGCAGCAACTCTGGCTGCTCGTTTTATTGGTCATCGCACTCGCCGCCGGCATTGCTGCGGCACAGAACACCAACACCAGCAACGCCAACGGCAACACCAACAGCAGCGGTACTCGCACCACCACGACTGCGAACGCTAACAACACCAACACCCAGGCCGGTGGTACGACGACTTCAACGTCAACTTCGACGACCAGCACGACGACTGCCACGTCCGCCGGGTTCCCGACCTCTGAGCAGTTCGCCCAGGTCAAGGTAAAGAGAGTGTTCAAGAGCACGAAGACAGGGGAAGAGATTCAACAGTCCGCCGGCTCTAACGAGACGGGCCTCCCCGAAGTCGAGCTCGGAGATCAGATTAGTCTGGAGATTGATAACTTGAAGTACCTGATCCAGAGGTCAGAAGCCTTCAATCCCCACAAGCGGATTCTGCTCTTCCTGGATGGTAGGCCAGTCACTAATCTATCGCCTTTTCCGCCGTCTGACCCTGAGAAGAAACACTTGGTCTTTGTCCTCAAGCGGACGGATGAGGCGCGCGAAGTCTGGGCCTTCCTCCTCGGCTCGCCGCGGTTTACGTTGCGGCAGACGGATGTCAGCGTCGGACTGGACGGGGAGTACGCTGTGACGTCCGACGCCAAAGTCGCGCTCAGGGTGATCCCGATGGGGCCGTTCATTTTCTGGGTGTTCTTGTTCCTGGTGCTGATCGTGATCTTCTGGGTGACCGCGAAGCGGAGTGACGTCCTGCGCGATTCGGGGGGGTCGCCGCCGAATAATGAGCGTAAAGCTTTTAGTCTTGCCCGCATGCAGGCGGCCTGGTGGTTCTTTATCGTCCTGGCCTGCTACCTCCTGATTGGGATTATCACGGGGGATTTCAGCACGTCGATTACCGGGACCGTTCTCGTGCTGCTCGGAATCAGCGCCGGCCAAGTCGTCGGGTCAGCGGCGGTCGATGCAGGTAGTGGGGCGAATGCGGCGCCGCCGCCCGCCGCCGGGCCACCTGCTCCACAAACCGCCCAGGCGACCACCGGGAACTGGTTGGAGGACATCATCACGGACAAGAATGGCGTGGGCTTCCACCGCTTCCAAAACGCCGTGTGGACGCTGGTGCTGGGCATTATCTTCATCGTACAGGTGTATAAAGTCCTGGCGATGCCGCAGTTCAGTGAGACACTCTTAGGGTTGATGGGAATCAGCGCCGGGACCTTCCTCGGCATGAAGATCAACGAGAACAAATAGTCCCGCCCTTCGGGGTGACTACTCGTCGCCGCCGTATTCCGGGTAGTCGAATTCGATGACTTCGCCGGGATGCGCCGGTCCCGCAAGTAAACTCAAGGCATCGCGCAAGACCTGCTTGTGCAGGTTGGCCATCTCGGGCCGGCCCATCGAGTTGCCGATCTTAAAGCCTCTGGGGTACATCGCGCGCGGCGGGCGCATCTGCTTCGAAACCTCCGGGCTTACGGTAATCAGCACCGTCGGGATGCCGCGCATTTCGATCTCCCGTTGCACCGCGACGACCGTGCGGTGGCAAACGTTCGGTCAGCCGCCGGTCAGAATCACGGCGTCAGCACGCGATTTTCGGTCAATCTCTTCGGCAATCTGTGGCGCCGTCTCGTCATACATGCGCTTGAGCTGCATGGTGTAGCCCATGTAACCGACGTGCTCGCGGGCTTCACCGCCGACGACGCCTTCGGCAATCAGGGCGCGCAGCGCGTCTATGGGGAATACCACATTGATGTCGCGGTCGGCGTCCGTATGGTCGTAGTGGTGATGCGTCACCATCAGATCGCCGGCCTGGGCGTCGGTGCCGATGACGCGGAAAGTCAGGTCGCCCAGTTCGTCGGCAATGTTGAAGGGCGGTTGATCCTTGCGGTGCACGCCAGCCGCCGTGACGATGGCAATCGTGGCGCGTGACAGCTCGCGGTCAAAAGGGGTGAAGGGCACACACTTGCGGGATAGTTGGGACATCATCGCTACCTCTTCAGTCGTGATGCGGTAGGCAAGGATGAGCTGGCGCGTTCACGAGCCAACAACTACGATTCGCGCACGACGTCGCTCATCCTTCCTTGCGGTCAGCGTGCGTCGGCTTTCAATCGAGCTTTCTCAGCACGTCGTGGATGACTTCGTTGTCGGGCTGCTCGCCGATTGCGTGAATGTCCTTGTAGGCAATCTTGCCGTCTTTGTCGATGACAAACAGGGCGCGCTCCGAATAGCCTTCGGGTCGGTAAGCGCCATACTGTTGCGCCACCGCGCCTTTGGGCTCAAAGTCTGAAAGGAGATCGTAGGAGATGCCGCCGAGGCTCTTGGCCCAGGCTTTGTTGCAGGGGACGGAGTCAATCGATATACCCAGCACGTGGGTATCACGCTCCTCGAAGCGGCTGAGATCAGCCTCATACGAGGGCATTTGTACGGTTCAAACCGGTGTCCAGGCCAGCGGGTAGAACGCGATGAAGACGTTCTTCTTGCCGCGAAAGTCGGACAGCTTAACTTTGTTGCCGTTGTGGCTCGGCAGTTCAAAGTCGGGTGCCATGTCGCCTACTTCTACAGCCATTGGCTTTCCTCCAGTCAAAGATTTAACTGCACATAACTATGATGTAGGCCAAGCGCCTGTCGAAGTCAAGGCGAAGCGAGCATTTCGACCTTGACAGGAATTAGATTTAGAATTATTCTAAATATTGTTATGGCAGTTCACGGAAAAACGCTGGGCACCGTCCACAAGGCCAACCTGACCCCGCAGCGCGAGGTCGTGCTTCAAGTCGTCACCGACGCTGAGCATCACCCGACTGCTGCCGAAATCTTCGACGAGGCCAAAAAGCGCCTGCCGACCATCAGCTACGCGACGGTTTACAACTCGCTGCGCTATCTGAAGGACGCCGGCCTGATCCTCGAAATCACTTTCGGCAACGCCGCCAGCCGCTACGACAGCGAGACCAGCCGCCACGACCACGCCGTCTGCACAGGCTGCGGCAAGCTCGTAGACTTCGACCTGGCGGAGACCGTCGAGCTGATGCGCGCGGCAGCGCGGCGCACGCGCTTCAAGCCCGCGAGCATTCATCTGACGCTGCTCGGCCTTTGTCCCGACTGCCGTGCGGATTAATCCAGACGTTTACGCAATGATTTATGCGGCCAGGTTTTTTGACGCGACATGCTAATTCAAATTGAGGGAGGAAAGATGTCAGCAACTGCAAAGTCAATTGAGAAAGCTCAGATCGGCCAACCGGCGCCGGATTTTGAAATGGCGTCAACCCGCAACATCGAGAAGCTGGACGCCAACGTCAAGCTGTCCGACTATCAAGGCAAGTGGGTAGTGCTGCTGTTTTATCCGCTTGACTTCACTTTCGTCTGCCCGACGGAGCTGACGACCTTCAGCGACCGCTACGATGATTTCGAAGCGATCAACGCCGAAGTCGTCGGCGTTTCGACCGATTCGGTCTACTCGCATCGCGCATGGCTGCGGACGCCGCGCGACAGCGGCGGCGTCGAAGGGCTGCGTTACCCGCTGGCCTCGGACATCACCGGCACGGTGGCGCGCGATTACGGCGTGCTGATCGAAGACAAAGGCATCGCCCTGCGCGGCCTCTTCGTCATCGATCCTGAAGGCATTCTGCGCTACAAGGTGGTTCACGACCTGAACATCGGACGGTCGGCGGAAGAAACACTACGCGTCATTCAGGCGTTGCAGACCGGCGGCCTCTGCCAGGCGGAGTGGCGTCCGGGTCAGAAGACGCTCGGCGCTTAACGATCAACTCTAATCTGATTTATGGGCGATGAGCGCGAGCTTTCATCGCCCATTCGTCTATCAACCCGGTTAGATCAAGTCGAGGTAGCAAAGATGCCAATGAGAATTAATACGCCAATGCCGGCGCTCGACGGCGCGACCGAATGGATTAACGGCAACGGCGCGGAAGCGCCTGGCGAGCCGGCCCGCCTGACCCTGGTGCATTTCTGGTCGCAGAGCTGCGGCATCTGCAAAGAGAACCTGCCCCGCGTCGCCGAGTGGCGCGAGGCGCACCGCGGCGACGGATTGCGCGTCATTGCCGTTCACATGCCGCGCTATCCGGCAGACGTTGAGCTGAGCGGCGTGCGTGAGGCGATTGCCCGCTATGGCATGGAAGAAGCCTGCGCGGTTGATAACGAGCACCGGCTGCGCGACGCCTTTCAAAATGATCACGGCTACGTGCCGGCTTATTACCTGTTTGACGCCGAAGGCAAGCTGCGTGGGTTTGCGGCGGGCGAGCGCGGCATCGATCTGATTGCGCCGACGCTGAAACGGCTGCTCGCAGCAACAGCCCAGGAAGCGCAGGCGAAGTAGAAACCCAGCGGGAGATCACCCGGCGCAGAGGCGCAGAGTCACACAGACTTTGCGCCTCTGCGCTTTCGCTTTTGTCAGGCGGCTGCGAATCATTCAGTTGAATCGCTCGCTTGAAAACAAGGAGTAGAAATGACTGACACGCATCGTAATGCGAGGAGTGTTGCCAGAATCGTCCAGAGCATAGAGACGCTGGAGGGTGAAGGCTTTCTCGTCCACAGGCCGTTCCCGACCGCCGCGCTGGCGGACTTCGACCCTTTCCTCTTGCTCGACGAGATGGGACCGAAAGACCTTGCGGCGGGTGAAGCCAAAGGCGCGCCGGATCATCCGCACCGTGGTTTCGAGACCGTCACTTACATGCTCGAAGGACGGATGGAGCATAAAGACTCGCAAGGCAACGCCGGCAAGCTGACGCCGGGTGATGTGCAGTGGATGACAGCGGGCGCGGGTGTCATCCATTCCGAGATGCCCGAGCGTGAGTTCGCGCAAGCGGGCGGGCGTCTGCACGGCTTTCAGCTCTGGATCAACCTGCCGCGCCGCGACAAGATGACGCGCCCGCGCTATCAGGAGATTCCGGCGTCGCAGATTCCTACGGCTCAGAGCGAAGATGGGCGGGTGATGGTGAAAGTGATCGCCGGCCAGTCGCTCGGCGTCAATGCAGTGATTGAGACCCGCACGCCGATCATCTACCTGCACTTCACGCTACAGCCGGGCGGGCAGATTGCGCAGTCGGTTCCCGCAGCCTACAACGCCTTTGCTTACGTTGTCGGCGGCGCGGGCCGCTTCGGCGCAGACCATGAGCAGGCGACTCGCGGGCAGATGGTCATGTTTGCTGGGGATGGCGACGAAGTGATCATCGAGAATGCGACGGACGCTACGGCACCGCTCAGCGTCTTGCTGATTGCCGGGATGCCTCTGGGCGAGCCGGTGGCGCGCTACGGGCCTTTCGTTATGAACACGAAGGCAGAAATCTATCAGGCCTTTGCCGATTACCGCAGCGGGCGCATGGGTGAGATCAATTTCTAAGCCGGGTTTAGCTTTTCAAGGATGGCGGTGCGCAGCACTTCAATAGGTGGCTTATAGCCGGTCCACAATTCGAATTGCCGCGCCGCCTGCGCCGCCAGCATCTCGACGCCGTTGATCGTTACGCAGCCATGCCCGCGGGCGTCGGCGAGAAAGCGCGTCTCCGGCGGATTGTAGATCAGGTCATAGGCGATCTTGCGGGCGGCCCAAACGTCGCGAGGAATGAGGCTCGTGCCTTCGTCGTGATTCAGCATGCCGACGGGCGTCGCGTTGATGATGATCTCGGCGTCGCTTATGGCAAGCGATTCGATGGGGTGAGCCGTGAGCTTGAATTCATTGGTCAGCGCGGCGGCTTTTGCCGGATTGCGGGCAAATAGCGTCACCCGCGCGCCGCGTTCGCGCAGCCCGAAGACAAGGGCGCGCGCCGAGCCTCCGGTGCCGATCACTGCGCAACGCGCCTGCCGCAAATCAGTGACCGCCTCAAGCGGTGCCATCGCGCCATCGGCGTCAGTGTTATGACCAATCAACCGCTCGCCTTTGATGACGACGGTGTTCACCGCGCCGATGCGCCGCGCCGTTTCATCCAGCTCATCAAGAAAGGGAATGACCGCCGCCTTATGCGGGATGGTGATGCTGAAACCGCGCAACCGCCAATCAATCTCGCGGGTTGCGGGACGAACAAAGCGCTTGAAGAATTCGCCAACCTCATTCACTTCAAAGGGCAGGTAAACGAAATCCAAGCCCATTTCTTGAAAGGCGCGGTTGTGCATCTGCGGCGAAGCCGAGTGCGAGACCGGATGGCCGACGATGCCGACAACCTCTGTGTCGGATGTTAAGCGGTGAATGCGATAGAGGTCACGCAACTCGTCGCAAGTCACCTGGCCGGGTGCGCTCTCGTGGCCACGTGCCAGTGAACCATAGGTGAGAAAGCTGCCGCGCACGGGGCCGAGAATTCTTGTGAGCATACCGGCTTCCTGCATAGCGATGGCGATCAGCGGGCGATGTTCAGCGGCGGCGTGGTCGAGCAAGCCAAGCACCTTCAGCGAATCCGTGATGTCGTTAGCGCGCACGGCGATCTTGTGAATCGCCGCAGGCCGGCGCGTCAGTCGTTCGTAGATGGCCGACAGATCGGCGGGTGTTTCCGAGAAGTTGTGATAAGAGACAATTAGCCGCGTGGCATCCAGTTGCGTTACGGCGCGCTCGTCATAATGCGCCGCTTCGATATCGCAATAGTCCGCGCCGCAGCGCAACGCTTCTGTGAGCAATCGCAGGCGCACGGCTTCAGCGACCTCCTGCTGTCCGCCTTCATCAACCGCGCGACAGGTGACGATGACCGGTAGCGGTTTGTCATCTAGCAAAGCGCTTAATGTGGAGGGGTTGTTGAAATCGAAGTCGCGCAGGTAATCGAGCCGCAGCTCGATTATGTCGGCGACCGCGGCGGCACTCTGCATGGCGTCGCGCGCCGCGGCCACGCCAGGCTCGGTGATGACAGCACAGATTCTGGCTGCTCTTTCAGGCATCACTTGAAGGCGAGCAAATCAAGCCGGCTTCACTCTTCGTCAAACGCGAAGACATCGGTTGACAGATAGCGCTCGCCGAAATCGGGGAGGATCGTGACGACGCGCTTGCCTTCGCCCAGCTCGGCGGCAATCTTCAGCGCCGCCCAGCAGATGGCGCCTGAGGAAACGCCGCAGAGGATGCCTTCCTCGCGCGCCAGCCGCCGCGTCGTTTCTCTGGCGTCCGCGTATTCGACCGGCACGATGCGGTCAATAATTTCCAGGTTGAGCACGGCAGGAATGAAGCCCGCGCCGATGCCTTGTATCTGATGCGGGGCAGGCACGCCGCCCGACAACAGCGGCGAATCTTTCGGCTCGACGGCGATCAGCTTTAGATCGCGCAGGCGGTCTTTCAGCACCTCACCGACGCCTGTGATGGTGCCGCCGGTGCCGACGCCAACGACCAGTGCATCGAGCCGCGCGTCGGTGTCTTCGATAATCTCCAGCGCCGTCGTCTCACGATGTATGCCGGGGTTGGCGGGGTTACTGAACTGCATCGGGATAAAGCTGTCGGGCGTTTCTTTCATTAACTGCTCGGCGGCAGCGATAGAACCCTGCATCTCCTGCGCGCCGGGCGTCAGCACGACTTCGGCGCCGAGCGCCCGCAGAACGCGAACCCGCTCGACGCTCATTGAATCGGGCATCGTGAGAATCAAGCGGTAGCCGCGTGCGGCGGCGGCCATCGCCAGGCCGATGCCGGTATTGCCCGAAGTCGGCTCGATGATGGTTGTCTTGCCGGGCGTGATACGACCATCGTGCTCGGCGGCCAGAATCATCGAAGCGCCGATGCGGTCTTTGACCGAGCACATGGGGTTGAATGATTCGAGCTTGACCAGAATTTCGGCAGCGCCCGCTGTGGGCAAACGATTCAGGCGCACCAGCGGTGTGTGGCCGATGGTGTCGAGTATGCTGTTGCTGATCTTCGGGCGACGTGCCATGTAAATAGCCTAGCACAAAGAAATGATGAACGATAAATGATGAATGATGAACGGCCAGGGCAGGCTTAAGCCTACCGCGCCCACCGCAATGGGATTTGTCTCCTTAATTCATCATTCATCATTCATCGTTCATCATTTCCCCTTGCCGTCTGCTATTATCAAACCCATAGCAAGCACCGATGGAGTAGATGGAATGTTGAAGGATAAAAAGCTCGCCGTGCTGGGCTGCGGCAAGCTCGGCGAAACGCTCATTAAAGGGTTAATCGAAGCCGGCGTCATCGAAGTTACCAATGTTACCGTCACCGCAGGCCATCAGCAGCGCCTCGACCAGATGCGCGAGCGCTTTGGCGTGGCCGGCACGCTGTCGAATCGGATGGCGGCAGAGGCGGCGGACATCATCATCCTCGCTGTGAAGCCGCAGACGGTGCCGCGCGTCGTCATCGAAATCAGCGATGCGCTGCGCGCCTCACAGGTGTTGATCTCTGTGGCCGCGTCGGTCAGCACGGCGTTCATCGAGAAGCATCTCGCCGCGCCGGTGCCGGTGATTCGCGCTATGCCGAACACGCCCAGTCTTCTGCGAAAAGGGATGACGGGGATTGCCCCCGGCAGCAATGCCGAGAGCGAGCACGTCGCGCTGGCCAAGTTCATCTTTGACGCCGTCGGGCGCACCGTCGTCGCCGACGAAAAGCACATGGACGCCATCACAGGGCTATCGGCGAGCGGCCCGGCGTTCATCTACATCGTCATCGAATCGCTTGCCGAAGCCGGCGTCAAAGTCGGGCTGCCGCGCGATGTGGCGACTGAGCTGGCGGCGCAAACGGTTATTGGCGCCGGTTCGATGGTGCTTGAAACCGCCGAGCATCCGGCCAAGCTCAAAGACATGGTGACCACGCCCGCCGGCTGCACCATCGATGGCATTCTCGAATTGGAGGAAGGCGGTCTGCGTGTGACGCTGATCAAAGCGGTCGTCAAGGCGACCCAGCGAGCAAAGGAGCTACTGGAAACCTGATGAAGGCAAAGAGCAAAAGCGGCGCGGCGTTTCTCGTTTTCATTCTTACATTCTTTCTGGTATCTCTTGCCTTCGCATCAACCGCCATCATGCAGAAGGATGAAGACAAGAGCGCAATTGCGGCGGCGGGCTTCCCCAAGCTGGCGGATGAGTACCTGAACGATCTTTACTTGCGCCACCCGACGGCAGCCGCCGCTTCAGGGCTGCATGCCTGGGACGGGCTGCTCGAAGATTACAGCACGGCGGCCATCAGCGACGAGATTGCCGCCATCAAGAAATTTCAATCGCGTCTGCAAAAGATTCCGCCGCTTGAACTGGGACTGTCGGACATTCTCGATTACCAGATTCTCGCTTCGAACATGAAATCGCGCTTGCTGGAGCTTGAGCAGATCAAGGGCTTCGAGCGCAACCCCGGACTTTATAACGATGTGCTGTCGAGCGCGCTGCTGCAAATCGCCTCGTTTGAATATGCGCCGCTGGATTCACGCCTGCGCCACATCATCGCCAAAGAAAAGCTGGTGCCGCGCTTTCTCGACGCCGCCCGGCAGAACGTTCACAACCCGCCCGCCGTTTATCTGAAAGTCGGCATCGAAGGCTTCAAAGGGACGCTCGATTTTGTCCAGAACGACCTGCCGAAAGCCTTTGCCGCTGTCAAAGATGACCGCTTGCAAGCCGACTTTAAGAAATCAACCCAGGTTGCTGCCGAGGCACTGGCCAAATACCTTAAACACCTGCAAGAGGCGAAGCCCGACCCGGCGGCGACCTTTGCCATCGGCAAGGAAAACTATGAAGCGAAACTGCGCTATGACGAAGGCATAGACATTCCGGTTGATACGCTTTTGAAGATCGGCTACCGCGAGCTGAGCAAAGCGCAGGACGAGTTCCGCAAGACGGCGAAGCTGATCGATGCGCGACGCGACCCGCAAGCCGTCTGGGCAGACATTCAGCGCGACCACCCGAAAGCCGGCACGCTCGTTCAGGAGGCCGGCAAACAGCTCGATGAGCTGGTGAAGTTCATCAAGGAAAAACAGATCATTACCTTGCCGACCGAACAGAAGCCTGTGGTCGCGCCGACGCCGGATTTCATGCGCTGGTCTACGGCAAGCATGTGGGCGCCGGGTGCCTTCGAGCGGCCTTCGGTACTGGCGCGCTACCTGATCACCGACGTTGATCCGAAGTGGACAGAGAAGCAGAAGGAAGAGTATCTGGCTTCGATTAATTACGAGCAGTTGTGGACGACATCGATCCACGAAGCCTATCCGGGCCATTACGTGCAGGGCGTCTATCTCAGGCAGGTGGCATCGCCTGTGCGCAAGACTTCGGCCATCGCGCCCGGCAGCTTCGTCGAAGGCTGGGCGCATTACACCGAGCAGATGATGATTGAAGAAGGCTTCCAAAACCATGATCCGAAGCTGAAGATGGGACAGCTCGCCGACGCGCTGCTCAGGCTGTGCCGTTTCGTCGTCGGCATTCGCGAGCACATTGAAGGGATGACGGTCGAGCAGGCAACCCGCTTTTTCATGGAGAACGCTTACATGGGCGAAACGCCGTCGCGCATCGAAGCCGAGCGCGGCAGCTTCGATCCGACCTACCTGGTTTACACCGTCGGTAAGCTGGCGATCTTGAAGCTGCGCGACGATTACCGTCGCTATCGCCGCCAGGAATTTTCTTTACAGGAGTTCCACGACAAGTTGCTTCAAAATGGCAACGCGCCGCTCTGGGTGCATCGCCAGTTGCTGATGCCCGGCGATAAAGGCAAGCTGCTGGAATGAGCGTGAGAACCATCACCGCTACAAGATATGTCACGCCGCTGCGCGAGGGCGGGTCGCTGCCGGCCATCGTCGAAGCCGATGACGACGGCATGTATGTGCTCAAGTTCAGAGGCGCGGGGCAGGGATTGAAAGCCTTGATCGCGGAGCTAATAGCGGGCGAGCTGGGCCGCGCCGCCGGGCTGCCTGTGCCGGACATCGTCTTTGTCGAGCTTGACACGGAATTCGCCCGCACAGAGCCTGACCCGGAGATTCAACATCTCATACGGACGAGCGGCGGCCTCAATCTGGCGCTCGACTACCTGCCCGGCTCTGTGATGTTCGATCCCGTCGCCGACCGGATTGATGCCGACCTCGCCGCTTCGGTCGTCTGGTTCGATGCCTTCGTGACGAATGTAGATCGCACGCCGCGCAACACCAACATGCTGATGTGGCATCGCAATCTCTGGCTCATCGATCACGGCGCCGCGCTCTACTTTCATCACACCTGGGCCAAGTACCGCGAGCGCAGCCGCGACCGGTTCGTCTTGATCAAGGATCATGTTTTGCTGCGCTTTGCCGGCGCGCTCGACGCCGCCGATGCGCGGATGACTGAGCGCATCACGCCCGAAGTCATTGACCGCGTGGTCAAGCTTATTCCTGACGAGTGGCTAACTGGCGATGCGTTATTCGGCAGCAGCGATGAGTACCGCAAGGCGTATGTTGAATATCTGGTGACACGGCTGGAAGCGCCGCGCGCGTTCGTGGAGGAAGCGATTCGTGCCCGATCACTGCATCTATGATTATGCGATCATCCGCGTCGTCCCGCGTGTCGAGCGCGAAGAGTTCGTCAACGTCGGCGTGATCTTTTCGTGCCCGGAGAAGAAGTTTCTCGAAGCCCGCATCGAATTGGACGAGCAGCGCTTAACGGCGCTTGATGCGACAATGGATGTCGAAGCCATCCGCGCACACCTGGCGACCTTCCCGGTCATCTGCGCGGGCGGCGAGCCGGCGGGGCCGATTGGCCGGCTGACACAGCGCGAGCGGTTCTACTGGCTCACGGCGCCGCGCAGCACGATGGTTCAAATATCGCCCGTGCATACGGGCTACTGCCGGAATCCGAGCGCCACGCTTGAGCATCTGCTCAACTCGATGGTGCGCCCGGCGTGTAATGCACAGGGTTAAATCTTGTGCAGGGTCGAGCGTCAGTCTTGCGCGATGTTGCCGCGTCAGCAGCTTGTGGTAGAATCGCAGAACACGGAGGTTTTATGAGCACGCACGTTGAACCGCTGATGACCATCGATGACCTCAACGCCCTGCCGGATGATGGCTACCGTTACGAAATCATTGAGGGGGAACTATTCGTGTCTCGTGCACCCAATCTCAAACATCAACGTGTAATGGGAAAGCTTTTCGGGGCATTCCTCGCTTACCTTGATCGCAATCCTATTGGAGAAATCCTGACCACGCCGGGTGTCATCTTCAGCGATTATGACGGGGTGATACCCGATTTGGTGTTCATCACCTATGAGCGACGAGATGAGATTGCTGCCGGAGACCGTATAACTGGTGTGCCTGATTTGGTCATCGAGATCATTTCTCCCGGAGCCGAAAACGAAAAGCGAGACCGGGTTGCCAAGCGCCAACTCTACGGCAAGTATGGGGTGAAAGAATACTGGGTGGTTGATCCCTACCTACAGACCATCGAAGTTTACCTTCTTGAGGGCCAGCGACTGGAACTGAAAGCGACGTATTCACAAGCAGATGAGCTGCTGTCTTCCGTGCTACCGGGATTCACTTGCAAGGTCGAAAACATCTTCGGCGTTTAACTCGTCCCGCTTTCAATACACGGAAAAGGAGACGGGGAGCCTTGCGAGGCTCCCCGTTCGGCTTATGAGACAAATAGCAGATCGCTCACAGATTCTTGTTGCTCTTTTTCTTTGAAGCCGCGGCGCCATTCTTATTGCCGCGCGGCACGGCGGTCTTCATTTCAACGTCGAGCTTGTTGGTGACGCTCTTAACGCACTTCACGGCACGGGCGACGCGCGTCGCTGTGCCTTTGTTGCTGCCGGTTTTAACTTTGCCGGTCAGCGTTACCACGCCGCCGTCTGCCGTCGCAGTGATCGCTTGATCTTTAAGCGATGGCGCTGCCGCGATTCGCTCGCTGACGTTCTTAGCCAGCGTCACATCGTCTACGGTTGTGCAGTCAACCGGCGGCATCTTCGGCTTTCTCGGCTTCGCGGCGTTCTTGTTTTGCGCGAACGCCACGCCGCACATCAACACCAGCACCAACAATGCAACAAGGGGTCTTCTCATAGCCAATCTCCTTTTCAGCCGGGGCCGGACGCGGCGCAATCAAATCGCCGCAACCGACAGCCTGCCCCGATTGCGATAGATGTGAACGGATTGCCGGCGAGCGTGGGGAAGCGACTCGCGGCGGATCGTAGGCGAAACTGCGCGGCGGCCATGCGCCGCCGGAAACGCCGAGATTATTTGCGAAATCGCTCGCGCCGTCAAGTCAGCTTGCGCCCGCGCCAGTCGGTCAGAATTTCGCGGGCCGCGTTGTGACCCGGCGCACCCATCACGCCGCCTCCTGGGTGTGTGCCCGATCCGCACAGGTAGAGCGCCGCGACCGGCGTGCGATACCGCGCCCAGCCGGCCAGCGGGCGCATGAAGAAGAGCTGATCGATGGTCATATCGCCATGAAAAATGTTGCCGCCGGTGAGCGAATACTGCTGCTCAAGATCCTTAGGCGAAACGACGTGGCGGTGAATGATGGCGTCGCGAATGTTCGGCGCGTACTCGGCCAGCAGATCGATGCAGCGGTCGGCGAAGATGTCGCGCATCGAATCCCAATTGCCGTCGCTGAGCGCGTAAGGCGCGTACTGAGCGAAGACGCACATGATGTGTTTGCCCGGCGGCGCAATCGAATCATCGTAGGCCGTCGGGATCGTCAATTCCAGCAGCGGGCGCTCGGAACAGCGCCCCGCCTTGGCGTCATCCCAGGCGCGGTCAACGTACTCCATCGAAGGGCAGACGTGCATCGTCGCTTTGTGATGCGGGCCAAGCGTCGTGCCGGGATAAGCTGTGAAATCGGGCAGACGGTCAAGCGCCAGGTTGATCTTGAACGAACAGCCCTGCATGCGAATGTTTTCGACCTCGCGGCGAAAATCGCTATCCAGCTCTTTCGCTTCAATGAATTTGAGAAAAGTCGTTTTCGGGTCGGCGTTCGAGATGACGGCGCGGGCGTGAATCTCTTCGCCGGAATCAAGAGCGACGCCGAAGGCTCGGCCATTGCGAATCAGGATGTGCGAGACCGTCGCGCCGGTGCGAATCGTTGCGCCGCGCGAGCCCGCCGATTCGGCGATGGCTTGACTGATCGCTCCCATGCCGCCGCGCGCAAAGCCCCAGAGGCCGCGAACGCCGGTCGCGCCGCCCATCACGTGATGCAGCATGATGTAAGCCGTGCCCGGCGTTGACGGGCCGCCGTTGGTGCCGATGACGCCATCAGTCGAAAGCGTCGCCTTGATGTGCTCCGACTCGAAGCGCTCGTCGAGATAGGCGCGCACGCTCTGCGTCATGATCTTCACGAGGTGAACGATGTCTGGGTCGCGGAAGCGCAGGGCTTCGAGCCCGAGGCGACCGAGCGCCAGCAGGTCGCCGAGCTTGCGATGGATGATGTCGGGCGGCGTTCGCATCAATAGCCCCTCAACCCACTCGGCCAGCCGCGCCAGTTGCTGCTCATAATCGGGATACGTTTGGGCGTCGCGCTTCGAGAACTTTGCCAGCTCTTTCTGCGTTGCCGCCATGTCTTGCCAGAAGAAAAGGTGGCGGCCATCGGGAAAGGCCGAGAAGAACGAGGGGTCTTTTGGGTAAAGGTGAAAGCCGAAGCGCGGCAGCTCAAGCTCGCTGATGATTTTAGGTTGCAGCAAGCTACACAGGTAAGAGAGCGTCGAGACTTTATAGCCCGGCCATATTTCTTCGGTTACGCAAGCGCCGCCGATGACTTCGCGGCGCTCCAGCACAGTGACCGACAGGCCGGCGCGCGCCAGGTAAGCGGCGGTGACTAATCCGTTGTGGCCCCCGCCGATGATGATTGCATCAATCGCTTTTGCCATGTCGCTGTGGCGGTTGAATAGCTGGAAGTAGAGTGCTTAGAGACCCTGCTTGTCACGTTCATCGTCCGTGGGCCGCATCAGTTTACCGAAGGCCGATAAAGAGATGCCGGCGAGCGTCAAGGCACAAAGGAATGCAAGAATGCAGGCCAGAACAACGACGACCACTTGAATCATAACGAGCCTTTCAGGGGGCGGGTCCAAAGGGGTATGACGCGACAACTGTAAACGAACTGGCGGTTTAAAAGCAACAAGAAAGTTTCTAGTGGCGCTACCATTGCATTGAACTGTAAAAGATGATACATCTTGCGCTGACTTCAGGGCCATTCACGGTTGATGCAAAGGAGACGAAGGTGAGCAACATAAAAGACAAAATCAAACATGTTGTCGTGCTGATGCTGGAGAATCGATCCCTCGATAATATGATGGGATTTCTTTACCCGGATCGGCCTGAGTTTAATGGCGTCACCCCAAACACCTATTACAACAAGATTCATGCGACCGGAAAGGTCTTCGCCAAGCCGCTGCCGTCTTCGCTGACGACCGGCTGCTTAAAGAACCCGAGCCCGGACCCCGGCGAAGGCTTCGACCATGTGAACACCGAGCTTAATATCACGCCGGAAACGCCGCTTGGTGATAATAGCGGTTTTCTCCGCGACTACTTTCAGGTGACGGGCAGCGCCGAACTCGCTCCGCACATCATGTACAGTTACACACCGGAACAGGTGCCGATCATCAGCACCCTGGCGAAACATTTCGCGGTCAGTGATCAATGGTTCTGTTCAGCGCCGACCGAAACCTTTCCGAATCGCCTGTACGTCGCCACCGGCACATCTGCGGGCTTGCTTTACGATGGGGCGCTGTTCGACCCCGACTTTTTTCAGTACCTCGCCGACCTGCCAACCGTCTTCAATATGTTCGAGGACAGCGGCAAGACGTGGAAGTCCTACTTCCACGACGTTGCGTTCAACTGGGTATTGCTTCAGGATGGCAGCTTCACGTCGCCCAACATTGACAGCTATGAGCTGCACTTCCAGTCCGACCTGGATGGCGATAACTTCCCCGACTATGCGTTCATCGAGCCGGCTTACGCCTTCTTTCCCAACGACGAGCACCCGCCGCACGATGTGACCGCCGGCGAAGCGCTGATCGCCGACGTCTATAACCGCATCTGCCAGAGCCAGTACTGGGAAAGTACCTTGCTCATCATCACCTATGATGAACATGGTGGCTGTTATGACCACGTCACGCCGCCGCCGGCGCCGCCGCCCGACACGATCTATTCGATCAACCCGCCATTCAATTTTGATCGCTATGGCGTGCGCGTCCCCGCGGTCTTCATCTCGCCCTACATCTCGCGGCGGACGATTGTGCGGGCGGTGCCGGATTGGAACTTCACGCTCACCGACCTGCCCTTCGATCACACCACGGTCATCAAGACCCTGACCAACCTGTTCGACCTCAAGCTGGCGGCTACCGGCAACAACTACCTGACTGAAAGGGATCGAGCGGCGCCTGACCTCTTCGATGCGTTGACGTTGACCGACACGCCGGACAATAATCCCGGCCCGCTGGTCGCGCCTCACGTCCCAATAGAATGTTACATTGATCTTGATCTTTCTTCTGATCGCAAGATGAAGTTCTTGAAGTTGAAAGCATTGGCGCGCGCGGTCATGCAGGCGCAGTCTTCTGCTCCGAAGGCATGAGGTTTGGAGCTGTAGCGCAAGGCGGTTAGCTTGCGCTACACCAGATTGAAAACCGCTCTAGGCTGTATGTTGCAGGTGCGCGACCGTCTCGACGTGGTAAGTCTGCGGGAATAGATCAACGCCGGTGACGCGGTCGAGCCTGTAGCCTGCATCGAGCAGGCGGCGCAGGTCGCGCGCCAGTGTCGGTGGGTCGCACGAGACGTAAACCACGCGCACCGGCGCTAAGGCGATGATGCCGTCGAGCGCGGCGGCGGCCCCTGCGCGCGGCGGGTCTAGCACCAACAGGTCAACCGGCTCACTCGCAGTGGGTCGCTGCGCTGTGAAATCAGCGAGCCATTGCTCGACGCGTGTATGCCGCAATTCGACATTGGCGATCTGATTGGCCGCGATGTTCTGCCGCGCAAAGCGCGCCGCTTCCAGGTCGGATTCTATGCTGATGACGCGCTGAAAGCGTCGCGCCAGCGGCAGAGTGAACAGCCCGACGCCGGCATAAAGATCAACCGCCACACCGCCCGCATAATCATCCAGCGCCTCGCCGGTCAGCGCCTCAAGCAATAGCGCATTGCCTTGAAAGAAAGTCGTCGGGCTGAACTTGTAGGTCAGATTCTGGATCGTGCGAGTGATTGTCCCTGAAGGCATACCACTCACCGCCGGCGCGATGGCAACGCCGCTGTCGCCCGCGGCCATCTCGACTTCACGCAGGCGTGAAAGATCAGCGCGCGCCGCGCCTGTCGAATCACTTGCCGCTTCGCGCAACTGGGAGAGCGCCGCGTCGAGTTCCGGCACCAGCACGGGACAACTGGCAACGTCGCGAACCGCGCTTGATGCCGAACGATTGAAGCCAATGCGTAGCGGTTGATCCGCTGTTGACCTGTCGCTTTCGAGCTTGATCTGGGCGCGGGCGCGGTAACCGGTCTCGGCAGCGTGCAACACGGCAATCTCTTGCGGCCAACTGATCTTGCCAATGCGCGTCAGCGCATCGCGGATGAAGCCGGATTTCGCCGCGAGCTGTGCGTCATAGGTTAAGTGCTGAAGCTGGCAGCCGCCGCACTCGCCAAAGTACGCGCACAATGGCGCGCGGCGTTCCGGTGACGGTTCAACAATTGTTTCTATGACAGCGCGGGCATAATTCTTCTTGCGCTCGACGACGCGCACGCGCAAACGCTCGCCGCGCGCGGCCAGCGGGACGAAGATCGTCAAGCCCTCGTGATGCGCGATGGCATCGCCGCCATAGGCGAGCCGTTCGGTGGTCACCTCAATACTGTCGCCGAGGTTGAGCGATTGCGTAGTCACTCTTTCACGATAACAGCTTGCCGGCAGCGGTGGAAAGAGACGCGGGGACGCGGCGAGAGCAGGCTTAGATATAAAAGAGGCTCAAGCGCGGCAGGCCGTTGCTTTCGCGCAGGCGGCGGGCGACGAAGTTTTCGAGCGTCTGCTCGTAGATGGCTTTGTTCATCTTCTTGCGATAAGCCTGTAACTGCGCCTCGGCTTCTTGACGCAGATAGGCGAAGTCGTCATCGCCGAGGGCACGGCGCGCGCTCGCCAGCAACATCCGGTCAATAGCGTCAAGGTCGTGCTCGATGGCTTCAGCATTGGCGCGGGTTGCCTGCTCGATGGTAGCGCGAATCTCTGCGAGCCGCGCCCGCGCCCGCTCGATGGCGCTTTCGACTTCGCCGCGCTGGCCTTCCTGAGCGAGCGCCGCCGCGGCGCGCAACTCGCCGTCTGAGCGCGACAGGAAATCGAGCAGCACAGGTTTCGGAAACGGCTCGACCGTTTGACGCTCAGCCGCGGAGGTTGCCGGTTCTTCTATTTCTGTGATGCTGCCAGCGGGCGCGCCGCCGACCTGCGCCAGCCGATATTCGGCAAACGAGGCTTCGACTTCCTGCTGGCAATAAAAGATGGAATTGACTTTGCGGTACTTGCGCGCGCGGGAGTCGTAGGAGTCAAAGGATTTATTGATCGCCCGCAAGACGACGTGCAGCGGGATGCCGGCGCTCTTCCAGCTCTCGATCAGCGCCCAGTCGAGCGGCGAGACCAGCATCGGCTTGCCGCGCCGGCGCACGAATTCCTCTTCGACTTCGGTGAAGTAGTTGAAGTAATTCAGCCGGTCAGCGTCGCCGGCTTGCTCTACTGTATCGTCCAAGGTTCTTCGGCCCGCTGTCGGTTGATCTGCCAATCAGGAAAGCGCCTTGACCAGTCGCTCTGCCGCCGCTTCGAGCATCGCGTCTTCGCGCGCGAAGCACCAGCGCATATAAACGTCCTGCTCCGGCTCGTCCATAAAGGCGCTACCGGGGACGCCGGCGACGCCTGCTTGAATCAGCCGCTCATTCAACTCGACGGCATCCGTGAAGCGTTCGGGAATGCGCGCCCAGGTGTAGAAGCTGGAGCGCGACGGGTAGATTTGAAAGCCCACGGCTTCGAGCGCCGCATTCAAAGTGGCGCGCTTGCGGGCGAAGTCTACCCTGAGGCGGTCGTAATAGCCTGTGTCTTTGACCAGCACACGCGAGAGCGCGTGCTGCAATGGCGTCGGCGTGCAGACGTAGTAAAGATTGCCGAGCGGCCCAAGCTGGCTGGCCAGCTCGCCCGGCCCGTAGACATAACCCAGCCGCCAGCCCGATATTGCCCACGACTTTGAAAACGAGCTGATCGTTACGGTGTGCGGCGCGGCTTCCGGGACGCTGGCCGTGGCGACGTGATCGTCGGCTTCGAGCGTGAAATGTTCATAGACCTCGTCGGACAGAATCAGCAGGTTCAGCTCTTCGGCAATCTGGCCGATGCCGCGCAGCTCGTCGCGCGTCATGACGCGGCCCGTCGGGTTGGCGGGCGAGCAGACAATGATGGCTTTCAACGGAAATTCGGCGCGCCGGGCGGCGTCACGACAGACGCGGCGCAGCTCGTCGAGGTCAAGCTCTAGCCGGTCGCCGCGCAGCTTGAAGACATCAACCCGCCCGCCGGCGCTTTCGACCGTGCGCTTGTGATAAGGGTAGTAGGGCTCGAAGACCAGCGCCGCTTTGCCGCGCAGAAAGGTATGCGCGAAGGCCACCAGTCCGCCGGTCGCGCCCGGCGTAATCATCAATTCGAGCGGGCGCTTGTCGGGGTCTACGGTGACGCCGTTGAGCTGTTGCAGCTTGGTGGCGACGGCGCGGCGCAAGCTGTCGGTGCCTTCAAAAAAGCTGTAATGGTTAAGACCTTCGCTGATGACGTCTTTGGCGGCTTGCTCAAGGTCTGGGTGCAGGCGAACTTCGTTCTGTCCCTGCACGAGATTGCCGCTCGCGGGCACGAGTCGCGTGATCGCACGGATGTCGGGCTGTGGGCGCTTTGTTCTTGTTTGCAAATCAAACCTCCACTCAATCGTTTCCTCGATGGATGGTAAAAGCCGCCCATGCGACCTGTCAAGCAAACCGTCCGAGCGACTGGAGGGAAAAGTGGCGGAAGCGAATCGCCTCTCGGTCCGGGCTCTGCATTTTTGCCTTTTGCCGCACGCGCCAGCGCATCACACGCCATCACTTGCCTTTTGCTTTTTGCTTTTACTTTACTCCGTATGGGGCGGGGAAGTAACTGTTCAGAGTGTCGGATTTTGTGCCGATAGTAAGCTCAAGCAGCATTGGTAGAGATCAAGACGTTGCAAGCGCCACGTTCCAAACAGCCATGCCAAGATGCCCTTGGCTTCACTGCCTTTCTCCGATCTGGTCCCGCCACTGATCTTGCGACTCGCCACAATCTCCCGCACACCGCGCTCTGCCGCATTATTATCTGAAGGCACGCGCGGGTCGGCCACGAACACAAAAGCACGAAGTTTACACCCACTGTCAACCAATCAGGTCTTTCGTGCCTGGAATATTCGCAACGCTTTATGTATTTGCAAATACATATTGGCAAAGCGGTCGGGAAAAGGTAGAATGCGCCGTGCGAAGTAGCGACCCGCAGGGGTACGCGACATGAATTAAGAAACTTGCTTCGCGCGGCCACCCGCTCCTCGCCGTTCCGGTCATCTCTCGGAGTCAACCCGCGACCGCGAACGGGAACCGTCAAGCTAGAGCTTCGGGCAGGTGAACGCCCTGCCATAACCGGGAGCCGAGTCCTTCTCCGGCAACTAACCGAGTCTCTCGAACCGATCGCGGCGACCGGCTTGCGGCGCGGCGATTCCCGTGGGGGCGCGATGAGTAACAAAAATGACAAAAGCTTCTTCGACCTGCTAAACACCGTCCAGGGGCGGGTCATAGGTCTGCTGGCGCTGGTCGGTGCCTTGATCGGCGGCTATAAGCTGTACAAGGAAAATCCGACGTATTTTGCCTATGCGATGCTTGCGGTCATCGTCTGTGGGCTGTGGCTGAAGCTGCTCGCCATCTGGAGATCGAAACGTCTGAAATCAATGATCCCCAAGAAGGTTTACGAGTCTCCATACACCCGGGGGCAGCGGCGCGCCGCCTTGAGCGGGCTGGTCGGCTTGCCGCTGCTGGTCGAGTTGTACGCGGCGTATCAGTGGTACAGCCCTCTCCCACAAAAGCGCGACCTCCAGTGCCCGCCCTTCACCGTGGCGCTGGGGAATTTCACTCCGGCTGCCCCGAGCAATGAT